>NZ_JAYRKD010000039.1:0-52658 GCF_041905885.1 Dongia sp. | reverse complement strand
TGCCCTTGCTGCAGCAGCAGGGCATCAAGATCCGCGCCCATGATCCCGAGGGCATGGCGGAAGCGAAGAAGCAGCTGCCGGACCTCGACTATCGCGACGATCCCTACGCGGCGATCGACGGCGCCGACGCGCTGGTGATCCTGACCGAGTGGAACAGCTATCGCAGCCTCGACCTCGACCGGGTCAAGGCGCTGCTGAAGGCGCCGGTCTTCGTCGATCTCCGCAACATTTATCGTCCCGCCGAGATGCAAGCCGCCGGATTCCATTATTCCAGCCTCGGCAGGACTGCATGACGAAGCCTGCCGTCCTGGTCACCGGCGGCGCCGGCTATGTCGGCAGCCATGTCTGCAAGGCGCTCGACCGCGCGGGCTTCCTGCCGGTCGCCTATGACAACCTCGCGACCGGCCACCGCTGGGCGGTGAAATGGGGGCCGCTGGAGGAAGGCGACGTGCGCGACGGCTATCGGGTCGAGACCGTGCTGCGGCGCTATCGCGCCACCGCGGTGCTGCATTTCGCGGCGCTGTCCCTGGTCGGCGCATCGGCCAAGCAGCCGTTCGACTACTACGACGTCAACGTGAACGGCGCGCTGTCGCTCAGCCATGCGATGCGGCAGTGCGGCTTGCGCAAGCTGGTCTTCTCCTCGACCTGCGCGGTCTATGGCATGCCGGAGCGGATGCCGATCGAAGAAGAGGCGCCGCGGCTGCCGGTCAACGTCTATGGTCGGACCAAGCTCGCGGCCGAGCACCTGTTCGCCGACCTCGCCGCCGCCGGCGAGATCGACGTCGTCATGCTGCGCTACTTCAACGCCTGCGGCGCCGACCGGGACGGCGAGATCGGCGAGGCGCATGAGCCGGAATCGCACCTGATCCCGCTGGCGATCCAGGCGGCGCTCGGCGCAGGCGGGCCGCTCTCGCTGTTCGGGACCGACTACCCGACGCCGGACGGAACCTGTCTGCGCGACTATATCCATGTCGAGGACCTGGCCGAGGCGCATCTCAAGGCCCTGACCTTGCTCGAAACCAAGTCCGGGGCGCATGCCTTCAATCTCGGCACGGGGATCGGCGTCTCGGTGCGCGAGGTGCTGGCCGCGGTCGGCAAGCTCGCGGGCAAGCCGGTGCCGGTCAACGAAGGCCCGCGCCGCGAGGGCGATGCGCCGCAGCTCTATGCCTCGCCGGCCAAGGCGGAACGCGAGCTTGGCTGGCGCGCCCAGGCGACCGACATAGAAAGTATGGTCGGGTCTGCAATAAACTGGCATCGGAAACCACTCCCGGCCGCCTAAGATCACCCGCATGTCCGACCCTGCCCAGAAGGCGCGGCTGCGCCACGCCGAGCTCGTCCTCATCCTTGCCGTGCTCAGTCTGATCGCCCCCCTGGCGATCGACATGTATCTGCCGGCCCTGCCCTTCATCGCCGCCAGCCTCGGCGCCACCGACGCGCAGGCGCAGCTGACCTTGCCCACCTACTTCGCCGGCTTTGCGATCGGCCAGGCCTTCTACGGCCCGATCGCCGACCGCTTCGGGCGCAAGCCCCCGCTCTATTTCGGCCTGGCGATCTACATCGCCGCCTCGATCGGCTGCGCGCTGGCGCCCAACATCGAGACCCTGATCGCGCTGCGCTTCCTGCAGTCGGCCGGCGGCTGCGCCGGCACGGTGGTGGCGCGCGCCATGGTGCGCGACCTCTTCTCCGGCGCCGATGCGATCCGGGTCTATTCCCGGGTGCTGCTGGTGTTCGGCGTCGGCCCGATCCTGGCGCCGATGATCGGCAGCGGCGTGCTGATCTGGTTCGGCTGGCGCGAGATCTTCTGGCTGCTCACCCTGATCGGCGTTCTCTCCATGGTCCTGATCTTCGTCCGCATGCCGGAATCGCTGAAGCCGGAGCATGTGCGGCCGCTGCGCCTCGAATCCGTCATCGTCGGCTATTGGCGCCTCTTCACCCATCGCAACTTCGTCGGCTATGCCCTGACCGGCGGCACGATGATGGCGGGGACCTTCGCCTATATCGCCGGCCTGCCCTTCGTGATCGTCAACGTCTACGGCTATCCCGACTATTATTTCAGCGCGGTCTTCGGCATCAACGCGGTCGGCTTCATCATCGCGAGCCAGGTCAACGTCGTGGCGCAGCGGCGCAGCTCGCCGGAGCGCGTGCTGCTCACCGCCCTGCTGATCCAGATCGCCGCCGCCGCGGTCTTCGTGGTCGACGTGGCCGCCGGGATCGGCGGGCTGTTCGGCATCCTGCTGCCGCTGTTCGTCTGGATCGCGACCATGGGCTTCGTGATCCCCAACACCACCGGCCTCGCCATGGGCCCCTTCGCCGCCAATGCGGGTGCGGCCTCGGCGATGCTCGGCGTGCTGCAATTCGTGCTCGCCGCCTTGAGTTCCGGCCTGCTCTCCTGGCTGACCAAGTTCGACGACACCGCCCTGCCAATGATCGGCGTGATGGCGGGCTTCAGCCTGCTCTCGCTGCTGATCAACCGCTTCGTGGTGAAGCGGATGGCGTAAGCCGCGCGCCTGCAGTGGCGCATCCCGGACGACACGGACGGGTTGGCGCCCCGGCGGGGGGCAAACTGCGGCAAGCTGCTGACGATGCAGCGTTTCCCGCTAGCGGACGGCGCCGCCGAATCTCAATTCTGTCCGGGTTGGGTCCGGGTTACCGTGCGGCGTGTGGGTCGGCGGAAGCTCAATTCTGTCTGCGTCCGGTCTGTGTTGCAGGTGCAGCAACCGGCGCTGCGGCGACCGGCGCGCGGGACCTTTACAGCCTGCACCATTCTCGAAGGCCGAAAGGCGGACCAAGTCTCTGACACGGCAGGCCTTTGTCCCATCCGCCCGCGCGAAACGGATTCCTGCTGTGGTAAAGGCCCTGTAAAGGTTCCGGCTGCGCCGGTGGGAATGGGCGCGCCTTGGTCTCGGGCGCGCTTCGTTTGATGCGTCGTTCGACGCGGAGTTCACAATCTCAAACAGCGCGCTGAGTGTAGCACAAGCGGCGTCGTTTGTCCGAAACGCAGTGGGATGAACTCAGGTTGTTTGCTGCGGAAGTGGGTCTGGTACTGATCACCGGCGGCAAGAATTCATCGCTGACCCCGATTGCTAAGACTTGTGGTCCGACAAATGGAGGCTTGCTGTACCTTCCAAGATTCTTGCTTAGCGGAGAAGTTGTTTAATACGCTCTTGCAGGGGAAGCGCACTCGGAATGTTCGCCGAAACCATGATCGCCGCGATATCAAGAACTGCTTGACGCGCAGGAGGATCGCCCGCGAGTGCGCGCCTATCTTTATTGATAGTTGTATCGAGCAGTTCAACTAGGGAATCGGGCAAGCCATTGCGCCACCACCGCGTCGGTCGCTCGCTTTGCTTGAGTCTAGACGAGATCCAGCATAGGCCGGCTAGCCTTAACGGCGCCCCTGCATCCGCTGTGAGAAATCGATTGAATCTTACGAAGCAATCATCATCGTGCCCCAGATGACCTTCCGCCCAGCGCTCGTAGAGGTCTCTGAATTTAGACACCGCGCCTGGAGCGCTTTGCGCCAGGATCCTTTCGTTTCCGTAGCCCAAAAGGCTGCACAGCATCCGTTCTCCATAGGACCAATGATCGCCGCTTCCCCAGTCCCGAGCAAGCGCGTACTCAATCATCTCGCGCCATACGACTTCAAACGGAACGATCGAAGAGCCTCGGCCGAGCGCCTCGAAGATACCGAGGATATACTGTTGTATTGCGTAATGAGCATTCGGCCCATGGCGGAGGACGGATTCCCACAGAGGGCGCGCCGCTCCGGCGGGAGCACTTAGGGTTAGATCTGCCAACTTTGTCAGGACACCATACCCGAACTGTTGGCCAGGAATATCATACTCTCCAGACTCTCTACGCTCCGCTTCAGCTCGAGCAATATCGAACTGCCAAAGCTCAAGCGCAATCCGGGTTTCCTCGGACCACTCTCCTGGGCTGCCGCCAACAAGCAACCAACCAAAGACATTCCCAAGGACATGTGAGTCGAGGAGGGGCGCTCGCGGCTTTGGGCGCCTCCCTCTGAAGCGCAGCTCCTCCTTCTCATACGACCGTTCCCGTCGCGCAAAGAGGAGCTTTTCGGTCAGAGTTGCAACGCGCTGGAACCGAAATTCATCGACGGGAGCGTTTACTCCGGCGATCTTGAGCTTCCGGAAACTGGCCAACCATTTGCTCCACAACACCTCACTTTGCTCATCGTCACCGAAATGGGGTGTCAGTAGAATCAGCGCCGACCACAAAACACCCAGATGAAGCAACCGCCACCAGGACGCCCCCAGACTCTGCCGGTAGGCATGACCAATCGCAAAGACAAGCGACGACGCCGCGCCGCTACCGCTTGTCATGAGCATTAGGATCGCCTCCTCCCATTCGCTGGCTTCGGCACCACCTTTCCGCCAGCGATGCATCGCGGCATAGGTAAGGAACTTAAGCTTCTCGTCGCCCGGACCAATCCGTCGCGATCGCATTTCTTCAGCGGAAGAAGGGATAGCCGAAAGGCCGCCCCTTATTATGTCCAGGATCTCCTTCTCTGCTTCGGGGTTCTTCAGGAGCCAGGATTCACCATTGACGACGAGCGTGGCCGCTAAGGCAAACCGATAGGTGTCGTTCCACCCGGCCTCGCCTCCTTCATCATTGGTAGTCTCGGCTTCCTGGAGCAGGCTGAATACCTTCTCCGAACTGTCTAAGGTGATCGCCTTCTGACCCGCGAGCACCTGTTCGAGCTGTTCTGGCATAAGTAGCTGTTGGCGGGACGCTTGGTGCTCGGCGTCCCAATCGGACACCTTTTTTTGCAGCCACTCCGGGACAACGAAGGCCATCTTCTCCCGACCCGTCTCAGGATCGACCTGGCGGTGATGGTTGTCTCGATCGAGCGCGGCACTGATCAGTTCGAACTCGATCAGTTCCTTTCGATTTTCCGGTTTTACCCATTGAGCGACTGCTGCCTTGACATCGGCAGCGAATGCATCATCCGCATTTAGCAAGTCTGAAATGACACTCAGAAGTACCTTCTGGCGATGAGGCGCAAGCACCCATGACTTGGCGAGCGCAAATACGAACTCATTTGGGGGCGGCATCGTCCAGGCGCTCATGTTCCAGGATAAGTCGCGCACGCGATATTGGTCCCAATCGAAGCAATCGAAATTTGTCAGCAGAGATTTGAGCGGGCTTAAAAAAAGCTCCGGCCGATACTTTCCTACGTTGATCAGCAGCCCGATGACTGCAGCCGATGGGCATTCATGCAGGAGTCGGTGAAGATGAGGTGTCAGATCGATGCCAGCGCTTACTTGCAGCGTCAGCCACCGTTCGACCGAATCCAGTGCAGATGAGAGAGATCCAATCCGCATGTCGTTGTGCTGAGTCCAATCGAAAACGTCACGACGGCCGAAGTACTGTCTTTGCGTCCCGTCTGAGGACGTGAGGGATATTCGCGGGGCCTCACCATCGCGATCCTTAACGACCTGCTCCTTCCAGCGATCGGTGCAGAAGTTGACCAAGTCGATCACCGTGCCTAGTGCCGTGTCCGGCGACACTTGTAGGAAACTGAAGAGGGGGCTCTTCCAGTAAGCGGTCGGGTAGCTATCCTGCGCGTACTCCAATCCTAGCTCGATCTCATACCGGCTGCTGTCGCGCTCCGGCTCGTCTTCCACGATCAATGCCAGCAATATCTCTGCTGCCGCCGCTGGCCGGACGACCATCAGCGGAACGAGCCCGTTCTCCTTGAAAACCGCTGTCCGGAGGTCGCGGTCAGTCTTAAACTGGGCACCAATCGGCCAAGGCGGTAGCTCTTCACTACTGGAAAGGAAAGTGGGCAAATTTTCTCGCCGTGCGTTGTTCAGTCGGTAAATCGGATCGTCGCGCAATCTCTGCTGATGCTTCTCCTCTCTGAGACGCAGAATTGATTGCACGCGGTCTAACACGTGCGTCGAGAGATCACGGCGGCCGCAGAGCTCGAGCGCCCACTGGGAGACTTCTTCCGGAAGTTCAACTGCAGCAGCAAGCGCAGCGGTGTATGGCGAGAAATCCTGCACAGCGTAAATGGTGCCGCTCCACTTTTCGACTTGGATCGTCCGTGCCATTTCGAGTGCTAATTCCGCTGCCTCTCGACGAAAGCGAACCGGTGTCCCGTCCGAAAAGAACCGAGGCGTTCCCGTCAGCCAAGCCTGCAACGCCTTTGAGAGGGATGGCAGCACCAGCCCGCTCAGCCTTTCGCGATGGGTGACGACGAAACCCAGCAAAGGGAACCATTGACCAATGACGACCGTCCGAAATTTCGTCTCCATGTAGAGGGCAAGGTCGGACTGAATCGCTGAGGCGCCTCCCTTCGGGACGGTGGCGAGATGATGGAACCGATTCAATAGGCGATTGAGATAGAAGCCCTCATTCGCCATCAGGAGATCCACCCGCTCACCCATGAAGCGTTCGGCGTCCGGATCGAGGCACAACGCGTCCAGAAGGAGATCACTTGCAGATGTGAGCCTTTCCGCTTCCGCCGCCTTGAATCCGACGTCCCAGCCAGCCTCCTGGTCCTCTGTTTCGCGTAACAGGAACTGCCCAAGCATTCGAAGGGCGTTGGTCCAGAGAGGATTGCCGGCGAGGGCGGCCCACCGCCTCGTATCCGCTGCAAATGACTTTAGATACTGATACCGAGCCCAGTCGGCCGCCAAATCATGTTCAAACTCTATGGATTTGGTTCGATCGTTCAACCGCAGCGGCAAAGCCGCCGGACGGCCATCGAAGACTTTAAGTTCGGACACTTCGATGCTCGTTAAGGGAAAGCTTCGCTCGAACGAAGCCTCACGCTCGGCGAGCTTCATAACGAAGACCTCAACCTCGGTGCGATCACCCGTCCAAAACCGCCACAACCGATCTGCTATCGCCGTATGCGAAGCCAACCCGGCTGACCTCGCAAATGCGGGCCCAGCATCGACGACCCAGGCGAGTGTCCGGAGATTGGTCAAAACCGCCACTGTTTCGTCATGAGCAGTCAGCCAACTCATCGCAGGAGAAGCCTGCAGTGCTGCCCTAACATCACCCTTCGTGAGGGCTTCCACTCCGAACGGCGCTAAGTTGCGACCGATCAGCAGAGTGTCCGCCCAGTCCGCCCAATTCTGCGGTTGCGTCACGAACACGATGTGCCATGTCGCATCAGCAACTTCTGCCAAGGCCGGACATATGCTTTGGATAAGCTGGTCGATAACCGCCAGCTCGGACGGGTCGATACGTTCGACGGAATCGATGACGAGAATGTTCTTCGGCCTCGACGCCGCATTTAGTACTAACGTCAGATCGTGCCGCAGGCCCAAGGAAGAGCGGCGGCCAGCACTCAACGCTATTTTCAATTCGTCCGGGCCGAACCAGACCTGTTCGAAATCGGCGAATTCACCATCGAGCACAGTCTTGACGAGCGCGGACTTGCCTGAGCCTGATTCGCCGAACACGACGGTGAAGATGTTGTTCGCTATCGCTTGTTTAAGGGTGGCCACCTCAGTAGGCCGTGCGATCTGATGACCGGATGACAATTGAGTCTTGATGCGGCGCTTGTGGTCATATGTCACGCCACGGAGAATCTCCCAATCGGGTGCATAGTCTGGGTGATCGCGGAGGCGAAACTTGGTGCGCAACGCGGACCAGAGTTCCTCAATTGTCAAGGTGCCGGATGAAAGCCTGACCTCTTTCGCCATTGCAATCAGAGCGTCCCAGAGCTCTTCTCCCTCCGTCGCGTCCCTGCTGATCAAGAGTTGGCGACATTGTCCGATCACCTGATTCTTTGTATCGGAATAGGAGGATTGCAGGTCCATTGGAAGAACATGCAGGTGACGAATGAGCGCAATCGTCTCATCGTCTGGCGCTCCTGGCTGGTCATCGTTCGGTTTTTGAACGCTGTGGAAGACCTTGGATTGCTTGGCGGCCTCGCGAATACGGCGCATCGATAAGATGCTATCCGAACCGCTGCAGGCTTTCGTCACTTCCGCCCAAGGTGCGTCGAAATCTGGACGGCTTCCCTGAGTGACCAGTGCAAAGCTATCCCGGCTTCTATCCATGATCCCATTGGGATCGCGCCACATCTTCCAAGCCCGTGAAACGAAATCGGATGGCAGGCCGGCAGAGGTGACTTGGGTGTTGCCTTTCGCCGAGATGGCGAGATGCCGGCCATGCGACGTCGTGACCAAGAGATCATCAATAAGCCAACCGAGGGCTCCGACCTGGGCTTGAAGCATGATGCCAGTGCCCCCGATGCCTGGGATGGTCTCGCCGAACAGCATCTTCACCATCAGCCAGGCACTTATTTGGTCTTCAAAATCAAATCCGGCACCACTGGTGGCACGGAGCGGCGTGACGGCTTGCGGCTTCACGCCGGCTTTCTTCTTTGCCGCTTTATTTTTCTTCGCCAATGACATATCGCCTGCTGCGCGATCGGACGATTCCGAATCGCAAGTGAATTGTAATCCTAGGCGAGTACCCTCTCCACCTCGCGAGCGCCACGCCGCAGCGGCGCGCCATCTCGACCGCGCCGTACTGTATCACTCCGAACTAGACTGACGAGCCCTACCGCCGCGCCTTGTTGTGCCAGGCCTTCAGGCGCCGCGCTGCTTCCGCCATGTCGGCGGTGGCGCCGGCAAACGAGAAGCGCATGAAATGCGCGCCGCGGGCGGGGTCGAAGTCGAGGCCCGGGGTCGCGGCGATGCCGGTCTCCGCCAGCATGCGCTTGGAGAAATCCAGACTGTTCGCGGTGAAATCGGCGACGTCGGCGTAGAGGTAGAAGGCGCCGTCCGGCACCGTGAGCTTGGTGAAGCCGGCTTTCGGCAGCTCGTCCAGGAGCAGCGCGCGGTTCTCGGCGTAGCGGCGGACGTTGACGTCGAGCTCCTCCATCGCGTCGAAGGCGCCGAGGCCGGCGGCCTGGCTGACCGCGGGCGGCGAGATGAACAGGTTTTGCGCCAGGCGCTCGACCGGGCGCATCAGGTCCGGCGGCAGGCCGAGCCAGCCCAGGCGCCAGCCGGTCATCGAGAAATATTTCGAGAAGCTGTTGATGACGATTGCATGGTCGCTGAACTGCGCCGCGGTCGCAGCAGTCATCCCGTAAGTGACGCCGTGGTAGATCTCGTCCGAGATCAGGCGCACGCCATGGGCGTCGCACCAGTTGGCCAAGGCTTCGAGTTCGGCGGGCGTGACCATGGCGCCCACCGGGTTCGATGGCGAGGCGACGATCAGGCCGTCGATCTTGCCCCCATCGATCCTGCCCGCGAGCTGGTCGAGCAATTGCGGGGTCGGCTGGAACTTGGTCTCGGGCTGGGTTTCGATCAGTACCGGCTCGATGCCGAGCACCGAGAGGATCTGCCGGTAGCAGGGATAGCCGGGACTGGCCAGCGCCACCCGGTCGCCGGGATCGAAGGCGGCGAGGAAGGCCAGCAGGAATCCGCCCGAGGAGCCGGTGGTGGCGGCGATCCGCTCGACGGGGAGCGTGCAGCCGTAGAAGTCGGCATAGTGTCTGGCGATCCGCTGCCGGAGCTCGAGCTGGCCCAGCGCCTCGGTATAGCCGAGCGGCCCCGCCTCCAGCGCCGCGGCGGCCGCTTCGCGCGCGCGGCGCGGCGCCGGCGTGCTCGGCTGGCCGACTTCGAGATGCACCACTTCGGGCAGGTTCTCCGCGGCGGCGCGGCGCGCATAGTCGCCGGCCGCGCGCATCACATCCATGACGATGAAGGGATCGATCGCCGAGCGCTTGGAGATCTTCGGCGCCGGCTGATTCACGGCAAGAGACTCATTGATTGTTCACGATGGTGGTGAGGCCGCTGCCGCGGAAGTCGTTCTTAAGCTGGCAGGTGTCGGGCGAGGACGGCGTGCTCTTCGGGCACCAGATCGCGTTCACCCGGGCGAGCTTGTCGGCATGCTCGACCTTGAAGCCGGCGCCGCTGACCGCAGCTTGTGCGCCGGCGAGGGCACCCTCCAGATAGACCGTGCCGGCGCCGTCGGCGAACAGGCGGCCGTCCGCCATCGCCTTCTCGATCCCCTCGTCCTGGCTGGTGACCGAGTGGAACAGCAGCGCCTTGGCGATGTCCGCCGGCACGCCGCCGCCGCCCGCCGCCAGGAAGTAGAGCCGGCCGCTGGAATTGCTGGCCTGCATGATCGGGCCCAGAGCGCTGAAGCCCGCGCCCTTGTCGTTCGGCGCCGGCGCCAGGATGATGCCGGTGCCGGGCGCGATCCGCGCCGAGCCGAAGGGCGCGTTCATGGTGAACTCGCAGGCGACGCCCTGGCCGTCGGAATCCATGGTGACGATGCCGGTCGCGGAGGGGTTCTCCTGCATCGCCGCACCCGGTGCGTCGAGCCGGGCGTTGAGCGCGGCGCCGACATGGTCGGCGGTCGTGACATCGCCCACCGCCTTGGTCGCATCGCCGCCGGGCTTCATCCAGCCCTGGCGATCGGCGATCAGGCCGTTGACCGCCTTCGCGACCTCGGCGGGATTGTCGGCGTCGATGTCGTCGAGCGCCACGATCATCTGCGCGGCGAGCGTACCGCCGGAAGAAGGCGGCGCCGGGAAGAACAGCTCCTGGCTGCCGACCTCGATCGAGGCCGGCGGATAAACGACGGTCTTCGAGGCACGCAGGTCCTCGATGGTCAGGGGCGCGCCGATCGACTGCGCGGCATCGGCCAGGTTGCGGCCGAGCGGGCCGCTGTAGAACTCGTTGACGCCGCCGATCCGGATCCGCTCCAGCGCGGCGCCGAGATCGGTCTGACGCAGGTTGTCGGTCTCGCCGCGCGGCTGGCCGTCCTTGGTGAAGATCGCCGCCATCTGCGGATCCTCACCAAGACGTGATCCGGCCGCTTGCAGCTCGTTGGCGAGCGCGCGGCTGATCGCCGTGCCGGTGCCGGCGAGGTTGGCGCCGGGGTTCACCAGCTGCGCCCAGGGCAGCCGGCCATAGCGCGCGTTGACCGCCGCCATGCCGCGCACGTTGCCCGGCACCGCGACCAGCCCGCCTTTCGCCGCCCGCGGCAGGAAGTCGAAGACCTCGGTGGTCTCCTTCTCGGCGTCGTGCACCAGGCAGACGCCGCCGCCGCCGAGCCCGGCCGCGGAGGGCAAAGTCACCGCCAAGGTGAAATAGGCCGCGACCGCCGCATCGGCGGCGTTGCCGCCGAGCGCCAGCACGTCGCGGGCGACCAGCGCGGCGCGCGGCTCATCCACCACCGCGCCGCCGCGCATGTCGGAATCCCACCAGCTGCCGCCGCCGAACGGGCCGACATTCTCCGGGTTGCCGGCCGCGCGGGTGGATTGCAGCCGGTCGTTGGAATTGGTGGTGACCCGGGCGGTCGGCCCAGAGCCGCAGGCCGCCAGCGCCGGCAGCATGGCCGCGCCGAGCAGCATCGCCTTGGCGCGGGTGTGGGCCCGCAGCAAGCCGCCGAAATGTCCGATTTTCCGCCGCGCGTCGCGGCTTTTTGACCCGTTCTGCCCAGCGGGGGCGACCCTGGATCGCACCGGTAAAGTATGATAGGCGCTAGGCATGTTCTGCTCTCCAAAGGGATCGACATTGCACCCGCGGTTCAGCGGCTCGGCGTCGCTCCAACTTGCTAGGGGCCCGCGGCTGCAACCCGCCCGCGCCGGCACCGTTCTTCAAGGTGCCCGCCCGAGCCGGGGCGAGCATAGAGAAGGACCCAGGATTTGATCAACCGACTGCTTGTCCGCGCCGGTTGTCTGCGTATTGGCAGTCTGGCCCTGGCGGCGGTCGCCCTGCTGGCCGCGTCGCTGCCGGCCGCGGCCCAGGGCGGTGCGCCGCTGATCCGCGACGCCGAGATCGAGGCGACGATCCGCGCCTATGCCGAGCCGGTGTTCAAGGTCGCCGGCCTCGATGCCGCGGCGATCAAGGTGCATCTGGTCAACAGCAACCAGATCAACGCCTTCGTGACGCCGGGCATGAACATGTACATCAACACCGGCCTGCTGATCCGCGCCGACACGCCGAACCAGGTGATCGGCGTGATCGCGCACGAGACCGGGCACATCAGCGGCGGCCACCTGGTGCGGATCCAGGACGAGCTGCACAACGCCATGATCGAGAATATCGTGGCGATGCTCGCCGGCATCGCGGCGGGGGTCGCGACCGGCAATGCCGGCGTCGGCGCCGGCACGGCGATGCTGGGCCAGCAGATGGCGCTGCGAAACATCCTGAAATACAGCCGGACCCAGGAATCCTCGGCCGACCAGGCCGGCATGAGCTTCCTCGACAAGACGCATCAGTCGGCGCGCGGCATGCTGGAATTCTTCCAGAAGCTCGACAGCCAGATCCTGCTGAACACCAGCAGCCAGGATCCTTACCTGCAGACCCACCCGCTGACCCGCGACCGTATCGATTCAGTGCAGCAGCATGTCGATCATTCGCCCTATTCCGACGTCAAGGACCCGCCGGCGCTGGTCGAGCTGCACCAGCGCATGCTGGCCAAGCTGAAAGGTTATCTCTGGCCGCTCGACCAGGTGATGCTGGCCTATCCGAAGACCGACACCTCGCAGCCGGCGCGCTACGCGCGCTCGATCGCCTTCTTCCGCGTCAGCCGGGTGAAGGATTCGATGACGCTGCTGGACAGCCTGATCCAGGAATCGCCGGAGGATCCGTTCTTCATCGAGCAGAAAGGCTGGTTCCTGTTCCAGAGCGGGAACCTGCGCGAGGCGCTGCCGCTGCTGCACCGCGCGGTCGAGCTCAGGCCCGGCGAGGCGCTGCTGCGCCAGGAGCTGGGCCAGGTCGAGCTCGAGACCGAGGACCCGCGCTATGTGAAGCTCGCGATCGCGAACCTGGAATTTGCCGCCGGGATGCAGAGCAACGATCCCGACGTCTGGCGGTTGCTGGCGATCGCCTATGGCCGCGACGGGCAGATCCCTATGTCGCAGCTCTCCCAGGCCAAGCAGTTCATGGCGGCCAACAACCGGAAGGAAGCGCGCATGCAGGCGAAGCGCGCGCTCAAAAGCCTACCGACCGGCTCGCCCGGCTGGATCCAGGCCAACGACATCATCTCCGCCACCGGTGGACCGGACGGCGAGGACGACGATGAATGAGAATTCTCCAATGAAGGACCGAAGATGAAAACCTTGTTCAGCGCCCTGCTGGCGCTCCTGCTCATGGCCCCGCTCGCTTCCGCCCAGGAAGCGGGCATGACCCCCGATGGCATGACCGGGGCGCAGAAGACCGAGATCGAGAAGATCGTCCACGATTACCTGCTGAAGAATCCCGAGGTGATCCGCGAGGCGATCCAGGCGCTGCAGGCCAAGGAAGAGCAGAGCAAGGCTGACGCCCAGACCGAGCTGGTGGCGCGGAACAAGGACGCCCTGTTCAACGACCCGGCCTCGCCGGTCGACGGCAACCCGATGGGCGACGTGACCGTGGTCGAGTTCTTCGACTACCGCTGCCCCTATTGCAAGGCGGTCGCCGCGCCGCTGCAGAAGCTGATCGAGGAGGACAAGGGTGTGCGGCTGGTGATGAAGGAGTTCCCCATCCTCGGCCAGGATTCGATCCTCGCCTCGCAGGCGGCGCTGGCTTCGGTCGGTCAGGGCAAGTATTGGGAATTCCATCAGGCGCTGATGGAGCACAAGGGCCAGTTCGACATGGAGGTGATCAAGGGCATCGCCGCCAAGGTCGGGCTCGACCCCGCCAAGCTCGAAGCCGACATGCAGGGCGACAAGATCAAGCCGGCGATCTCGGCCAACCATGCCCTGGCCAAGACCCTCGACATCGGCGCGACGCCGACCTTCATCATCGGCGACCAGGTGGTCGAAGGCGCGGTGCCGCTGGAGCAGCTGAAAGAGCTGATCAAGAAGGCCCGCGGCAGCTGATTTTCCAACGATTTCCGGCTTTTGCCAGGCGGCGGCACGGCCTCTGCCCGGGCCAAGGGCCGGTTTGGTTGCGATCCCTCGGGGCGCTGGCTATAAGGGCCGGACGACAAGCCCCCCGGCGGGGCGTTCCTTGATTCTTGGCGAGCGATCCTTGGCGAAATCCGCAAAACGCGAATCCACCGATCTCTTGGTGCTGAACGGGCCGAACCTCAATCTGCTGGGGCAACGGCAGCCGGAGATCTATGGCCGCGCCACGCTCGGTGACATCGCGGCCGCGGTGGTCGCGCGCGCCGCGGAATTCGGCTTGAGCGTTGACTTCCGCCAGTCCAACCACGAAGGCCATCTGGTGACCTGGGCCCAGGAGGCGCGTGGCAGCGCCCGCGCCATCATCATCAACCCGGGGGGCTTGAGCCACACTTCGGTGGCGCTGCTCGATGCGCTCACCTTCACCGAGCTGCCGGTCATCGAGGTGCATCTCTCCAACATCCACCGCCGCGAAAGCTTCCGGCATCATTCCTTCGTCAGCGCCATCGCGGCCGGCGTCATCGTCGGGCTCGGTCCCCAGGGCTATGTGCTGGCGGTCGAAGCGGCCGCGAGCATCCTGAAGGCGGCCGGCCCCAAGTCCAAGAAGAGGCGTGCATGAGCAAGTTCGACGTCGATGAAGCGCTGGTCCGGAAACTGGCCGGGCTCTTGAAGGATACCGGCCTCGCCGAGATCGAGTTCGAGAGCGAGGGCAAGCGCATCCGCGTCAACACCGGCGCCGTCGGCGCCGTGCATGTTCCGGTCGCGGCGGCCGCACCGGCCGCAGCCGCGCCCGCCGCACTGGCGGCAGCGCCGGCCTCCGGCGGCGGCGTGCCGGCGGGCGCCTTGACCTCGCCGATGGTCGGCACCGCATATCTCGCACCCGAGCCGGGTGCGGCGCCCTTCGTCAAGGCGGGCGACCGCGTCAACAAGGGCCAGACCGTGCTCATCATCGAGGCGATGAAGGTGATGAACCCGATCCAGGCGCCGGTCTCCGGCACCGTGAAGGATATCCTGATCGCCGACGGCCAGCCGGTCGAGTTCGGCGAAGCCATGATGATCATCCAGTAGCCGAATGTTCGAAAAGGTCCTGATCGCCAATCGCGGCGAGATCGCGCTTCGCATCCATCGCGCCTGCCGCGAGATGGGCATCCGCACCGTCGCCGTGCATTCCACCGCCGATGCCGAGGCGATGAACGTGCGCCTGGCCGACGAGAGTGTCTGCATCGGGCCGCCGGCCTCGCGCGATTCCTATCTCAACATGGCGGCGATCATCTCCGCCGCCACCATCACCGGCGCCGACGCGATCCATCCCGGCATCGGCTTTCTTTCCGAGAACGCCGCCTTCGCGCAGATGGTCGAGGAGCACGGCATCACCTTCATCGGCCCCTCGCCGGAGCATCTGGTCATCATGGGCGACAAGGTGCAGGCCAAGGACGCGGCCAAGCGTTTCGGCATCCCGGTGGTCCCGGGCTCCGACGGCGAGATCAGCGGCGAGGCGGAAGCCAGGCGCATCGCCGAGGAGACCGGCTATCCGGTGCTGATCAAGGCCGCGGCCGGCGGCGGCGGCAAGGGCATGCGGGTCGCGACCTCCGAAGCCGACCTGATGGCCGCCTATTCGATGGCGCGCACCGAAGCCAAGGCCTCGTTCGGCAACGACGCCGTTTACATGGAGAAGTATCTCTCCCATCCGCGGCATATCGAGATCCAGATCATCGGCGACAGCCACGGCAACGTGGTGCATCTGGGCGAGCGCGATTGCTCCTTGCAGCGCCGCCACCAGAAAGTCCTGGAAGAAGCGCCGTCGCCGGCCTTGAACGCCGCGCAGCGCGCCAAGATCGGCAAGATTGCGGCCGATGCGATGAAGTCGATGGGCTACAAATCCGCCGGCACCATCGAGTTCCTGTTCCAGGACGGCGAGTTCTACTTCATCGAGATGAACACCCGGCTGCAGATCGAGCATCCGGTGACCGAGATGATCACCGGCATCGATCTCGTCCGCGAGCAGATCCGCGTCGCCGCCGGCGCGCCCCTGTCCTTCACGCAAGAGGACGTGGTGATCAACGGCCATGCGATCGAGTGCCGCATCAACGCCGAGGATCCGGAGACCTTCCTGCCCTCGCCCGGCCGCATCACAGACTATCACCCGGCAGGGGGCCTCGGCGTGCGGGTCGATTCCGCGCTCTATTCCGGCTACCGCGTGCCGCCCAACTACGACAGCCTGGTCGCCAAGCTGGTCGTGCATGGCCGCAGCCGCAACGAATGCCTGATGCGCCTGCGCCGCTCCCTGGAAGAGATGGTCGTCGGCGGCATCAAGACCAACACGCCGCTGCACAGCCGCATCATCGCCGCACCCGATTTCATCAACGGCGCCTACGACATCCGCTGGCTGGAAAAGTTCGTCGCCGGCGAGATCTAGGTCTCGGCCACCAGCAGCTCCTCGGCATTCCTCGGCGGGCGCAAACCGTCACTGCGTCCGGCAAAATAGCGCGCCGTGATGTCGTCGGCCGAGACATGCCGCACTTCTCTGAAGCCGCAGGCGCGGGCGAGGTCCAGCATCTCCGCCGGGCGGAAGAAGCTGATGAAGGGCGTGCCCCTTGCCGCGGCGCCTTTCGCGGCGAGTTCCATGGCGGGGCGGAGAGCCGGCTCCGACATTTCGATCGGCAGCAGGAAGGACATGGCGAAGGTCGAGCCCGGCGCCAGCGCCGCGACCTGGCGCAAGGTGGCGGCGATCGCGGCATGCGTGAGATACATGCTGACGCCGGTCGAGGCGACCAAAGCCGGTTTGGCGCTGTCGAAGCCGGCCGCCAGCAAGCCGTCCCACCAGGATTCCCCGGCCTCGAAATCGACCGGCACCAGGCGCAGCCCGTCCCGCACGCCGTAGCCGCATTCGATCAGGCGCTGCCGCTTCCAGACCTGCGGCCCGGCCTGGTCGACCTCGAATATGGTGAGGCGCGATGCGAGCTGCGGCCGGCGTTGCGCGAAGCTGTCGAGGCCGGCGCCGAGGATCACATATTGCGCGACGCCGGCCGCGGCGCGTTCGGCGACCAGGTCCTCGATGAAGCGGGCCCGGCCGACGATCGCGGCGCGGAACGGGGCGATGAATTGCGGGTGCATGTCCGGCCGATTGCGCCAGCCTTCCGGCGGCGCCACCAGCTCCAGCCCGACCAGGTCCTCGAGCACCGGCGGGGCCGCGTCGACTTCGAGATGCAGGGCACGCCAGAGTGCTACCCGCACGGCGGTATCCTCCGGCGCGGCGGCTTGCTGGTCAGTCAGCTGGGTTCTCCCGGATGAAAGCTGCGCTGCGGCTTTTGGATCGAATTTTAGCGACCGCCCGCCATGCTAGCGACTCGTCACATCCCGCTGTCAATCCTGTGTGATTCGGGAAGGAAATCGACTCATTCCGGGTGGCCAGCGGGCGCGCGGCGGTGCTAGCCTTCGGAAACCGAATTGCGTGGACCCCGACCGGAATCAATGTCGAACAGGGCAAAGCCGGCCAAGATCACCGCGGAGATGCTGCTCCGCGCTTACGCAATCGGGATCTTCCCGATGGCCGAGGCACGCAACGATCCCGAGCTCTACTGGATCGATCCCGAGGCGCGCGGCATCATCCCGCTGGATTCCTTCCATGTCTCGCACAGCCTCAGAAAGACCATCCGCAACGGTCCCTTCACCGTCACCTGCGACACCCATTTCGAGGAAGTGATCGAGGCCTGCGCGGCACCGGCACCCGGCCGGCGCCAGACCTGGATCAACCAGACCATCTTCGATCTCTGCTGCCAGCTCTATCGCATGGGCCATGCCCACAGCGTCGAGACCTGGGCCGACGGCAAGCTGGTCGGCGGGCTCTACGGCATCTCGCTCGGCGGCGCCTTCTTCGGCGAAAGCATGTTCTCGACCGCGACCGATGCCAGCAAGGTCGCCTTGGTGCATCTGGTGGCCCGGCTGCGCCAGGGCAATTACGGGCTGCTCGACACCCAGTTCGTCACCAAGCATCTCTCCGGCTTCGGCGCGCTGGAGATCCCGCGCGAGGATTATCGCAAGCGCCTGACCTCGGCCCTGGCGCGGCAGGCGCATTTCTCGATCGACATGGATCCGGAAGCGCTCGACGCGCTGATCGGGAAGAAGTAGCAGCGCGTTCTCGCTGGTCCCGCCTCAAGCTGCGGCAAGCCCCTCACCCCAACCCTCTCCCTACGGGCGAGGGGGCGCATCAGAGCGCCCGCAGTCACCCAATCAGAATGGCTGCTGCGACAGCGTTCCCTCTCCCGTAGGGAGAGGGACAGGGTGAGGGCCTTGAAGCTGCGTGAGACCTATCCGGCAGTGCTACTGCGGCGCGGGTTCCGCCGGCGCTGCGGGCTGGGCCGGCGCGGCGTCGGGATTGGCGGCCGGGGGCTCGCCGGTGCTGCCGTCGGCGTTCACGCAGTCGAGCACGGTCAGGTCGTAGACCGGGTGCTCCAGGGCCGAGAGCGCCGGGCTGGAGGCGAACATCCAGCCCTTGAAGCGCTCGACCGGCTTCTCGTCCGGCTTCACCTCGACCACTTCGAGGAAGGCGGAGGCTTCCGGCGCTTCCTCCGGCGGGTGCTTGTCGCAGGCCCGCGCGGTGATTTGCAGCGCGCCGAAGGTGACGGTGCCGCCGACCGGGACCTTGATCTCGGAGACGCGGGCGGTGATCTTGTCCAGGCCCTGCAGCAGGACGGTGTCCATGGGAATCGCGGCAGCCGGAGAGGACAGCAGCGCCAGCGTCGCCGCCGCGAGAGAGATCCGGGTCAGACTCATTTCGGCTTTCGGTAGGGGTTCTTCAGGCCTTCGAGCATGTCGTTGAACACGGCGCGGATCTGCGCCTCGTCGCAACCCATCAAGACCGCGTCTTCCAGGGCGTCCTGGGCGAGACCGCGAATCTCCTCGATGTTCTGATTGAGGACTTTGATCTTTTCAAGGCAGGAGACCGGCTTGCCGTCCGGCTGCTTCCAGGTCGGGGGGGAAAACTCTTTGCCGTCGGTGTCGCTGGTCGCCATGGCTCTTATGTTAGCAGCCGTCGGGGCTCCGACAAGAGCCCGGGAAATCCCCTATTGGACCTGGTCTTCGCTCTTCTTGTCGCCGCCGGACAGCGCCATGCCGATCAGCTTGTTGAGGCTGAGCGCGCCGGTGGCATAGCGGAAGGTATCGCCGTCCTTCAGGAAATCGGAGCCGCCGCCGAGCTGCAGGTTGACGTAAGGATTCCCGAGCAGGCCGTCCTGATCGACATTGGCGGCGGTCTCGGTGTCGAGCTGGACGTCGCCGGCGATGTCGAGGGTGATCACCGCCTGGAAGTTCTTGGCATCGAATTCCTGCTTCACCACGGTGCCTACCTTGACGCCGGCGGCGCGCACGTCGGTGCCCGGGGTGATCGAGCCGCCCTGGTCGAGGCGCATGATCAGGTGATAGCCGTTGCTCGCCTGCTTCACGCCCGAAGCGTTGTAGACGATGAATAGGAAGGCCGCCGCGGCCAGCAGCACCACGGCGCCCATCACGGTTTCCAGCACATTGCGCTGCATCTCGATCGCTCTCCCCATCAAGAGCGCGCCGCCTCACCCCGGATCGGCGCTGCTCGTCTCATCTGGTCTAAATCAGGCCCCTTGGACTCAAGCCGGCGTCCAGGGCTCATAATCGCCGGTCGCCTTGGCGCGGTGCCCGCCCATCAAGGTATGGCCCGGCGGCAGATAGGCCTGGCCGGTGCCGGTCAGGTTCGGAATATGCGGCTTCTGCCAGGCCTTCGGCGCGGTGCCCTGCACCGGCGGCTCGGCCAGGTTCGAATGCAGCCAGGCATGCCACTCCGGCGGAACCTTGCTCGCCTCGGGGGCGCCCTTGTACATGACCCAGCGGCGCTCCCGCTTCTCGCCCTTGGTGCGGCGGTCGATGTAGTAGCGGTTGCCGAAGGCATCCGTCCCGACCAGTGCGCCGTGCAGACGGGTGAAAAGCCAAGTGCCGAACGACATGGGACTCCGAAAGGTTGAGAACCGGCCTGAAATCGGCCGCACTATAGCCAGCGGCACCCTCTGAAGCAAGGCAGCCGGAACCCGGCCGAACCGGCCCAACTGCCCGTCATTCCAGGGATTTTTCCATCACCAGATAGGTCGGAGCGGCGAATCCCGGATGGGCCCGGCGGTCGGTTTCGCGGTAGCCCAGGGACTGGAACAGGGCGATGTTCCCGCCGAGCGCGATCCGCACCTGGACCGCGCAGATCCGGTGACCGCGGGCGCGGACGAAGCCCTCCCCCGCCTGCATCAGCCGCCGCGCCAAGCCCTGGCGCCGGAGGCTCGGATCGACCGCGAGGCGGCCCAGATAACCCATGGGATAGCCGTGCCCGTCTTTCTCCTCGGCGATGATGCAGCCGACCGGCCGGCCGTCTTGTAGCGCCAGGAAGCCGCCGCCGCCGGCCAGCTTCTGCGCGATCAACTCCGGCGTTTCCACGAAGACACTCGATTCCGGCTGGAGCACGCCGCGATATTCAGCGAAGGCCCGGCGCATGACGTCGAGCAGCACGGCCGCTTCGCCGGGCGCGGCGGGGCGGATGACGATCGTTTCCGGCATCGCTGGACAGTAGCGGAACCGGCTTGCGATAGTCAGCCGCCTTTCCGGAGGGAATCCTGAGCACCGAACATCCCAGCGACCCGAGGCGGCGCTATGCGATCGGCCTCGCCATGGTCCTGTGCAGCGCCGCATTCTTCGGGCTGATCACCACCTTCTCGAGACTCGCCTATGACGCGGGCGCTAACCCGTTGACCGTGGTCGAGACCCGGACCGCGGCCTTCGTCCTGGTGTTCGGCGCTTTCCAACTCATCACCGGCCGCGGCCTCGGGCTGCCGCAGCGCAACTGGATCGCGACCCTGCCGATGTCCGTCGGCATCATGGCGATGTCGATCGGCTATCTCGCCTCGGTCTTCTTCATCAAGGTCAGTCTCGCGGTGGTGCTGTTCTACAGCTTCCCGCTGATCGTCGGCGTGATGGCGACGATCAGCGGCCGGGAACGCTTCGCTTTGCCCAAGGCTTTGGCCCTGCTGATCGCCTTCGGCGGCTTGATGATGGCGATCGGGCTCGAAAGCGAGAGCGTCGATTGGCGTGGCGTCGCCCTGGTGATGCTGGGCGCCCTGGGGGTTGCCTGCAATCTCACCTTCACCGGACCCTATTTCGCGGGAGTCGACGGCCTGACCGTCAATGTCTGGAACAATTTCTGGGGGGCGCTGGCGCTCGGCGCCTATCTGCTGCTCTCCGACAGCCTCGCCTGGCCCAGCACGGGCACCGGCTGGGCGGCCCTCGGCGGGGTCGCCACCTGCTACGTTTTGGGGCTGCCGCTCATGTTTGGCGCCTTGAAATACCTGCCGCCGAGCCAGACCGCGGTCATGTTCAACCTGGAACCCGTGGTCTCGATCATCGTCGCCAGCTTGCTGCTCGGCGAGGTGACGCAGCCGCTGCAATGGTTGGGCGTCGCTATCATGTTGGGCGCGCTGTGCTTTTCCGCTCTTCGCGGTGCGAAATCGGAAAGCTAATCGGCCTTTTTCGCGGCTTTTCCTGACAGCAGATTCAGCGACGCGGCTGTTTACGCGGGGGAGCACAATATCTAGGGGCGTCAACATCAAAGATCGCCAAATCTAGAAATTTCTCCGTTGCACCCCGGCGTAACCCGGACGCAATATCTGGCGGTGGGCGCCGGCTGGGTCACCAGTAATAGCGCGCCGCATCAACCCCTTCGATCACTTTGCTGAAGCGATTTCTGCAGAGGGAGGGGGATTCTCTTCGGGGCTAGCGGTTAACCACCGTTTCGAACACGTGACCACGAGTGCAGCAGGGGTCTGAACATGCGCATTGAACGCCGTTTCACCAAAGCCGATCAGTCGCCTTACGCGGAGATCAAGTTCCAGGAATTGACCAGCGAGATCCGGAATCCGGATGGCTCGGTGGTGTTCAAGCTGGACGGAATCCGGGTGCCTGCCGACTGGTCGCAGGTGGCGAGCGACGTTCTCGCACAGAAGTATTTCCGCAAGGCCGGAGTCCCGACGTGTCTGCGTCCGGTCGTTGAAGCCGACGTGCCGGAATGGCTGTGGCGCAAGGAGGCCGATCGCGAGGCGCTGATCAAGCTGCCGGCGAACGAGCGCACCACCGGCGAGAAGAGCGCCGAGGAAGTGTTCGATCGCCTGGCCGGCACCTGGACCTATTGGGGCTGGAAGGGCGGCTATTTCGATTCCGAGGCCGACGCGAAAGCCTTCTTCGACGAGATGCGCTACATGCTGGCTAAGCAGATGGCCGCGCCGAATTCGCCGCAGTGGTTTAACACCGGCCTGCACTGGGCCTACGGCATCGACGGTCCGAGCCAGGGCCACTACTACGTCGACTTCAAGACCGCGCAGCTCACCGCCTCGGCTTCGGCTTATGAGCATCCGCAGCCGCATGCCTGCTTCATCCAGTCGGTCTCCGACGATCTGGTCAACGAAGGCGGCATCATGGACCTCTGGGTCCGCGAGGCGCGGCTCTTCAAATACGGCTCCGGCACCGGCTCCAATTTCTCCAAGCTGCGCGGCGACGGCGAGCGTCTCTCCGGCGGCGGCCGTTCCTCGGGCCTGATGTCGTTCCTGAAGATCGGCGACCGTGCTGCGGGTGCGATCAAGTCGGGCGGCACCACCCGCCGCGCCGCGAAGATGGTGACGGTCGATCTCGACCATCCGGATATCGAGACCTACATCAACTGGAAGGTCACCGAGGAGCAGAAGGTGGCCGCCATGGTCTCCGGCTCCGCGCTCTGCAACCTGCATCTCAACCGCGTGATGCAGGCTGCCCATGCCGGCGAAGGCGAAGGCCGCTTCGATCCGAAGCAGAATCCGGCGCTCAAAGCCGCGATCCGCGAAGCGCGCAAGGCCACCGTCTCGGAGAACTACATCCAGCGCGTCATCCATTTCGCCGAGCAGGGCTATCGCCAGATCGAGTTCAAGACCTATGACACCGACTGGGACAGCGAGGCCTATCTCACCGTCTCCGGCCAGAATTCCAACAACTCGGTCCGCGTCTCCAACGACTTCGTGCAAGCGGTCGTCAATGACGGCGACTGGAACCTGATCCGCCGCACCGACGGCAAGGTCCACAAGACGCTGAAGGCCCGCGACCTCTGGGAGAAGATCGGCTTCGCCGCCTGGGCCTCCGCGGATCCGGGAGTCCAGTTCGACACCACGATCAACGAATGGCACACCTGCCCGGAATCCGGCCGCATCAACGCCAGCAATCCGTGCTCGGAATACATGTTCCTGGACGACACGGCCTGCAACCTGGCCTCCATGAACCTGATGACGTTCAAGGATGAGGCGGGGTTCGACATCGCGGCCTATGAGCATGCCACCCGGCTCTGGACCGTCGTCCTCGAGATCTCGGTCTTGATGGCGCAGTTCCCGTCCAAGGAAATCGCGCAGCTCTCCTATGAATTCCGGACGCTGGGCCTCGGCTACGCGAACATCGGCGGCCTGCTGATGGAGATGGGCATCGGCTATGACAGCGACCAGGGCCGCGCGCTGACCGCGGCGCTCACCGCGATCATGACCGGCGTCTCCTACGCGACCTCGGCGGAGATGGCGGGCGAGCTCGGCGCCTTCCCGAGCTACAAGCAGAACAGCGCGTATATGCTGCGCGTCATCCGCAACCACCGCCGCGCCGCTTACGGCGAGACCGCAGGCTACGAAGGCCTCTCGGTCCTGCCGGTGCCGCTCGACGCCGCGAACTGCCCCGACCAACGCCTGATCGAAGCCTCGAAGCGCGCCTGGGATCGCGCCCTGGAGCTGGGTGAAGCCCACGGCTATCGCAATGCGCAGGCGACCGTGATCGCGCCGACCGGCACGATCGGCCTGGTCATGGATTGCGACACCACCGGCATCGAGCCCGACTTCGCGCTGGTGAAGTACAAGAAGCTCGCCGGCGGCGGCTATTTCAAGATCATCAACCGCACCGTTCCCGATGCGCTGAAGACGCTGGGCTACGCGGCCGGCGAGATCGAGGAGATGGTGCGCTACGTGGTCGGCCACGCCACGCTCCGCGGCGCGCCCGGCATCAACCACCAGACCCTGAAGGCCAAGGGCTTCACCGACGTCGCCCTCGACGCGGTCGAGAAGGCCGTCGCCACCGCTTTCGACATCCGCTTCATCTTCAACAAATACACGCTCGGCGAAGGCTTCTGCCGCGACGCGCTGGGCTTCACCGAGGCCGAGCTCAACGAGCCGACCTTCGACATGCTGAGCGTGCTCGGCTTCAGCAAGGCCGATTACGAAGCCGCCAACACCTTTGCCTGCGGCGCGATGACCCTCGAAGGTGCCCCGTTCCTGAAGGACGAGCACCTGCCGGTGTTCGACTGCGCCAATCCCTGCGGCAAGATCGGCAAGCGCTACCTCTCGGTGGAGAGCCATATCCGCATCATGGCGGCGGCGCAGAGCTTCATCTCCGGCGCCATCTCCAAGACCATCAACATGCCGAACCGCTCGAGCGTCGAGGCCTGCAAGGACGCCTATATGCTGTCCTGGCGGCTTGGCGTGAAGGCCAACGCGCTCTATCGCGACGGCTCGAAGCTCTCGCAGCCCCTCGCCTCCTCGGTGCTGGGCGACGAGGACGCGGTCGAGGATGTGATCGAAGCCAATCCCGCCGCCCGCGCGCCCATGGTCGCCGAGCGGATCGTCGAGCGGGTGATCGAGCGCGTCATCGAGAAGGTCGTGGAGAAGGATCGCGAGCGTCTCCCCGAGCGCCGCAAGGGCTATACCCAGAAGGCGATCGTCGGCGGCCATAAGGTCTATATCCGCACCGGCGAATACGAGAACGGCAAGCTGGGCGAGATCTTCATCGACATGCACAAGGAAGGCGCCGCCTTCCGCTCGCTGATGAACAACTTCGCGATCGCGATCTCGATCGGCCTGCAATACGGCGTGCCGCTCGAGGAGTATGTCGAGGCCTTCACCTTCACCCGCTTCGAGCCGAACGGCATCGTCGAGGGCAACGACGTGATCAAGATGGCGACCTCGATCCTGGACTACATCTTCCGGGAGCTTGCGGTCTCCTATCTCGGCCGCAACGACCTCGCCCATGTGAAGCCGGACGATCTCGACTTCGACGCCATGGGCTCGGGCGAGCGCGAGACCGCCGCCCGCGAGGCGGTGAAGGCCGATCGCGGCCTGGAAGTGGTGAAGAAGATCGCCTCGACCGGCTATGTCCGCTCGAACCTGGTGCTGTTCAAGAACGTCGGCAACACGGCGCTCGCCCAGGAGCATCACGAGCACCACGAAGCGGTGGTGATGGAGCGGAACGGCGCCCCGGCCTCGGCCGGCGTCGCGATCGCGGTCGAAGCCTCGATCACCTCAGCGGAGAGCGCCATCATCGGCCAGACCGTGGCCAAGGCGGTCGATGACCGCATGGCGAAGATCCGCGAAGCCCGGGTCAAGGGCTACGAGGGCGACTCCTGCGGCGAATGCGGCAACTTCACCCTGGTGCGCAACGGCACCTGCATGAAGTGCAACACCTGCGGTTCCACGAGCGGCTGCAGCTAAGACCCCTAAGTCCTTAGTCGAAGGCCCCAGCATCGGGCTCCCGGAGCAATCCGGGGGCCCGATGTGTTTCTGGGGCAGCGGCGCCCTTCAAGAGCAGTTCGGTGGGCTGATTTCCGGCGTGACGCCCATAGCCCTTTGCGCCAAGATTGTTTCTTTGCGCAACCCGAAGGAACTCGACCATCAATTCGACCATGCAGCAGCTTGAACGATCGCCGAGCGCGTCCCCTGCCTTTGAGGCGGGGACCTGCCGGGCTTTCGTCATCCACAACCCGATCTCCGGTCGCCGCGGCGGCAGGCTGCGCAAGGTGCTGGCGCAGCTGGAGGAGATGGGCTGCCGGTTCGTCGTGCAGCACACAACGCATCGCGGCCATGCGCGGGAACTGGCCGCGCAGGTCTCGGCATCCGAGTATGACAGAATTGTCGTCTCCGGCGGCGACGGCACGATCAACGAGGTGTTCAACGGCTTGAACCCCCAGTCGCCGCCGGTCGCGATCGTTCCGCGCGGGACGGCCAATGTACTCGCCGCCGAAATCGGCCTCGGCCTCAACGCCGGCGAGATCGCGCGGACCATCGTCCATGGCGAGCCGCGCCGGGTCAGCCTGGGCGACATCAACGGCCACAAGTTCCTGCTGATGGCCGGAGTCGGTTTCGATGCGCAAGTGGTGGCGACGGTGTCGTCCCGGCTGAAGCGCGCGATCGGCAAGGGCGCCTATGTGCTCGCCAGCCTGCAGCAGATGATCCGCGGCAACTTCCCGCGCTTCCAGTTGCGGGTCGACGGCGTTCCCTGCGAGGCGGCTTCCGTGGTGATCGCCAACGCCCATTACTATGGCGGCAAGTTCGTCTGCGCCCCGGCGGCGCGGCTGGAGAGCGCCGACCTGCAGGTCTGCCTGTTCGGGCATGGCAGCCGCTTCTTCGTCGCCGTCTACGGCTTGGCGCTGATGCTCGGCTTCCTGCCCAAGGCGCCCGGCTATCGCATCCTCACCGCGACGCGGGTCGAGATCCTGCAGCCGGACGGCGCGGAGATTCAATGCGACGGCGACTTCATCGGCCATACCCCGGCCGTGGCGACCGTGACCCCGCAAGCGGCCCGCCTGGTGTTTCCGCGGTAGTATTCGAGCATCGGGCTCCCGGGCCGATCCGGGGGGTGTGTGTTTTAGTGAACGCTTGGAGTCACCCAAGTCTGTCGTGGGGCAGGTTCCGGACGACGCGGTCCAGCAACATGCTGTCGTGTACGAAGCCGAGGATATCCACCACGTTATCGGCGCCGATGCGGAACAGCATATAATGCCGCGGTTCCGCCACTCGGCCGAACTCCGCCGGCACGCGGTTGCGACTATGCTCGACGTGATAAACGCCGATCTCGATACCTCGCGTGCGATGCCAACGGACGGTCGGCTGATCCGGCGCATCGGCAACATTCTGCATGGCTTCGAACAGGAGCGCGTTGTAGCGCTCCCGCGCCTGAGAGCCGAAATTGCTCTCGCTCCAGTCCAAAATTTCGTCGAGCTCCGCGGCGGCCGAGCCCGAGAGTCTGAATTCACCCACGCTTGGCTTTCGGGGCGCGACCGCGCTCCGCGGCGCGCTCGGCAGCGCGGGCATTGAACCGCTGCATCAGTTTCCCCGCTTCCTCCGGCCCTCGGACATGGGCGAAGTCGCCGCGCGCGATGGCCGCCGAACCCCGCGCCGCCACCTTCTCGATGACGGCGATGTTGGCGCGCTGGATGAGAAGATCCTCTTCATAGCGCCGCAGCGCTTCACGCACCACCTCGCTCGCATTCTGATGCCGACCTTCGGCGACCTGATCGTCGATGAAGTCGCTGAGACGCGGGGTGAGGCTGAAGTTGCGACCGGCCATGATCCACTCCTGGGGTTGAGTATCAAATTTTGATACCTGGGACGCAGTTGTCAAGACGCTGCTAAGATCCTGCCCTGAACCGGGCTTTCCCCAGGTCTGGATTGGAGGGAAGATGGCGCCATGACCACGCTTCCCAATCGCCCGAACGCGGCGCTGCTGGTCATCGACATGCAGATCGCGGTCGTGGCCAAGGCGCATGCGCGCGACGCCGTGGTCGCGAATATCGCCGCGCTGGTCGAGCGGGCGCGGGCTGAGCGCGTGCCGGTCGTGTGGGTGCAGGACATGGAAGTCGACGGCGGCAAAGGCAGTGCCGGCTGGCCGCTGGTGCCGGAGCTCAAGCCGCGCGACGGCGAGCCGCTGGTCGAGAAGGCCTACGGCGACTCGTTCGAGGACACCCGACTCGCGACCGTGCTCGCGGGGCTCGGGGTCGGGCGGCTGGTGGTGGCCGGGGCGCAGACCGATCAGTGCATCCGCTGCACCATCCACGGCGCCTGCGCCCGGGGCTATGACGTCATCCTGGTGAGCGACGCTCATACCACCGAGGACCAGGCGGCTTGGGGCGCGCCGCCGCCCGAACAGGTGATCGCCCATACCAATCTCTATTGGGCCCACCACACGGCGCCGGGGCGGAAGGCCGGGACGGCCAAGACCGCGGACGTGGATTTCGACGCCTGAACTGTTACCGGCCGGTTGCGGCAAGGCCCGGGCGGAAGGGCATTTCAGGACATTCAGCTTCAGACCGCCTTCTGGAAGAATTTTAACTATATTTTCCCTGCCCAGCCCCTGCATACCTGGATAGGCTTTTGTCGACGCGTGGTGAATTCGTTTTCAGGGGCGGATGATGAAAATGCGTTTGGCTTTTGCCGTGGCCGGCCTGGCCTTCGGCGCTCTTCTCGGGTCCGCGGTCGCGCAGGCGGCGACCTATGACCTGGCGGCGGATTTCAACGGCGCCAACGGCCCCGGGAGCCCCTGGTCGATCACCTATTCCGGCGGCACCCTGCCGAGCCAGGCCGCCGTGGGCAGCAACGGCAACCACCTGGAGCCGGCCTTTACCGGGCCCTACTTCGGCACCGGCACCAACCTCAACGCCGACAACCCGTTCGCCTTCCTGGCGGGCAGGGACGGTTCGCAAGCCGGTCTCACCGATGGGGACTTCCTGACCGGCGACGTCGTCATCCACACGCCCAACGACGGCAGCGACCTTAAGATTGCCTGGACCGCGCCGTCAGCGGGCATCATCGACAACCTGGTCTTCGATGTCTGGTACGCGCATTCCAGCGTCCCGCGCTCGAACGACGTGGATTTCAACCTGGGGGCCAGCGCCTTCAGCTGGGTGACCTCGACGGTGCTGAACTCCAACCGCCCGGGCGCCGGCGGGATCACCGGCGGCCCGGTCGCGGTCAATGCCGGCGACCTGCTGACCCTGACCTTCGCCAAGACCGCCGGCCAGACTTTCGGATCGTTGACCGGGCTCAACCTGTCGTTCGATTTCACCGCCAGCGCGGTGACCCCGATCCCGGCGACGCTGCCGCTGTTCGTCAGCGCGCTGGCCGGTCTCGGCTGGTTCGCGCGCCGCCGGCGACAACCGGCCGCCTGACGGTTCAGACTTCGCTCTCAGGGGAAAGACCGCCGCACGCGGTCTTTTCTTTTTGTGGCGGGTTCAGAAGAACCGGTCGTTCAGGAACTGCGTGGATCTCCAGAACAGCCCGCGCGTTCTGCGGCTCATGCCGTCCCTCAGTGACCCGCGACCGGCAGCGATCGCCCGTCGATGATCTTCACCGCCAGCGCCAGCGTGTCCAGCCCCTCGACGCAGCCCAGATTGACGCGATAGCCGTCCTTCCCGTTCTCGCCGTCGGCGATGTAGGCGAAGATTCCGCAATGCCTGCAGAAGTAATTGCCGAGGACCTGCTCGTTCCAGAGATAGCAGCCGAGGTCCGAAGGGTTGCCGTGCGGCGTGAAATCCGCGGCCGGGATGTAGCGCGGGCTGAGCCAGG
Source organism: Dongia sp. (assembly GCF_041905885.1). NCBI lineage: Bacteria > Pseudomonadati > Pseudomonadota > Alphaproteobacteria > Rhodospirillales > Dongiaceae > Dongia > Dongia sp. Next base: position 23,432 of record NZ_JAYRKD010000039.1, on the reverse strand, counting down.
CGGCGCGGCGGATGCAGAGCGAGCAGTCGCAGCGCGCGGCGGTGGTGATCGCCGGACTCCTGAACGAGAAGCGGACCCGGCCGCAATGGCAGCTGGCCTGATAGTCGATCTTGGCTTCCATGCCGCACCTCCCGCTTGAGGTTCCGGCCGGAGAGACGCCAGCGTCAAGCCGGCTCTCCAACCCGCCGCTGCGCGCGGGCATTTATTGTTCAGAGCGCGGAATATCCTCCTGGATCGCTCGTTCTCCCGGAGTTCTCCGGCACCGGGAGGGGACCCGTGCGCAAATGGTTCGCATACTTGGTTATGACGGGCCTGCTCGGCTGCCCGGCGCCGGCGGCTGCGGTTGAGACACCGGTCGCGGCGATGGAGCAGGTCCAGCGCTCGGTCTACGGCACGCCGCCGCAGCAGAACCAGGCCGTCAAGCGCCTGGGCGACCATGTGGTCTTCTCGGAATCACTGGAGACCTTGACCGAGAGCCGGGCCCTGGTCCGCTTCATCGACGGCTCGGGCCTGGCGCTGGGCGCGAGCACCAAGGTCCTGGTCGATGCCTTCGTGTTCGACCCCGGCACGCTCCAAGGCAATGCGGTCATCGACATCACGGTCGGGACCCTGCGCTTCGCCACCGGCGCCATGCCCAAGGGCGGCACCGTGATCAAGACGCCGGTCGCAACCATGACCCTGCGCGGCACCGATGTCACCGTGCATGTCCATCCCAGCGGGCAGACCGAAGTCCTGGTGCATGAGGGCCTGGTCGAATCCCAGAACAACTTCACCGGCGCGACCACCACCTTGGCGCCGGGCCAGGGCCTGGTCGATACCGAGCTCGGCAGCACCGAGTTCCTCGGCGATCTGCAGCAGTTCGGCTTGAACGAGGCGATCCCCGCAGTCAGCCTCGCCGAGGCCGCGGCCATGTTCGAGGACATCACCACCGCCGCCGGCCCTGACGGGTCGAGCGGCGATTCCAGCGACGGTTCGGGCGGCTCCACCGGCGGCGGCAGCAAGGGCGGCGGCAAGGGCAAGGGCGGCGGCAATGGCGCCGGCGGCGGCGGCGGCGGAAACAGCGGTGGCGGCGGCGGCGGCAACGGGGGTGGCGGCGGCAACGGCGGCGGGAAGGGCGGCGGCAAAGGGAATAAGTGATCCCGCTGCGGCGGATCGGCAAACTATGCAGCTCGGCACCGGGCCGTTAGGATCGCGGCCGGTTGTCCGTATCCAAGAGCCCGCCCATGCCCGCCCCCACGGTCCTCGCCGCCAATCTGCAATTCCCGGAAGGTCCGGTCGTCGACCAGGACGGCGCGATCATCCTGGTGGAGATCGAGCGCCGGACGATCACCCGGGTGAAGGACGGCAAGACTTCCATCCTGGCGACACTCGACGGTGGGCCGAACGGGCTGGCCTGGGGGCCCGACGGCGCTCTCTATGTCTGCAACAACGGCGGCTTCCTGTTCACCAAGGCGCCGGACGGCGGCAACCGGGTGCGGCCGGGGACGCCGGAAGGCTATGTCGGCGGCTGGATCGAGCGTTTCGATCCGCAAGGCGCCAATGGGATCCTGGAGCGCCGCATCCTCTACAGCCGCTGCGGCGAGCATAACCTGGTCGGGCCCAACGACCTGGTGTTCGACTCAGAGGGCGGCTTCTACTTCACCGATTACGGCAAGTTCTTCCCGCGCCACCGCGTCAACGGCGGGCTCTACTATGCGCTGGCCGACGGCTCGCAGATCGTCGAGGTCGCCTATCCGCTGATCACGCCCAACGGCGTCGGCCTCTCGCCCGACGGCAGGACGGCCTATGTCGCGGAGACCGAGACCGGCCGGCTCTGGGCCTTCGACCTCGAAGCGCCCGGCAAGGCGAAGCGCGATCCCAAGAGCTTTGCACCGCATGGCGGCCGGATCCTCTACGGCGCCGGCGGCTATCAGCGCTTCGACAGCCTCGCGGTCGAGGCCGGCGGCAACATCTGCATCGCCACCATCGTCTCCGGCTGCATCACCGTCGTCAGCCCCGAGGGCAAGCTGGTCGAGCAGGTGCCGACCGGCGACGTCGTCACCACCAACATCTGCTTCGGCGGCGCGGACCGGAAGACGGCCATCATCACCTGCTCGAGCGGCGGCACGCTGATTGCGATGCCCTGGGCGCGGCCCGGCCTCAAGCTCGCTTACGGCTGAGGCAGGCATGGACTTCCTGTTCTATTGCCGCGACAAGCCGAACGTAAGCGCACTGCTCGAGCGCCATGTCGAGGCGCATTGGTCCTACATGGACGGCTATGCGGAGCGGCTGCTGACGCGCGGGCCGAGCCTGAGCGACGACGGCGAGGTGCATACCGGCAGCCTGCATATCGTGCGCCTCGACGACCGCGCCGAGGCCGAGGCCTTCGCCTATCAGGAACCGTTCTACCGCGCCGGCGTCTACGGCGAGGTGATGATCCGGCGCTGGCATGACCGGCTCGGCCGCGGCATGCGCGACTTCAAGCCGGCCAACGACGACCCGCTGTTCCTGGTGCTCGGCCACGCCGCGGCGACCCCCGATCTCGCGACCCGGCTCGGCGACCGCGCCGCGGTCTATGGCGGCACGCTCACGCTCGACGGCACGGAGCAGGCCGGCTTCGCCGCGATCCTGCAGGCACCCTCGCGCGATGCCGTCGCCGCCCTGCTCGGCGGGACGCAAGCGGAGATCCACCGCTGGCGCATCGGCGGCCGGCACTGAAGGTGTTGTCGAAGTTCGATCTCTTGCGCTGCCCAGTCTGCCGCGCCGATCTCACGCTGGTCGAGCGGACCTTGCGCTGCCCGCAGCGGCACAGTTTCGATCTGGCCCGCGCCGGCTATGTCAACCTGCTGACCGGCCACGGCGCGGCGCCGGCCGAGGGCGGCGACGACGCACGGCAGCTCCAGCGCCGCGACGCCTTCCTGGCCAAGGGCCATTTCGATCGCGTCACCGACGCGATCCGCGCCGTGCTGCCGCCGGGCGGCGGTGCGATCCTCGACGCCGGCTGCGGCACCGCCTATCACCTGCAGCGGCTCGCGACCGGCGACCATCCCTGCGCCGGCATCGATGTCTCGAAGGAAGCCTGCGCTTTTGCCGCCAAGCGCTATCCCAAGTCCGGCTTCGCCGTCGCCGACATCTGGCGCGACTGGCCGGTGCGCGACGCTTGCGCGGATCTCGTGCTCAGCATCTTCGCGCCGAGGAATTTCGTGGAAGCGGCGCGGGTGCTGCGGCCGGGCGGCATTCTTGCTGTCGCCTATCCCGGGCCCGACCATCTGATCGAGCTCCGCCGGGAATTCGACCTGATCGACCAGGGCGAAGCCAAGACCGAGACCTATGCCGCGGGGATCGCCGCGGCGACCGCCGCCCCTCGCCACCAGCGCCTGCGCGCCGCAGCGCGGCTCGACGCCCCGGGGATCGCCAACGTCATCCTGATGGGGCCGAACGCCCGCCATGCCCGGCTCGAGGCATTGCCGCCGGAAGCCACGCGCGATGTCAGCTTCGACATCGAGCTGCTGATCGCGCGCAAGCCGGCCTGAGCCTGCATCCGCGGTTACTTCCCCCCGCCAACCGCCTGCACTAAACTCCGCTTCCGAATTGCCACTGCTTCGCATTGCCACTGGGGACCGACCCTCGATGTCCACGCCTGAGCGGACCACCCGGATCCGAACGCCCGCCACAGCCTTTGCCGCGTCTCTCGCCGTCCTGCTGCTGGTCGCCGCCGCGGCGTCGCCGGCCGGCGCCATCATCAACGGCAAGCCGATGACCGGTAGCGAGGACTATGCCCATGCCGTGGTTGGGGTCGTGCCATACGACGAGTACGATCACCCCGGGGCCTGCACCGGAATCCTGATCGCGCCGCGCGCCGTGCTGACGGCGGCACATTGCGTCTCCGGCGAGGATGTCAAGCACGTCGACGTCGTGTTCGCCCTGACGCTCGCCGCCCCGCAGAAGGTGATGACCACCAAGGCGGTTATCCACCCGAACTACAAGTCCAACGGACACAAATTCTCGATCGGTGACATCGCCATCATCTTCCTTGCCCAGCATGATTATCCCACGGTGATCATCCCCCTGGATTCCAGCGAGGACTTCACCGACGGCCAGCAATTCGTGTTCGCCGGCTACGGACGCAGCATCGCCCACCGCTCGCGCTCGATCGGCACGGCGCGCAAGGCCTCGATCGCAGCCACCGGCGAAAACACATCGCAGACGGTGATCCTGAAGCCGCTGGCGGCTGCCTGGATCTGCGACGGCGATTCCGGCGGCCCGATCATGCGCAAGGACATGAGCGGCCGCTACTTCTTGACCGGGATCATGAACGCCGTTCCGCCCGGGCCGGTCGGCGAATGCCTGTTCGAGAATTCCATCATGGCCCCGGTTCACTACTACCGCGACTGGATCGCCGAGACGCTGGCGAAGGGCGGCTGAGCGCCGCCGAGCACCGGTCAGTTCGAGGAGCGCCGACGCTATGGGCAAGTTCAGTATCTGGCATCTCCTGATCGCACTAGCGGCCGTGCTGGTGCTGTTCGGCGGTCGGGGGAAGATTTCCAGGATCATGGCCGACTTCGCTCAGGGCATCGAAGCTTTCAGGCAGGGTCTGCAAAACATGGACGATCCGGCGCGACGGCCGCCGCGTCGCGGCCTTTCGCCCGGCCTGCTCCTGATGGCGGTCGCGGCGCTGGCAATCACCATCGCGGCCACTGTAAAAACCCTGCAACAGAACTGACACAAACCCCGATTTGCGGCTATGCTGCGCCCAAGACGTGCAGGAGACCGGGGGACGCACCATGGTGCTGAGGCTGTTTCGCAAGCTGATGCCGCGCGACGAACGCTTTGTCGAGCGGTTCTGTCGCCATTCCGCGATCGTGGTCCAGGGCGCGGAGGAATTCCGCAAGATTCTCAGCGGCACCGACTACGAGGCGCATTGCCAGGAACTGTTCCGCCTGGAAGACGCAGCGGACGACATCACCAAGGAAACGGTGCATGCCGTGCACCGGAGCTTCATCACCCCCTTCGACCGCTCCGAGGTGCTGGAGCTGATCTCGACCCTCGATGACGTGATCGACATCATGAAGGATGCCGCCAAGCGCATGGGGCTCTACAAGGTCGCGTTCACGCCGGAGATGATCGGCATGGCGGACTGTGCGATCCGCGCCTCGACCGCGATCCGCGACGCGATGCCGGCACTCAATGCCATCGGCCGCAACGAAGCGGTCTTCGCCGCGATGCAGCAGAAGGTCCGCGCCGCCGAGAGCGAGGCCGACGAGCTTTTGCAGCGCGGCCTGAAGACCCTGTTCGCCGGATCCGATTCCGCCGGCGACAAGCTGATCGGAGAGCGGGTCTATGAGCTGATCGAGGCCGTGGTCGATCGCTGCGAGGACGTGACCGACGTCATCGCCGGCATCGTCGTCGAGCACGTCTGAAGCCCGGGTCTGCGCGCATGATCTCCATGCACCTCCTGGTCGGGCTGATCGTCATCGCGCTCGCCTTCGATTTCCTGAACGGCCTGCACGACGCCGCGAACTCGATCGCCACCGTGGTCTCGACCCGGGTGCTGTCGCCGGTCTTCGCGGTGTTCTGGGCCGCCTTCTTCAACTTCATCGCCTTCCTGGTGTTCGGCCTGCACGTCGCCGACACCATGGGCAAGGGCATCATCGAGGCCAACATCGTCGATGCCCAGGTGATCTTCGGCGCGCTGGTCGGCGCCATTTTCTGGAACGTGCTGACCTGGATCTACGGCATCCCGTCCTCGAGCAGCCACGCGCTGATCGGCGGGCTGGTCGGCGCCGGGATCGCCAAGGCGGGATTCGGCGCAGTGATCTGGAGCGGGCTCGGCACGGTCGCGCTGTTCATCGTGCTGTCGCCGCTGATCGGGCTCTGCCTCGCCGGCGTTCTGGTGATCCTGTCGTCCTGGGCCTCGGTACGCGCGACGCCCTTCGTCGCGGACCGCCGCTTCCGGGTGCTGCAGTTCATCTCGTCCTCGCTGTTCAGTCTCGGCCATGGCGGGAACGACGCGCAGAAGACCATGGGCATCATCGCGATCCTGCTCTATTCGCAGGGCCATATGCCGGAGGGATTCCATGTCCCGTTCTGGGTGGTGATCACCTGCCAGGCGGCGATGGGACTGGGGACGCTCGCCGGCGGCTGGCGGATCGTGAAGACGGTGGGCTCGAAGATCACCGACCTGAAACCCATCCAAGGCTTCTGCGCCGAGACCGGCGGGGCCATGGCGCTGTTCGGCGCGACCTGGCTCGGGATTCCCGTCTCCACCACACATACCATCATCGGCGCGGTGGTGGGCGTCGGCGCGATGCGCCGGACCTCCGCCGTGCGCTGGGGCACCGCCAGCAACATCGTCGTCGCCTGGGTGGTCACCCTGCCCGCGGCCGCCCTGGTCGGCGGCATCTTCTACGAGATCGCCGCGCTGTTCGGCTGAGGTTGCACTAAGCCAGCGCCGCCGCGGTTTCCTTGCCGGGGGTGACCGGCAGGATCTCGAACTCGACCAGGTCGGCCCATTCCGCGACCCAGCGCTGCAGCAGGGTCACGTCGTCGCATTCCATCACCTGGAAGCAGCGGCCGAGATCGGCGGTGACCCAGCTGGCGACGAAAGTGAGCCCGTCGGGCATGAGCCGGCCCTTTTCCCGGAACCTTGCATAGACCGCCTTGGCGTTCTGGTTGCGGAATTGCTCGATCACCATGAACTGCAACGCTCTCTCCCCCTTAGCGCCTCTCAGCGGACCACCAAGGACGCGGCCCCGCGCGCCTTGAAGCCGTAAGTATAGGCGTAAACCAGGATGATCCCGACCGTCTCGCCGTCCCGGGTCAACGGCAGGTAGACGGTATCCTCCCGCTCCTCCCAGCCGTCCGGCGTCAGGTAGGGCTCGCAGAAGCAGAACGGCCGCCGCTCCCGGGCCACATATTCATAGGCCGCCAGCGCCTCCTCGGCGCTGCCGGCATAGAAGGCCTCGGCCACCGAAAGGCCGGTCGGGTCCCGGCCGCGCCCCGCCACCTCATGGGTCCCAACCAGGCGATAGATGAAGCGCCGCGTGTCGTGGACCACGTCCACCAGCATCATGGCGGGCAAATAGGGCTTCAGATCGGCGGGCTCGATATCGCTGCGGGTGGGCATGCGGCGGCCGGCCGCCCGTTGCCGCCAGTAATCGTAAACGGTGCGGACGCTGTCATGGCTGGCGGCGATCCGCCGCTCGACCTCGTCCTCGGTCACTCCTTCATACATGCGACGATCCGGGCATGCGGCGATCCGGGGCTTTCTTTAGGACCTCAAAATCGGCTAGAGAACCGCTCAAACGCGCTTTTCAAAGGATACAACGCCCATGGCCGCCCAAATGACCGCCCCGAAAATCCATGCCGAAACCGATGCCCTGCTGCAGAGCCTGGGCATCGCCCGCGAGCACTATACCGGCGGTAGCATGGCCGTCCACTCGCCGATCACCGGCGAGGAAATCGCCAAGGTTCCGGTCGCCACCCCGGCCGAGGCCAAGCAGGCCGTCGAGGCGAGCCACCAGGCCTTCCTGGCCTGGCGCGAGGTCCCGGCCCCGAAACGCGGCGAGCTGGTCCGCCTGCTCGGCGAGGAGCTCCGCGCCCATAAGCACGCCCTCGGCCGCCTGGTCTCGATCGAGGTCGGCAAGATCGAGAGCGAGGGCCTGGGCGAGGTCCAGGAGATGATCGACATCTGCGACTATGCGGTCGGCCTGTCGCGCCAGATCTTCGGCCTCACCATCGCGACCGAGCGCCCGAACCACCGGATGATGGAAACCTGGCACCCGTTGGGTGTCACCGGCATCATCACCGCCTTCAACTTCCCGGTGGCGGTCTGGTCCTGGAACTCGGCGGTCGCGCTGATCTGCGGCAACAGCTGCATCTGGAAGCCGTCGGAGAAGACGCCGCTGACCGCGATCGCCACCACCGCCCTGTTCGAGCGCGCCGTCGCCCGCTTCACCGAGGCCGGCAACAGCGCGCCCGCCAATCTCATGAGCCTGCTGGTCGGCGACCGCGCGGTCGGCGAGATCCTGGTCGATCACCCGAAGGTCGCGATCCTCTCCGCCACGGGCTCGACGGCGATGGGCAAGGCGGTGGCGCCGAAGCTCGCCGCGCGTTTTGCCCGCGCGATCCTGGAATTGGGCGGCAACAACGCCGGCATCGTCTGCCCCTCGGCCGATCTCGATCTCACCTTGCGCGGCGTCGCCTTCGCCGCCATGGGCACCGCCGGCCAGCGCTGCACCACCTTGCGCCGCCTGTTCGTGCATTCGAGCGTCTATGACAAGCTGGTGCCGCGGCTGATCAAGGCCTATGGCTCGGTCACCATCGGCAACCCGCTCCAAGCGGGAACGCTGATCGGCCCGCTGATCGACGAGCGCGCCTATCAGGGGATGGAGCGCGCCTTGAACGACGCCAAGGCCGCCGGCGGCAAGGTGCATGGCGGTGGCCGCGCCGCTTCCGACACCTTCCCCGATGCCTATTACGTGCATCCGGCGCTGGTCGAGATGCCGAAGCAGACCGGCCCGGTCGAGCAGGAGACCTTCGCGCCGATCCTCTATGTGATGAAGTACGACGACTTCGACGCGGTGCTCGCCTTGCATAACGGCGTGCCGCAGGGCCTCTCCTCCTCGATCTTCACCAGGGATCTCGGCGAGGCCGAGCGGTTCCTGTCCGCGGCGGGTTCGGATTGCGGCATCGCCAACGTCAACATCGGGCCTTCCGGTGCGGAAATCGGCGGCGCTTTCGGCGGCGAGAAGGAAACCGGCGGCGGCCGCGAGGCCGGCTCGGATTCCTGGAAGGCCTATATGCGCCGAGCGACCAACACCATCAACTACGGCAAGCAGCTCCCGCTGGCCCAGGGCGTGAAGTTCGACGTTGAGTAAGGCGCCACTGTTCGAGATCTGCGTCGAAGGCGTGGATGGCGCCGTCGCCGCCCAGGAAGGCGGCGGCGACCGCATCGAGCTCTGCGCCAGCCTGCTGGAAGGCGGGCTCACGCCGAGCTTCGGGACGATTCGCGCGGCATTGAAGCTCTGCTGGAAGCCGATCCATGTGATCCTGCGCCCGCGCGGCGGCGATTTCCTCTATTCCGATGCCGAGTTCGCCAGCATGCTGGACGACGCGCGGGAGATCGCGCGGATGAACGCCGCCGGCATCGTCATCGGCTGCCTGACCGAAGACGGCCGGATCGACGAAGCGCGCATGAAGGCGCTGATCGCGGCGGCGCAGCCTTTGAGCGTCACCTGCCACCGCGCCTTCGACATGACGCGCGATCCGGAAGAAGCGCTGGAGGCACTGATCCGCTGCGGCATCCATCGCGTGCTGACCAGCGGCCAGAAATCGACGGCCGTCGAGGCGATTCCGCTGCTGAAGAAGCTCAACCAGCAGGCCGCCGGGCGGATCATCATCATGGCCTGCGGCGAGCTGGCGCCGGACAACGTCGCGCAGGTCGTGCGCGAGACCGGCGGCACGGAGTTTCACTTCGCCGCTTTGAAGCCCATCCCGAGCGGCATGCACTACCGCAATCCGTCGGTCGGCATGGGCGGTACCGAGCTTGACCGCGAATACACCAACACCGTGACCGATCCGGATCTGGTGCGCGCCACGATCGCGGCGGCCCACGGCGCATAGCGCCGCCGCTCACTCGGTCGTCATCCCAAGCCTTGGGCTTGGGATCCACGAGTTTGCCACCGCCGCACCGCACTGACCCATCGAAACTCGTGGATGCCAAGGCCAAGCCTTGGCATGACGAGCCTTTGTGGATCGAGCAGCGAGCAGACCGTCCGGCTTCCAGCTCAACTCAACAGCTGTGCGTCAAGCTCGGGCATGACGCGTTTGAAAATGTGGGCATAAAAAGAGCCCCGCCCCGGTTCCCGCGCTCTGGAGATTGCGGGACCGGAACGGGGCGTCAGCGAGCGTAGCCCCCTACGCCGCCTTCCTGAGGACCGCTTGCACGGTCGAACCGATTTCCGCCGGCGTCGGCGAGATGGCGACACCGACCTCGCGGAGGATTTCCACCTTCTCGTTGGCGCTCTCGCCGAAGGCCGAGATGATCGCGCCGGCATGACCCATCTTGCGGCCCTTCGGCGCCGACAAACCGGCGATATAGGCGATCACCGGCTTGGACATGTGGGTGCGGACATATTCCGCCGCCTCGGCTTCCTGCGGGCCGCCGATCTCGCCGATCATCACCACCGCATGGGTTTCCGGATCCTTCTCGAACAGCTCGAGGATGTCGCGGAACGAGCTGCCGTTGATCGGGTCGCCGCCGATGCCGACGCTGGTGGAGACGCCGATGCCCAGCTCCTTCATCTGCGCCGCAGCCTCGTAGCCGAGCGTGCCGGAACGGCCGACAATGCCGACGTTGCCCGGCTGGTAGATATGCCCCGGCATGATGCCGAGCAGCGCTTTCCCCGGGCTGATCACACCGGCGCAGTTCGGGCCGACCAGGGTCATGCGATGCTCGGCGCGATAGCGGCGCATGTAGCGCTTCACCTGGATCATGTCCTGGGAGGGAATGCCGTCGGTGATGGAGACGCAGAGCCGGATGCCGGCATCGGCCGCTTCCATGATGGAATCAGCGGCGAACGGCGGCGGCACGAAGACGATCGAAGCGGTAGCTCCCGTCTTCTCCACCGCTTCCTTGACGGTGTTGAAGACCGGCACGCCCTGCTCGCTATGGCCCCCCTTGCCGGGCGTCACGCCACCGACGACGTTGGTGCCGTATTCCTTCATCTCCTTGGTGTGGAAGCTGCCGATGCGGCCGGTGATGCCTTGAACGATCACCGGCGTGTTGCGATCCAAGAGTACGGTCATGTTACGCCACCGCTTTCGGCTGCTTCAGGGAGACGTCGTTCTTCCAGGCCTGCACGGCGCGCTCCGCCGCCTCGGCCAGGGTGTTGGCGCGGATGATCGGCAGGCCGCTGCGCGCCAGGATGCGCCGGCCCTCCTCCACATGCGTGCCGGCAAGGCGCACCACCAGCGGCACATGCACGGGGTTCTTCTCCAGCGCCTGAACGATGCCTTCGGCGACCCAGTCGCAGCGGTTGATGCCGGCGAAGATGTTGACCAGGATCGCCTGCACGTTGTCGTCCGACATCACCAGGCGGAAGGCCTTGGCCACGCGGTCCGGCGTGGCGCCGCCGCCGATGTCCAGGAAGTTGGCCGGCTCGCCGCCGGCCAGCTTGATCATGTCCATGGTCGCCATGGCGAGGCCGGCGCCATTGACGATGCAGCCGATATTGCCGGTGAGGCCCACATAAGAGAGGCCGCGATCGGCGGCGCGGGTCTCGCGCGAGTCCTCTTGGCTCTTGTCGCGGAGCTCGGCGACGCTGGGGTGACGGAACAGCGCGTTGTCGTCGAAGGTCATCTTGGCGTCGAGCGCGATGACTCCTTCCTCGGTCACGACCAGCGGGTTGATCTCCACCATGCTGGCGTCGAGCGACTCCAGCGCCTTGTAGCAGCCCATAATCAGCGAGACGGCCTTCTGCACATGCTCGCCCGGGATCCCGAGGCCGAAGGCGATCTCGCGGGCCTGGAAGGCCTGCATGCCGACCGCCGGCTCGACCACGCTGCGGATCAGGGTGTCCGGCTTCGAAGCGGCGATGTCCTCGATCTCCATGCCGCCGGAAGCCGAGGCCACCACCATCACGCGTTCGGTTTTGCGGTCCAGGACGATGCCGAGATAGATTTCCTTGAGGATGTTGACCGCGCCCTCGACATAGACGCGGTAGACGATCTTGCCCTCCGGGCCGGTCTGGTGAGTGACGAGCCTTTTCCCGAACATCTCGTCGGCCGCGTCATAGACCTCGTGCTCGTTGCCGCAGACCTTGACGCCGCCGGCCTTGCCGCGGCCGCCGGTATGGACCTGGGCCTTCACCACCCATTTGTTGCCGCCGATCTCGCGGGCGCGATAGGCCGCCTGCTCCGGGCTATAGGCGAGGCCGCCGCGCGGGACCGGCACGCCATAGCCGGCGAGGATTTCCTTGGCTTGATATTCGTGGATGTCCATCTTTCCTGCCCCTGACTCTTTCTTATTCGGCGGCGGCCGCATTGAGCGTGACGCCTTGCTGATGGAAATAGTCGACCGCGGCGCCGACGCCGCTGCCGGCCTTGATCGGCACGCCGACATCGCGCAGCGCCAGCTCGACACCGCCCAGGGCGGAGAGGACCATGAGCTCGTTCAGGTCGCCGAGATGACCGATGCGGAACACCTTGCCGTTGAGCTTGGCCAGGCCCATGCCGAGCGAGAGGCCGTAGCGTCGATAGGCATGGCGGATGAGATTGTTGGAGTCGAAGCCTTCGGTGAGCTGGATCGCGCTGACCGTGTCGGACTGCCAGCGCTTCTCCTTGGCGCAGAGCTTCATGTTCCAGGCCGAGACCGCGCGGCGCACGCCTTCACCGAGGCGATGGTGGCGGGCGAAGACATTCTCGAGGCCTTCGGCCAGCAGCATGTCGACCGAGGTCCGTAAGCCGCGGATCAGCTGCATCGGCGGCGTATAGGGGAAGAAGCCGTCCTTGTTGGTGCGGATCATGTCGGCAAAGTCGAAGTAGCAGCGGCGGAGCTTCGCCGACTTGGCGGCTTCCAGCGCCTTCGGACTGACGCAGAGAATGGCGAGCCCGCCCGGCAGCATGAAGCCCTTCTGCGAGCCGCAGACCGCGATATCGACGGCCCATTCATCCATGCGGAAATCGATGCTGGCGATCGAGCTGACGCCATCGACGAACAGCAAGGCCGGATGGCGGGTTTCGTTCAAGGCGCGGCGCACGCCGGCGATGTCGCTGGTGACACCGGTCGCCGTCTCGTTGTGGCAGGCAAGCACCGCTTTGATCTTGCGGCCGGTATCGGCGGCGAGGATCTCGGCATAGGTCTCGAGCGGCACGCCCTCGCCCCACTCGACGTCGATCAGCTCGACCTCGAGTCCCAGGCGCTGGCACATGTCGATCCAGAGATGCGAGAACTGGCCGAAGCGCGACGCCAGGACCTTGTCGCCCGGCGAGAGCGTGTTGGTGAGGGCCGCTTCCCAGCCGCCGGTGCCTGAGGACGGGAACAGGAAGACCTGGCCGGACTCCGACTTGAAGATCTTCTTCAGGTCCTGGAACAGCGGCAGCGTGAACTCCGGCAGATCCGGCGCCCGCTGGTCTTCCATCGGGATGTCCATGGCGCGGCGCACGCGATCCGGGACATTGGTCGGGCCTGGAATAAAGAGACCCCGCATACCTGCCATGACGCCCTCCTCCGTGAATGCCGGATCGCTCCAGCCTTGTTTATTTCAGGTCAGTCTGGGCGGGTAGGTTCTTGGCCACAACGCTCAAAAGCCCCATCCTTCATGATCCTTTAGGGTGGGCATAATCCCATCCTTTTGGATTGTTTCGATCATTGGGATGAGATAGTCTCCTATCCGAAGGGATAGGAATTATCGATGGCAAATCCGGCTTCGACCCTCCAAGGGCCGATCAGCGTCGCCTTGGCGGATAACAACCCGCTGATGCTCTCGGCGCTTTCGGACCTGTTCGAGCGCGATTCGCGCTTCACCCTGGTCGCGACCCTCTCCAGCGCCGAGGCTTTCCTGGAGATGATGGGACGAGTGCCGACGCGAATCGGTGTCGTCGATTGGACGCTGCCCGCGCTGGGCGGCGAACGGCTGCTGGAGAATCTGCGCGGCCGGCCGAACGCGCCGCGGGTGCTGGTCTACGGGCCGGAAGGCGATCTCGACCTGGTGCGCAAGGCGATGGCGGCGGGCGCCGCTGGTTTCTGCGCGCGCAGCAACCTGCCGCAGCAGCTGATCGACGTCGCCTATGCGGTGGCGCAGGGGCAGATGGTGTTTCCCTTCATCGACGTGCGCGCGCTCAACCACGACCCGAAGGCGGAGCTGACCTCGCGCGAGCGCGCCTTGCTCTCGGCTTTGGCGCGCGGCCTCGCCAACAAGGATCTCGCCGCCGAGCTCGAGATCTCGGTCAACACGGTGAAGTTCCACCTCAGGAATCTCTACGACAAGCTCGGCGTCAACAGCCGCGCCCAGGCGATCGCCTTCTATTACTCAACCGGTGGGACGCGCTGAGCGGCGAGCCCCGCGCCTTTACCAATCGGTAGCGTTTCCGGCCCTAGCCTGAACATCCCGATGACCAGCGCGAGTCGACGACATGCGCCCCCATAATGCCGCGGCACCCCCCGCTCTCGACGGACCGCTGGCGCGCCGACATCGCGTCAGCGCCGACGGGCGTGGCGGGCCGGTCCTGCTGATGCTGCACGGCTTCGGCACCGACCAGAGCGTCTGGAGCCGCATCGTGCCGAAGCTCGGCGAGGAATACCGGGTGATCCGCTTCGACCTCGCGGGCGCCGGACCGAATGCGGAGAAGACTTTCGACCCGCGGCGCTACGGCGATATTCAGGCGCATGTCGAGGATCTGCTGCTCCTGATCGACGAACTCGGCCTCAAGGCCTTCCACTTCGTCGGCGCCTCGGTCGGGGGCATGATCGGTGCCCTCGCCAGCATCGAGAAGCCGGCGCTGTTCCGTAACCTGATCCTGCTCGGTTCCTCGCCGCGCTATCTCAACGACCAGGGCTACTACGGCGGCTTCGAGGAGAAGGATCTCGACGGCCTGTTCGCCGCGATGAACGCCGACTATCGCAACTGGGTCTCCGGCTTCGCGCCGGCGGCGGTGCGCGGCGTGCCGGACAGTGCGGCGGTCGCCGAGTTCGCACAGAGCCTGTTCCGGCTGCGGCCGGACATCGCGATCAGCTCGGCGCGGGCGATCTTCTATTCCGACTTCCGGGCCAGGATGCCCGGCATCACCGCGAAGACCTCGATCCTGCAAATGCCAAACGACATCGCGGTGCCGATGGAAGTCGGCGACTTCCTGAACGGCAGGATCGGCAACTCGGTGCTCGAGGTCATTGACGCCGAGGGGCATTTCCCCCATCTCAGCAAGCCCGCAGTGGTCTACGACGCCCTCCGCCGCCATCTGAAGCGCTGAACCCTACAGCAAGGCGCCCACCAGCCTTGCGACCCAGTCGGCGGGCTGAGCCGCCGATCCGAGAAAAAGCTCGGATCAGTTGAGGCAGTCGCGCGTTCTATGACCAACGGAGTCCTATCCGATTAGGTTAACGCGCGCATGAATGTCGACCGCGGCTACAGCATACCGACCGAGGAAACCCCGCAGCTGCGCAAGCTGCAGGGCCAGCTCGAGGCGGTGCTGGGCCAGGCTTCCCTCGGCCTGGTGCTGACCGATGGAGATGGCGGCAGCCTGGTGAACCCGGTCGCCGCGGCGCTGCTGGCCCTGCCCAGCGGGGCCGGCACGGCGGCGCAAGCGGACGCGGCGATCGCCAGCCGGCGGGCGACCTGGCGCGTCCACCGGCCGGCCGATATGGAGGCGCCCTATCTCGACTTCAGTGCGCATGACGGCGAGTACTGGGAGCTGCCCGGCAATCGCGGTCTGATCCAGGTCGAATGCCGGCCCGTCCCCGGCAGCGGCACGGAGGGACGGCTCTGGATCTTCACCGACCTCAGCCCGGCCTGGTCGTTGAGCCTCAACCTCAGCCAAAGCGTCGCGACGTTGCAGGTCCTCAATCGCGAGCTCGACCGCGAGGTGAAGCGGCGCCTGGATGTCGAGGAGCAGCTCCGCGAATACAATGCGGAGCTCGAGACCAGGCGGCGCGCCGTCGAGCGTCGCGCGGTGCAATCGGCCCGCCTCGCCGAGCTGCTCGCCCAGGAGAAGAAGCAGCTCGAGCTGTCGAAGCAGGAAAGCGACTTCCTGGCCAGCCATGATCTGCTGACCGGATTGATGAATCGACGCGCCTTCGAGCAGCGGCTGCGCCTGATGATCGAGACCGACACGCAGGAGCATGCGACCACGGCCGTGATGTTCATCGATCTCGACAACTTCAAGACGGTCAACGACACACTCGGTCACGACGCCGGCGACAACCTGCTGAAGGACGTCGCCAGCCGCCTGACCGGGATGTTGCGCGACACCGACCTGGTGGCGCGCCTCGGCGGCGACGAGTTCGTGATCGCCACCAGCCATGCCGAGGACCCCGGGCCCTCCGGTCTGCGCCTGCTCGCCGACCGGGTGCGCGACACGCTGCAGATCGAGGTGCCCGCGGCGGGCAAGGTGATCCAGGTCGCCGCCACGATCGGCGTGGCCGCGGCGCCGGACGACGGCACTACGATCGAAGCCCTGCTCCAGAATGCCGACCAGGCGATGTATGTCGGCAAGCGGCACGGCCGCAACACCGTGGTGTTCCACGCCGATCTGGGACGCCAGGGCTGACGCTCAGGCAACCGGCTTGGTCTGCTCCCAAAGCCCGCGCAAGGCATTGCCGTGGCCCACGAAGCGGTCGCTGAGCAGCTTCAGCGAGGCGATGCGATCGACGCGGAAGTGGCGGAAGTCGTCGCGCAACTCGCACCAAGCGGCCAGCACCGCGACCTCGACGTAATAGACCAGCGCGATCGGCCGCACCACGCGCTGGGTCGGCTGGTTGCCGGCGTCGAGATAGCCCAATCGCAGCTTGCGCTCCTCGCGGATGGCGCGGCGCACCGCCTTCATGTCGATCCCCGGCACCGAGGCGCCCCAGGTCGAGACGTGCAGCATGCGCGTGTCGAGGCTCTGCTCGCTCTCCTGCGGCAGGACCTCGGCGATCTTGGTGCCGACGCTGGCCGCGGCCCGCTGCAGCCCGGCATCCCCCGTTCGCCGGAGCAGGGCCAGGCCGACCACGATGGCCTCGACCTCGTCGGCGTCGAACATCAGCGGCGGCAGATCGAAGCCGCGGCGCATGACATAGCCGATCCCCGCCTCGCCCTCGATCGGGATGCGCATCGCCTGGAGTGCCGCGATGTCGCGGTAGATGGTGCGCTGGTGCACCTCCAGGCGCTCGGCGATGGCCAGCGCGGTCAGGGGTTTGCGCGCGCCGCGCAAGACCTGGATCACCTCGAACATGCGATTGGAGCGGCCCATAGCCCGGGAACCATAACAGGCCTGCTGACACACAGATGTCAGCAGTGTTTGGCTATGACGGGAAATCGCAGGCGTTTCCAGGGGCGGGACGGCATGAATCCAGACACACAGTATCGGCTCGGCCTGATCCTGGTCACCGGGGCGGCGCTTGCCTGGAGCACGGCCGGCTACTTCACCCGGCTGATCCCGCTCGACAACTGGACCTTGCTGTTCTGGCGCGGCCTGTTCGCGGCGATCGGCATCTTCGCGTTCATGCTGGTGAAGGACGGGCGCGACGCCTGGCGGCAGTTCGGACGCCTGCGCGGGCCGGGCTGGCTGTTCGCCATCATCTCGGGCGCGGGCATGATCGCCTATATCACCGCGCTGACGCTGACCACGGTCGCGCATGTGGCGATCATCTATTGCATCGTGCCTTTCGTCGCGGCCGCCCTCGCCTTCCTGCTGATGCGCGAGCGGCCGACCCTGGTCTCGATCGCCGCGAGCTGCGTTGCGCTGATCGGCGTCGCCGTGATGGTGCGATGGGGCGGCGGCGAAGGATCGCTGCTGGGCGATTTCCTCGCGCTGCTGATGACGGTCGGCCTCGCGGCGATGATGGTGATCTCGCGCCAGCATCGCGACATTCCGATCATGGCGGCGGCCTGTCTCTCCGCGATCCTGAGCTCTGCCGCCGCCTGGCCTATGATCGCCGCCGTCCTTCCGCCCCTGGAGCAGCTTTTCCAGCTCGCCCTGTTCGGCCTGGTGAACTCGGCGATCGGGATCGTGCTCTTCACCCTCGGCGCCCGGCTGATCCCGGCCGTCGAGACCGCCCTCATCACCGCGCTGGATGCGCCGCTGGCGCCGGTCTGGGTCTGGCTCGCCTTCGGCGAGACGCCGGGGCGGGCCACGATCCTCGGCGGCGCCCTGGTGCTCGCCGCCGTGCTCGCCAACATTTCGCTGGGCGCGAGGTCGCGGGCGCTCGCAAACTAGCCGCAATCCGGCTTGGAACCGATGGGGGCCGGCGGCTATGCTGCCGGCCGTTTACCATCTGGGACCAAGGAGACACCCATGCCCGGCAAGATCGATTCCCGCCTCGCCGAACTGAAGATCGAGCTGCCCAAGGCGGCGGCCCCTGTCGCCAACTATGTGCCCGTCGTCGTCTCGGGCAAGACCGTCTACACCTCCGGCCAGGTCACGGTCTTCAACGGGGAGTTCAAGTACCAGGGCAAGCTCGGCAAGGAGTTCTCGGTCGAGGACGGCCAGAAGGCGGCGCGGCTCTGCGGCCTCAACGTCATCGCCCAGGTCAAGGCGGCGATCGGCGACCTCGACAAGGTGAAGCGGGTCTTGAAGCTCACCTGCTTCGTGAACTCGGTGTCGGAGTTCACCGACCAGCCGAAGGTCGCCAACGGCGTCTCGGACCTGATGGTCGAGGTGTTCGGCGATGCCGGCAAGCACGCGCGCTCGGCGGTGGGCGTCAACGTGCTCCCGCTCAACGTCGCCTGCGAGGTCGAGGCGATCTTCGAGATCGAGTAACCAAACTGACAATGGGGGCCGCTTGCCAGAGACGGGCGGGCGGCCCACATTAGACGCGGCATGCACGCGTCCGCTCCCCGACAGCTCACCGCCAACGTCATCGACCGCATCGAGGCCGTCCCGGCCGCCGACTGGGACGCCCTTTCGGCAAGAGGGGGCGCGGGTCCCGACAATCCCTTCCTGCGCCATGCCTTCCTCAAAGCCCTGGAGGATTCGGGATCGGTCGGGCGCAAGACCGGCTGGCTACCGCAGCACCTCATCCTCAGCGACGAGAGCGGCGCGGTCCAGGCGGCGGCGCCGATGTATGTGAAGGGCCATTCCCAGGGCGAATACATCTTCGACCATGGCTGGGCCGACGCCTTTGAGCGCGCCGGCGGGCAGTATTACCCGAAGCTGCAGGTCGCGGTGCCCTTCACGCCGGTGCCGGGGCCGCGGCTGCTGGCCCGGGGCAATGATGCCGATGTCCGAGAAGCGCTGATCGGCGCGCTGCGTTCGGTCGCCGAGCAGTCCAAGCTCTCCTCGCTGCATGTCACCTTCTGCACGGAAGATGAAGCGGCAGCGATGGGCGAGGCCGGCTTTCTGCACCGGATCGGCGTGCAGTATCACTTTAACAATCCCGGCTACGGAAGCTTCGACGATTTCCTCGGCGCGCTTTCCTCGCGCAAACGGAAATCGATCCGCAAGGAGCGCGAGCAGGTCCGGGAGTATGGCCTCACCATCCGCGCGCTGAGCGGCGCGGAGATCACGCCGCGGCATTGGGATGCCTTCTTCGCCTTCTACATGGATACCGGCGGGCGGAAATGGGGCCGGCCCTATCTCACCCGGCGCTTCTTCGATCTCATCGGGAGCACGATGCCGGAGAACGTCGTGCTGATGTTCGCCGAGAAGGACGGCGACCCGGTGGCGGGCGCGCTCAATCTCAAAGGCAGCGACTGTCTCTACGGCCGCAACTGGGGCTGTCTCGAGGAATACCGGTTCCTGCATTTCGAGCTCTGCTATTACCAGGCGATCGACTACGCGATCGAACACCAGCTCAAGCGGGTCGAGGCCGGCGCCCAGGGCGAGCACAAGATCCAGCGCGGCTATCTGCCGGTCGCGACGCATTCGGCGCATTGGATCGCCGAGCGCAGCTTCCGCGCGGCGGTGGCGGATTACCTGGAGCGCGAGCGCCGGGTGATCCAACAGGAAATCGCCGGGCTCGCCGAATTGAGCCCGTTCCGCAAGGCCGAGTGCTGACTTCCCGCCTGCGGACTGTTGCAACTCCAACAATTATTAACGGCCATTTCTGTGACTTCTGTCACTGGACCGATCCGGTCGTTCGGCGCTATCCCCGCCCAACAACAGAGATTGCCGGCTCCGTGGCCACTCCCAGCCCCGGGCGGCTTGTTGGAACCTCAACAATCTGAAGCTCGGAGGAGCCAGGCCATGAACATGCAGACCACCACCGCGATGCCCGACCTTGCCGCCGTCAAAGCGAAGCAGCAGATGGCCTGGGGCTCGGGCGACTACGCCATCATCGGCACCACCTTGCAGATCGTCGGCGAGATGCTCTGCGAGGCGGTCGATCTCCGCAGCAATCAGAAGGTGCTGGACGTCGCCGCCGGCAACGGCAACGCGACCCTGGCCGCGGCGCGCCGCTTCGCCGACGTGACCTCGACCGACTACGTGGCCTCGCTGCTGGAGCGCGGCAAGGAACGCGCGATGGCCGAGCGCCTCGCGGTCAAGTTCCAGGAAGCCGATGCCGAGGACCTGCCCTTCAAGGACGCGAGCTTCGACACCGTGCTCTCGACCTTCGGCGTGATGTTCACCCCGCACCAGGAGCGCGCCGCGCGCGAGCTGCTGCGGGTCGCCAAATCCGGCGGCAAGATCGGCATGGCCAACTGGACCCCGGAAAGCTTCATCGGCCAGCTGTTCAAGACCTTCGGCCAGCACGTGCCGCCGGCCGCGGGTGTCAAGTCGCCGGCGCTCTGGGGCAACCGCGCCCATCTCGAGATGCTGTTCGCCGGCGCCGCCGGCATCTCCGCCACCGGCCGGCACTTCGCCTTCCGCTACAAGTCGCCCATGCACATGCTGGAGATCTTCCGCACCTTCTACGGCCCCGTGCACAAGGCCTTCGCGGCACTCGACGCCGGGAAGCAGAAGGCGCTCGAAGCCGACATCCTCGCGCTGATGGACCGCTTCAACACCGCCAAGGATGGCACCCTGGTGATCCAGAGTGAGTATCTGGAAGTCGTGGTGACGAAGAAGTAATCGAATTGTGGCGGCGGCGCATTTCGGTGCGCCGCCGCCTCTACTCTATGGCAATGCACCCGGTCGAATGGACCGCCCAGGGATCTTGCTTGCGATCGAGGTCGAACGAGCGGCCCTGGCCGGTGCCGCGGCCGATGCTCCAGAAGATGAGATAGCCGCATTCGTCCCGGGCATCCTCCACGGTGATGCTTACCGCCGACCGCCCGGTCGCGGTTTCCTTGAACCCGAAGCCATCTCGATGGCAGGCCGAATCCAGGCGCAGAACCAGGCCTCTGCCCGCATCCGCAAGGGCGTCCGTCAAGCTCTGGATCAGGCGCTCGCTGGGATCCCGTGACTTGGCGTCGGAAGCGATGCCGTTCGCGATGCAGACGACGTCGCCATCATCGATGAACTGCACCCCTCCGTTGCGGAGAAAATCGCGCAGCAGCAGATAGGCGATATAGTCTTTCTCCTGCCATCCATCCGGAATGCCTTCCGCTCGCGCTGGACCAGAGACCAGGAGCGCCAGCATCGCCATGCCGACAATGCGGGCGCGGACCATTCACCGCTCCCAGCGCCACTTGCCGACGCGGCGGCGGTGCTCGATCTCTTCCAGCAGCAGCTGGTGCTCCCAGCGTTCCGGCCAGGCCCAGGTGAAGCCCCAGGCGAGATAGCCGACAATGCCCAAGCCGACCAGCGCGCCGACCAGCTGCTCGGTCGGGCTGAGGGCGGGCGACGGCGTGATCGAGATCACGAGGGCGACCAGCGCGACGATGCCCACTGTCTGCCAGACTCGGCGGTAGTAGCGCTCCCGGGCCCGGTCGTGCAGCAGATCGCCGATCCCGGCCGGAATCTCGGCCAGCAGCTCCTGGTCAGCCGAGAAGTCGGAGAGGCGCGCATTGGCGCCCAAGGCTGGGTCGGTCATGGATGAAGCGCCCTCAAACAAAGATCCAGGTTAGCAACGCGCCGCAAGCGACTCAATCGGCGCGGCGCGGTTCGGGGAGACCCAAGCGGGTTCACGCAGACGATCTTCGCCCAACGGGAGGGCGCAAAGCCGCATCAAGCCTCTGACGATGAACGCTTTCGCGCAAGGTGAGCGGTGAAACCGAAAACTCATTCTGTCTGTGTCCTGTCTGCGATGCAGCGCAGCAAACAGGGGGCAACTGAATCCGGGGAAATTGCATCTTGTCTGTGCTGGGTCTGCGACGCGGTGCAGCAAGCATGGGGGTGACTGGAGACGCGCATCACCTTTACGGGCCTCCACGATTTCAGCAGGTCAAAGATCGAACCAAACCTCTGATGAGAAAAGCATTTTGTCCCTTCAGGAGCGCAACTGACTTTCTTGGCGTGGTAAAGGCCCTGTAAAGGTTCAGCCGTGACGCGGAGGACGCGGACCCGGGCGATGAGTCTTTCGGCAGCAGATTCACGATTTCAAACAGCGCGCCGATTGTAGCAGAAACGGGGCGCGCTGTCGCCGCGCAGGTTCGCATGAATTCAGGATTATGCAGCCAGAGGAATTCGGGCGATTAGCGCTCCCAGCGCCATTTGCCTTCGCGATGGCGATAGAGCAATTCGCGTTCGACGCCTTGGATGATGAGCCAGGGCCAGCAGTAGTAACACGCCGTCCCTACCACGATGACGAATATAAGGGCGATGGGGTTTCCCGCCGCCAAACTCGGCAGCAGGAAGAATGCAGCGGCGCCCAGGCAAAAGACCTTGGCTCGAAACAGGCCTTCGCTGACCAGTTGCCGGAACATCGGTTCGGGAATCTCATCGACGTAGCGGCTGTAGAGCATATGGGCCGCCAACCTGCGATGCAGTTGCGCGACCTGTCGGTCGAGGATCCGGGAGCCGATCGTTGCCTTCGGAGTTTCGGCCCGGACTGCCATCCTTAGCGCTCCCAGCGCCACTTGCCGTGCCGGCGGCGGAAGGTCACTTCGCGTCGCACAGCCCATCGCTTCAACAGGCTCGGAAGAATGTGCAGGTTGAGAACGGCAAAGAAGAGGAGCAGATGCCCGATGAACCTCGGCCAGATGACGTCCATGGCGAAGGTCCCGACCAGGAGAGCCGAACCGTAGTAGTCCAAGCAGGCAAGGAGCAATAGAAGCAGCAGTCCGATCGCCAATCCCAAGCTCCAGCCGCTGGATTCCAGTTTTATGCGATTCAGCTTCGGCATCTCCGCGACGAGAACATCGTCGAAGGACATCGCAGTCGGGCGGAGGCGAACTGCACGAGATCTGAGTATCACGGGATCAGCGCTCCCAGCGCCACTTGCCGTGCTGGCGGCGGAAGGAGAACTCACGGTCCACGCATTGCGTGACCAGCCTGCGCCAATTGAGCAGAAAGATCGCGGAACCGAAGATTGCCGCGACCACCGCATTGGCGACATTTCCTTCCGTGCGCCAGACCGCCAGCGGGACCAGAAGAGTTGCAAGCAGAAAGATGTAAAATCCCAATGTCCGACTGAGACCGTCCAGGATCAGCTGTCGGAACATCGGCTCGGAAATCTCCGGAACCCAATCGGCGCAGCTCTCGTGGTGTTCAGCCAGATAGCGGCGCAGGTAGCCCGCGAAGCGCGGCTCCACTGCTCGATACGGTCTGGAAAGAAGGAGTTCAATCACAGCGCCCTCCGGATCACCTAGCAGGCTGTTGAAGAAGTCGGCCACGGACGGGCGGTGAAGTTTGCTTCATCGCCGTTGTGGAAGCAGATTTGGCCCTTTAGCGAGCCGTTGGGCTGCAATTTTGCCCAGCCATCACCTGAAGCG
>NZ_JAYRKD010000004.1:0-291531 GCF_041905885.1 Dongia sp. | reverse complement strand
CATCACTCACGCGGCATTGCTGGATCAGGGTTGCCCCCATTGTCCAATATTCCCCACTGCTGCCTCCCGTAGGAGTCTGGGCCGTATCTCAGTCCCAGTGTGGCTGATCATCCTCTCAGACCAGCTACCGATCGTCGGCTTGGTGAGCCGTTACCTCACCAACTACCTAATCGGACGCGGGCCCCTCCATCGGCGATAAATCTTTCCCCTCTCGGGCTTATCCGGTATTAGCCGCAGTTTCCCGCGGTTATCCCAGACCATTGGGCAGGTTCCCACGCGTTACTCACCCGTCCGCCACTCTCACCAGGCCGAAGCCTGGATCCCGTTCGACTTGCATGTGTTAGGCATGCCGCCAGCGTTCGTTCTGAGCCAGGATCAAACTCTCAGGTTAACCTGATCAACCAGAGCCGAAGCTCCAATCAATCCGTCAACGGTTGGTCCTTGCTTAAACGCGTCTTCCTTACTGCATGAAACGCTACATGCTCCCCAGCCGATACCTCAGCCAAAGAACCGCAACGTCTCGGAATAACGAAGACAGCAAGAGCCCAGAACTCAGTTCCGAAGAACTGTCCCAGGACCCGCCGCCCGCGTATCCCTTCTCGTCTTTATTACAATGTCAAACAGCGTGAAGGCGCCGCATAGACCCGGTCTAGAACCCGACCGATCCGCCACCGGCGCCTCAGAGGAGCGGGCTTATACGCGCGGCCCGGAGGCCTGTCAACACTCGTTACGAAGCCAAGACAGATTCGCCAATCTGTCGCAGGGCAACGCGCAATTACGGCGTGGGTTCAATGAGTTCGCGCCAGGTTGGCCCTGGGCTGCAAAAATCAGATAGGCATTGAAACATACGGAAACAATGGCGTTACCGCCGATGTGCCCAGTTTGTTCGCATTGTGGCACAAGGATTTGATCTGATTGCACAATCTTGGTTGACAACCTGCGAATCCCCCTGCCATTGTGACGACCATCACTAGGTTAATGCAGGGTTCGCCCCGGTCGGCAGGGGAATCACGCCACCGGACGCCAGTAACCCGATCGCAAAGCAGGGGACACAGTATTGCAGCAGACCCGCGCTCAGATTTGGGGGACGCTCAAGCGTTATCTGGCTTACACTGCCGCCGGCTTCGTGGTGCTGGGCGGTGTGGGCGCCATGCAATCGGCGCAGCCGCCGGTCGTCAGTCCCGCCAGTGCCGCGCAAAGTCTGCGTGACTCCGTCTCCACCGAAGCGCTGATCGCCAGCAACAACGCCGCGCCGAGCTGGACCCAGCGCCTGCGCTTCGATCTCGCGCCGATGATCACCGCGGTGGCCTCGGCCACGCATGAAGCCACGCCGATGGAGCCGACGCCCTACTATCCCGCGCCGGACACCAGCTGGAGCAAGGAAGAAGCCGACGCTCCCAGCGACGTCGATGAACCCGAAGTCGTCGTCGCCGACGCCGCGCCGGTCGCACCGGAATCGAAGCCGGATGAAACGCTGCTGATGCCGCCGGTGGTGGTGACTCCGCCGGTGGTCGAAACGCCACCGGTCGTCGAGACCGCGCCGGTCACGGCGCCCACGCCCGTGGTTGCGGCTGCACCTGTCATCGCCACGCCGCCGGCAGCCGTCATCGTTCCGACCGTCGTCGCGACGCCGGTCGCCGAGACGCCGGTGGTCGAGAATCGCAAGGATGAGCCGGTCCTGGTCGCCGCTGCGACTCCGCCGCAGCCGACGCCCGCGCCCGTACCGCTCGCCGAGATCCAGCCGGCGGCCCCCGAAGCGCCTGTGGCCGCTGCGGCGCCGGTCGAGCAAGCGCCGGTGGTCGAGGCCAACCCGGCGTCGCGCGCGCTGGTCGCGACCTTGAACTGGGTTTACGGCGACAAGAACGCCACCGTGCCGGACGATTTCTTCACCGCCGAGTCCAGCAACTCCGAATCCGCCTCTGAATTCAAGCTGCAGACCGCCACGGCGCAGCCCGCGACTCCGAGCTCGGTGATTCCCGCGACCGCCTTCGACACCAATGTCGAGCTTCCGGGCGTGAAGCGCGTCATCGAGGTGCGGCGCGGCGATACCCTGTTCGGCCTGCTGACCAAGGCCGGCCTCTCCGACACCGAGGCGCAGGCTGCCAGCCATACGCTGACCGACGTGTTCTCGCCGAGCGATCTCAAGATCGGCCAGGAGATCACGTTGAACTTCGCGACCGGCGCAGGTCCTGCCGCCGATTCCGACAACAAGCTGGTGGCGCTCTCGCTGCAGCCGAGCGTCGAGCGCGACGTGAAGCTCACCCGCGATGCCGCCGGCCAGTTTGTGGCTGCCGCCTACGACAAGCCGCTGACCGAGCGCGTCGATCGCGCCGCCGGCCAGATCGATATCAGCCTGTTCGAAGCCGCGCGCGAAGCCGGCGTGCCGGTCGGCCTGATCGGCGAGATCATCAAGGCCTATTCCTACGACGTCGATTTCCAGCGCGACATCCACGAAGGCGATTCATTCGAGGTGATGTACGAGCGCTTCGACAACGAGAAAGGCGACTTCGCCAAGGCGGGTCGCCTTCTCTATGCCTCGCTCTCGATCGGCGGCAAGCCGATGCCGATCTACTACTTCGAGCGTGACGGCGACGGCGAGTACTTTACCGGCGACGGCGTGGCAGTCCGGAAGTCGCTGCTGAAGACGCCGATCGACGGTGCGCGCATCACCTCGACCTACGGCATGCGGGTCAATCCTGTGCTCGGCTATTCGGCGATGCATCAGGGCATCGACTTCGGCGCGCCCAGCGGCACCCCAATCTTCGCCGCCGGCAACGGCGTGATCGAGCAGATCGGCTGGAACAACGGCTACGGCAAATACATCAAGATCCGGCACAACGGCACCTACGAGACCGCCTATGCCCATACCAGCAAGTTCGCCAGTGGCCTCAAGAAGGGCTCGAAGGTGAAGCAGGGCCAGGTGATCGCCTATGTGGGCACGACCGGCCGCTCCACCGGTCCGCACCTGCATTTCGAGATCATAGTCGGCGGCAAGCAAGTCAACCCGGGCACGGTGAAGACCGTCGCTTCCGACAAGCTGACCGGTCCGGCGCTCAAGGCATTCAAGGCCCAGGTCGCCGCGATCCAGAACCAGCGCCGCGAGCTGATCAACCGCTCGGAGATCGCCGACCAGTCCATTGCCGCGCCGGCGCTCGACTGCAACCGGGCTCGCGGCTGCCTGAACTGACCGGCTTCCCTCCTTAAGCGGATTGCCCCGGATGCTTGCCGGGCGATAGAGTGCGGCCGCCGCGCGACCTCTCGATGCGGCAGTGACGGCGGGCCCGCCCATGCTCGTGAAGCATCTCACCTACCTGACCGCATTGGCGCGCGAGCGGCATTTTGGCCGCGCCGCCGAGGCCTGCGGCATTTCCCAGCCCGCCTTGTCGGCCGCGATCCGCCAGATCGAAGGCGAGCTCGGTGTCCGCGTGGTCGAGCGCTCGCGTCGCTTCATCGGCTTCACGCCCGAGGGCCAACTGGTGCTGGATCGGGCGCAACGGCTGGTGCACGACTTCGAGTCGCTGCGGCAGGACATCTCGGTCCTGAAGCGCGCCTTGGCCGGCCGCTTGCGGATCGGCGCCATTCCGGCGGCCTTGCCGGTGATCGCCCTGCTGACCACGCCGTTCTGCGCGCAGCATCCTTCGGTGTCGATCCATATCCAGTCGCTGTCGTCGAAGGAGATCCAGCGCGGCATCGACACCTTCGACCTCGACGTCGGCGTCACCTATCTCGACAACGAGCCGTTGAGCCGTGTGCGCACCTTGCCGATCTATCGCGATCGCTTCGTCTTCATCACCGGCGACCACCCGCGCTTCGCCGGCCGCACCGAGATGTCCTGGCGCGATGCGGCGAAGGAACGGCTCTGCCTGCTCTCGAACGACATGCAGAACCGGCGGATCATCGACCGCGCCTTCGCCACGATCGGCGAGACGCCGCGCCCGGTGATCGAGGCCAATGCGCTGATTCCGGTCATATCGCATGTGCGGCTCGGCCAATGGTCGGGCATCGTGCCGCAGAGCCTGCTGCTGCTGACCGGGATCTCGAACGGACTGCGTGCCCTGCCGATGGGCGACCCGATGCCCAGCCCTTCGATCGGCCTGGTTTATGCCGATCGCGAGCCGGTCTCCGGGCTGGTCGCGGCGTTTCTGGCGACGGCCAAGCGCCAGAAACTTCAGCAAAGGATCGACGCCGTCGCCGAACGGCAAGAGGTTGAATGAACGCACCGGTCCCCTTCGAAAAGCACCGCTTCCGCAGCGCCGCGGAACACTATCGCAAAGGGCGCCCGCCCTATGCCCTGCCCCTGTTCGATCGCGTCGCGGAGCGCGTCGGCCTGACGCGCGCGCATGCGGTGCTGGATCTCGGCTGCGGACCCGGGCAGCTGGCGCAAGGTTTTGCACGCTTCGCCGGCGCGGTGACCGCGATCGACCCGGAACCGGAAATGCTGCGGATCGCCGCGGCGGACGCGGCGGAAGCGGGCCTCGCGATTCGCTTCATCGAAGGCAGCTCCTATGACATCGGGCCGGCGCTGGGCGGCTTCCGTCTGGCCGCGATCGGCCGCGCTTTCCACTGGATGGACCGCGCCGATACCTTGCGGCGGCTCGAAGGGATGATCGAGACCGGCGGTGCGCTGGCGCTGTTCGGCGATCGCCATCCAGAGATGCACGAGAATGCCTGGCGCGCTGTCTATGACGCGGTGCTGGACAAGTATTCGGCCGAGGACCCGGCACGCCGCCAGCGCAAGGGCGCGGATTGGATCCAGCATGAATCGGTGCTACTCGCCTCGCCCTTCCCGCGACTGGAGCGGATCGGCGTGATCGAAAGCCGGCGCACCCCGGTCGCGAACATCGAGGACCGGCTGCTCTCGCTCTCCAGCGTGTCGCGCGACAAGATCGGCGCCCGGGCGGACGAGATGATTTCCGAGCTCAACGAGAAGCTGGCGCCCTTCGTCAGCAACGGCGAGATCACTGAGATCGTGGAATCGCAGGCGCTGATCGCGATGCGGCCGCCGCGCTGAAGCGGCGGCCGCGTTTCGCAATCAGGCAGCTGCCTGTGACAGGCTCTCGCCGCCGATGGTGAGACCGTTCTTGTCGGCGGAGACCTTGATGTCCTCGCCGGGCTTGAAGCGGCCCTCCAGGATCATGGTCGCCAGCGGGTTCTGCAGCTCGCGCTGGATCACCCGCTTCAGCGGCCGCGCGCCATAGACCGGATCGTAGCCGGTCTCGGCCAGCCATTCCTTGGCCTTGGTATCGAGATCGAGCGCCAGCTTGCGGTCGGCCAACAGCGCCTGCAGCCGCTGCAACTGGATCTCGACGATGCCGGTCATGTGCTTCCGGTTCAGGCGATGGAACAGGATGATCTCATCCAGCCGGTTCAGGAATTCCGGCCGGAAAGCCTGCCGCACCACGCCCATCACCTGGTCGCGCACCACGCCGGAATCCTCGCCATCCTTCAGGCTGGCCAGGTATTCGCTGCCCAGGTTCGAGGTCAGGATGATCAGCGTATTCTTGAAGTCCACGGTACGGCCCTGGCTGTCGGTCAGGCGACCGTCGTCCAGCACCTGCAGGAGCACATTGAAGACGTCGGGATGCGCCTTCTCGACCTCGTCGAACAGTACGACCTGATAGGGCCGGCGCCGCACCGCCTCGGTCAGCACGCCGCCTTCGTCATAGCCGACATAACCCGGCGGCGCGCCGATCAGGCGCGAGACCGCGTGCTTCTCCATGAACTCCGACATGTCGATGCGGACCATCGCCTGGTCATCGTCGAACAGGAACCCCGCGAGCGCCTTGGTGAGCTCGGTCTTGCCGACGCCGGTCGGGCCCAGCATCAGGAAGGAACCGATCGGCCGGTTGGGATCCTGCAAGCCGGCACGCGCGCGGCGCACCGCGTTGGAGACGGCGACCAGCGCCTCCTCCTGGCCAATCACGCGCCTGCCCAGGGCTTCTTCCATCTTCAAGAGCTTGTCGCGCTCGCCTGCCAGCATCTTGTCGACCGGAATGCCGGTCCAGCGCGAGACCACCGAGGCGATGTCCTCTTCGCTCACCACCTCGTTCAGCATGCGGTGCTGCGCGGCGGTTTCGGCGGCCTGCAGCTTCTTGGTGAGGTCGGGAATGACCGAGTAGGTGAGCTCGCCCGCTTTGGCGAAATCGCCGCCGCGCTGCGCCCGCTCGGCCTCGAGCCGCGCCTGCTCCAGGCGCTCCTTCAGCTTCTGGGCGTCGTCGAGATTGCGCTTCTCGGATTTCCACTCGGCGGTCAAGGCCGAGGATTTCGCGTCGAGCTCCTCGACCTCCTTCTTCAGGTGCGCGAGCCGCTCCTTTGAAGCCGGGTCGCTCTCCTTCTTCAGCGCCTCGAGCTCGATCTTCAGCTGCACCAGCTTGCGGTCGACCTCGTCGATCTCCTCGGGCTTGGAATCCACTTCCATCCGCAGGCGCGACGCCGCCTCGTCCACCAGGTCGATCGCCTTGTCGGGCAGGAAACGGTCGGTGATGTAGCGGTTGGAGAGCGTCGCCGCGGCCACGATCGCGGCATCGGTGATGCGCACACCGTGATGCAGCTCGTATTTCTCCTTCAGCCCGCGCAGGATCGAGATGGTCTCGTTGACCGAGGGTTCGCCGACCACGACCGGCTGGAAGCGCCGCGCCAGCGCCGCGTCCTTCTCGATATGCTTGCGGTATTCGTCGAGCGTGGTGGCGCCGACGCAATGCAGCTCGCCGCGCGCCAAAGCGGGCTTCAGCATGTTGGAGGCATCCATGGCGCCTTCCGCCTTGCCGGCGCCGACCAGCGTATGCAGCTCGTCGATGAACAGGATGATCTCACCGGCCGCCGCCGAGATCTCGGTCAGCACGGCTTTGAGGCGCTCCTCGAACTCGCCGCGGAACTTGGCGCCCGCGATCAGCGCGCCGAGGTCGAGCGACATCAGCGTCTTCTTCTTCAGCCCCTCCGGCACGTCGCCGTTGGCGATGCGCAGCGCGAGGCCTTCGACGATCGCGGTCTTGCCGACGCCGGGCTCGCCGATCAGCACCGGATTGTTCTTGGTGCGGCGCGAGAGCACCTGGATCGTGCGCCGGATCTCCTCGTCGCGGCCGATGACGGGATCGAGCTTGCCGGAACGCGCCAGTGCGGTGAAATCGCGCGCGTATTTCTTCAGCGCGTCGTAGCTGTCTTCGGCCGTCGCGCTGTCGGCCTTGCGGCCCTTGCGGAGCTCGTTGATCGCGTTGTTGACGCCCTGGGCGGTCAGCCCGGCATCCTTCAGCGCCTTGCCTGCGCCGGTGCTGCTGTCCATTGCCAGCGCGAGCAGCAGGCGCTCGGCGGTGACATAGCCGTCGCCGGCCTTCTCGGCGGCCTCTTCGGCCTTGCCGAGCACGCGCGCCAAGGGGGGCGCCATGTAGACCTGGCCCGCACCGGTGCCTTCGACCTTGGGAAGCTTCTCGAGCTCTTTCTCGACCGCGGCGAGCGCCTTCTTGGGATCGGCGCCGGACGCCTTCATCAGGTTGGCGGCCAAGCCCTCCTTGTCGTCGAGCAGAACTTTCAGCAGATGCTCAGGCGTCAGTTGCTGGTGCCCGTTGCGCAAGGCAAGCGCCTGGGCAGCCTGAAAGAACCCACGCGAGCGTTCGGTGAATTTCTCTAAGTCCATGTTTTCAGCCCTCTTCCGACCGCGCCCATGAGCAAGGCACGCGGTCTCGATGCCACTAGGGATTAACCCCTCCATCAGATATGGAGTTGGTTAATCCCTAGGCAAGAGGCTGAAATCGGATTTGAGAAGGGCCGGCCTGCGCCGGTTCGTCGCTACTGGCCGTCGCCGGGCGTCTGCTGCGGCGCGGGCGCGCCACCCTCCTCGCCCTCGTTGCGGACCCGGCGCCCAGGACCGCGGCGCCGGCCACGGCCGCGACCATGGTGGCGGCCTTCCTGCTGCTGGCCGTCGCGCGCACCGGCATTGGCACCGTCGGCCGGGATCAGCTCTTCCGGATAATCCGGCTGCTCGTCCGGTTGGGCGAAGCCCTGCCCGTCGCCGCCGTTCTCGCTGGAGCCCTGGTCTCCGCCATTGGCGTTTTGCGATTCGCCGCTGCCCTGGCTCTGCTGGTTCGGGTGGTTCTGTTGCTCGCCGGAGTTCTGGTTCGGGCGCATCTGGCCGTTGCCGTGATTGCCCTGCTGATTCTCGCCGCCATGCTGCGGCTCGTCGCCGCCATGACCGTGGCCGGAGAGAGCCGCCGACAGGCCTTGGCTCACGTTCTGCACGTTGACGTCGGCGACCGAGATTTCGCGTCCGCCGATTCGCGGCCGCTGGCCCTCGTTCTGCGCCGCCACGACCCGGTAATAGTGATCGGCGTGCTGCAGGAAGTTCTCCGCGGCAACGCGGTCGCCGGCAGTGCCGGCATCGCGGGCAAGCTGGAGATACTTCTCGAGCACCTGATAGGCATTGCCGCGGACCCGGATGTCGGAACCGCCGCTGTCGAAGCTGTGTGCCTTGCTTTGGCCGCCGCCGCCGTGGCCGCCGCCACCGCCGCCATGCGGGCCGCCATGGGGTTTGCGAGGGCCGCGACCGCGGCCCCGTCGATTCTGATTATTCGGTCTCATGCGTCAATCACTTCGCATTGCTGCGGTCCAGGCTTCGCGCCTCGGCCAATCTCACCACGCTGAAAAGATCAGCGGCAAAATCAGGAAACGCGCCCGATCATCTTCAGGTGCTCTTACACCCGGGGACCGCCATTCCGATGTCGGGGGCCGTATCGAGGTGCGGGTCAGCGGCTGTCGCCAGCGGCCGTATTCCGAATGTTCACCCCAAAGCCGAAGCGACCGTAGCCGGTTCGGGGGCGATTTCCAACAGTTTTTTGCATCGCCAGAAGGCCCGAATCTAGCGGGAAAACAGCAGGCAACGCTCGATCCCGGCGAGGTCTAAGGCACTGCCGAGATCGGTCAAACCGGCGTGATCCGCAAGCGCGCGCACGGCCGCACCCTGCCCCGCACCGATCTCCAGGGCCAGCAGACCACCCGGTTTGAGACCGCCCGCCGCCTGCGGAATCAGGGCCCGATAAGCGGACAAGCCATCCGCACCGCCATCGAGCGCGCCGCGCGGATCGAATTGAGCAACTTCGGGCTCCAGGCCATCGATGGCGGTCGACTCGATATAGGGCGGATTGGAGAGGATGACATCGAATTGCGCGGAAATGCCGCGCAGCCAATCGCCGACGCGAAACTCCGCGCGCGCGGCGAGACCGAGCGCCGCTGCATTCGCGGTGGCGATGTCGCAGGCCGCGGGACAGATGTCGATGCCGAGCCCGGTCGCCCGCGGCAGCTCCGAGAGCAGGGCGAGCAGCAGGCAACCGGTCCCGGTGCCAAGATCGAGCAGCGAGACTTCGGCGTTGCGATCGGAAATGCGGGCGAGCACGGCGCTGACCAGAGTCTCGCTGTCGGGACGCGGGTCGAGCGTGGCCGGGCCGACGGCAAACCGCAGCGACCAGAACTCGCGGCTGCCCAGGATCCGCGACACCGGCTCGCGCGCGCAGCGCCGCGCGATCTGCGCGTCGAGAACATCCCATTGCGCCGGCGTGAGCCCGTGCTCCGGAAAGGCGATGATCTGTCCGCGGCCGCGGCCACTCGCCGCCTCCAGCAGGATGCGCGCTTCGGCCTGCGGCCGTTCGATCCCGGCCTCGCCCAGGCGTCTTGCCGCTTGGGATAAGGCTTCGCCGACCGTCATCGAAGCCCCGTCATTGGATATCCGCGAGGCGCTCGGCCTGGTCGTGGGCGATCAGCGCTTCGATGATCTCGTCCATCTCGCCTTCCATGACGCGGTCGAGCTTGTAGAGCGTCAGGTTGATGCGGTGGTCGGTGCAGCGCCCCTGCGGGAAGTTGTAGGTGCGGATGCGCTCCGAACGATCGCCGCTGCCGACCTGCCCCTTTCGGGCGGCGGCCCGCTCCGCGTCCTTGCGGCTGCGCTCCTGGTCGTAGAGGCGGGCGCGAAGGACCTTCAGCGCCTTGGCCTTGTTCTTGTGCTGGGACTTCTCGTCCTGCTGCTGCACCACGAGGCCGGTCGGGATATGGGTGATGCGGACCGCGCTGTCGGTGGTGTTGACCGACTGGCCGCCCGGACCGCTGGAGCGGAACACGTCGATGCGGAGATCCTTCTCGTCGATCTGCACATCGACCTCTTCGGCTTCCGGCAACACGGCGACCGTCGCCGCCGAGGTGTGGATGCGGCCCGAGGCCTCGGTCTCCGGCACCCGCTGCACCCGGTGCACGCCGGATTCGAATTTCAGATGTGCGAAGACGTTGCGGCCGGTGATGGTGGCGATCGCCTCCTTGTAGCCGCCGAGCCCGGTCTCGGAGACCTCCATCGGCTCGAAGCGCCAGCCTTTGAGCGCGGCATAGCGGGCATACATGCGGAACAGGTTGGCGGCGAACAAGGCCGCTTCCTCGCCGCCGGTGCCGGCCCGGACTTCCAGGATGGCGTTGCGCTCATCGGCCTCGTCTTTGGGGAGCAGCAGAAGCTGGACCTTCTTCTCCAGTGCCGGCAGCTTTTCCTGCAGCACGCCGCGCTCTTCCTCGGCCAGCGCCTTCATCTCGGCATCGGCGGAAGGGTCGCTCAGCAACTGCTGGAGGTCGGTCGACTCGCGCTCGGCCGAGCGCAGCTCGCGGATCGCTTCGACCACCGGGCCGAGGTCGGAATATTCCTTGGAGAGCCTGGCGAAGGATTGCGCGTCCTTCGGCCCCTCGCTCGCCATCAGGGCGGCGATCTCGTCATAGCGTTTGGCGACGCGGTCCAGTTTCTCGTTCAGTGCAGACACTTCAGTCCTCTTTCACTTCCGGGCCGATGCCGAACAGCGCCAGGGCGGCGGCTTCCAGCTTCGGGTCCGGCGCGGAATCCTTCAGCACCGTGATCGGCCGGTGCAGCAATCGGTTGATCAGGCGCCGCGTCGCCTCGGCGGCGTCGAGGCCGGGCTGCTCGGCCAGCAGGCGTTCGCGCTCGGCGTCGAAATGCGCCTTCAAGGCTGCCAGCGACGGCGCCGCGGTCCGCGCCTCGCTGTCGCGCTCGAAGGCGGCGACGGCGGCATCGATGATGTTCCAGGCCTTGGTTGCGGCTTCCTCCCGGCCGTGCCGCCCGCGCATCGCCAGGCGCTCCAGATCGTCGAGGCCGTAGAGGAAGGCGTCATCGACATCGTTGACCCGGGGATCGATGTCGCCGGGCACGGCAAGATCGACGAACAGCATCGGCTGGCGGCGGCGGGCCCGCACCGCGACCTTCACCTGGTCTGGGCTGATCGCCGTCTGTGCGCCGTCGAGCGCGCTGATCGTGACATCGGCGGCCGGCAGCAGCCGGTCGAGATCGGCGAGGGTCGCGGCATGCGAACCGCGATGCCGCGAGGCCCAGGCCTGGGCCCGTTCCGCGTTGCGATGGACGAAGGTCCAGCGCG
The DNA here is from genome assembly GCF_041905885.1 of Dongia sp. Taxonomy (NCBI): domain Bacteria; kingdom Pseudomonadati; phylum Pseudomonadota; class Alphaproteobacteria; order Rhodospirillales; family Dongiaceae; genus Dongia; species Dongia sp. Next base: position 280,126 of record NZ_JAYRKD010000004.1, on the reverse strand, counting down.
AGAGGCCCGCTTCCATCAACTGCTGCATCACGAACTCGCCCAATTCGCCGTCGCCGAGAATGAGCGCGTTGATCTTGGGCAGGTTGCCGAACACCTGGCGGCAGAGCGCGATGACGCAGGCCGCCATCGAGACCGATTCCTGCGCGATCTCGGTCTCGGAGCGCACCTTCTTGCCGGTCTGCAGGGCCGAGCGGAACACCGCATCGAGCTCGGTGCCGAGCATCCCCGCACGTGCCGCGAGCCGATGCGCGTCCTTCACCTGGGCCAAGACCTGCGGCTCACCGACGATCTGCGATTCCAGCGATGCGGCGACGGCGAAGGCATAGCGCAGGGCCTCAGGCCCGCTCAGATGATGGAGCTGCGGCGCCACTTGCGCGACCGGCAGAGCGGCCGCTTCGGCGATCAGGGCGGCCAGCTGCGGCGCCTGGGCGCCGGCATCCTCGACGGCGGTCCAGATCTCGCAGCGGTCGCAGGTGGCGAGCACGGCGGCCTGTTCCAGGCCGATCTCGCGGCAGCGCGTCATCATGCGCAGCTGGTCGGCCTCGGTGCCCTGCAGCCGGTCGCGCAACAGGTCGGGAGCGTCCTTGTGATTGGCCCCCACGACCAGGAATGTCTTCGCCCCTATCCCAACTTCGTCCCCTATGGGCGCGTTACCTGTAGGATTCGAGCGCATCCGCTAGGCTGTCCAAGCCGATGGCGCTCTGTTCGCCGCTCATGAGATTCTTGACGGTGGCGACGTTCTGATCAAGCTCGTTGTCGCCGAGTATCACCGCGACCTTGGCGGCGATCTTGTTCGCCCGCTTCATGCGCGACTTCATGTTGCCGGAGAAACCGAGATCGACGGCAAAGTCGAGCTGCCGCAGTGCGCCTGCGATCTTCAACGCCGCCGCCTCGGCGCGTTCGCCCATCGGCACCAAAGCGATGGGCGCGCGGGCCTCGGGCGTCTCCTGGAGCAGCATGGCGCAGCGCTCGATGCCGCTGGCCCAGCCGACCCCCGGCGTCTCCGGCCCGCCCATCATCGGAATGAGGCCGTCGTAGCGACCACCGGCGAGAATAGTCTTCTGCGCACCCAGCTCCTCGCAGGTCACCTCGAAACAGGTGTGGCTGTAATAGTCGAGGCCGCGCACCAGCCGCGGGTTGACCACGTACTTGATGCCGAGCGCGTCGAGCCCAGCCTTCACCTTGCCGAAGAAATCGCGGCTCGTCTCGTTAAGGTAGTCGGTGTAGACCGGCGCATTGGCGACGATCGCCTGGTCGCCGTGATCCTTGGAATCGAGGATCCGCAGCGGATTGCGCTCCAGCCGGCTGACGCTGTCCTCGGAGAGCTTCTCGCGGTGCCCCGAGAGGTAGTCCACCAGGACCTTGCGATAGTTCTGCCGGCTCTCGTTGTCGCCGAGCGTGTTGATCTCCAGCTGCGAGCGGTCCCAGGCGCCGATCCGGCGCAGGAACTCGGCGCCCGTCGCGATCACCTCGACGTCGCCCAACGGCTCCTTCACGCCGAGCAGCTCGATGCCGGTCTGGTGGAACTGCCGCATGCGGCCCTTCTGCGGCCGCTCGTAGCGGAACATCGGGCCGGAATAGAAGTATTTCAGCGGCAGATGCTGGGCGAGGCCGCCGGAGATCAGCGCGCGGGCGACGCTGGCCGTGCCCTCCGGCCGCAGCGTGATGGTCTCGCCGCCGCGATCGGTGAAGGTGTACATCTCCTTGGTGACGATGTCGGAGGTGTCGCCAAGCGTGCGCTTGAACACCTCGGAGAACTCGAAGATCGGCGTTGCCATCTCCTGGAAGCCGAAACACTCGGCGGCGCGGCGCGCGGTTTCGGCAACGCGGCGATAGCGCCGCATCTCGTCAGGCAAAAGATCGTGAGTGCCGCGAACCGGCTGAAGCTCAGACATGGGATGCCCTAAGAGGAAGCTATTCGGCGGCGGCGGACTGCTTGGCCTTTTCCGCTGCCTTGGCGGCTTCGATCTCCGCCGCTTTCTTCTCGATGAGCTCGGCCATGTGCTCGACGATATCCTGGTTCTTCAACCGGTGATGCTGCTGGCCCGCCATGTAGACCATGTGGGTGTCGTTGCCGCCGCCGGTGAAGCCGATATCGGTCTCGCGCGCCTCGCCCGGACCATTGACCACGCAGCCGATGATCGAGACCGACATCGGGGTGGTGATATGGGCGATGCGCTTCTCCAAAGCCTCGACGGTCTTGATAACGTCGAAGTTCTGCCGGGCGCAGGACGGGCAGGAGATGAGGTTCACGCCGCGGTGCCGCAGGTTCAGCGACTTCAAGATGTCGAAGCCGACCTTCACCTCTTCCACCGGGTCGGCGGAGAGGGAGACACGGATGGTGTCGCCGATACCGGCCCAGAGCAGCGAGCCGAGGCCGATCGAGGACTTCACCGTGCCGGTGCGCAAACCGCCCGCCTCGGTGATGCCGAGATGCAGCGGGTAGTCGCAAGCATCGGCCAGGCCCTGATAGGCGGCGACCGCCAGGAAGGGATCGGAAGCCTTCACGCTGATCTTGAACTCGTGAAAGTCATGGTCCTGGAGGATCTTCATGTGATCCAGCGCGGATTCGACCATCGCCTCGGGGCAAGGCTCGCCGTATTTCTCCAAGAGATCGCGCTCCAGCGATCCGGCATTGACGCCGATCCGCATCGAGCAGCCATGATCCTTGGCCGCCTTCACGACTTCGCGGACGCGGTCGGCGCTGCCGATATTGCCGGGGTTGATCCGCAAGCAGGCGGCGCCAGCCTCGGCGGCCTCGATGCCGCGCTTATAATGGAAGTGGATATCGGCGACGATCGGCACCGTCACCTGCTTCACGATCTCCTTCAGCCCGGCGGTCGACTCCTCGTCGGGGCAGGAGACGCGCACGATGTCCGCACCGGCGGCTTCCGCTGCCTTGATCTGGGCGACCGTCGCGGCGACGTCCTGGGTCAAGGTGTTGGTCATGGTCTGGACCGAGATCGGGGCATCGCCACCAACCAGCACCGAGCCGACGCGGATCTGGCGGGATTTCCGCCGTAGGATGTCGCGATAGGGACGAACGCTCATGATCCTTGGGACTCGCTGCTGGTGAAAAAGGCAGGGCTGTCGCCGTTGCGACGCCGCAAGTGCGGAACATGCGCTGTAGAGGTTAAAAGATCAAGTGCCGCAGGCGCGTTCCCTCGCCGCAGCAATGAAAATTAATCGCGCCCGATCAAAGGCTTGGACGCTACTCCTCGGTGTTGAAGGCTGACCCGTCGGAGAGCGCGGTTGGATCGAGCCTGATTCCGCGTTTCACGACCCCGAGCGACCCAAGGGCCTGGAGCGGCCGGCCCTCCAGCTCGATCACGATGCCGCCGGCATTGCCGGTGGTCATGACCATCCCCTTCTGGTCCGGCACACTGAAGGTCTCGCCCTGGCGCAGCACCCGCTGCAGCACGACGGCGTCGTCCTTGTCCCGAATCTCGATCCAGCTGTCGCGGTTGGCCCGGATCACCACCTTGGCCGCGGGCGGCACGGTCGCTGGCTCGGTCGTGGTGGAAGCCTGTTCGGTGGCGGCCGGAGCGGGGCTGACCGCCGCAGTCCCGCTCGGCTCCGAAGCCGGCTCGCTGCTGGCGGGCGCGGTGGGGGTCGGCGTCGCGGGGGCCGCGGGCGCCGGCTCAGGCTGTCCCTGGCCCAGGGCGACGGCGGCCGGTGCATTGCTGGGGGTCGGCGTGGCCACGACCGCCGGCGCCGGTGGAGTCGGTGCAGCGGCGGTTTGCGTGCTGGGCGCCGACTCGGCGGCCGGCGCCGTTTCGGTGGCGGCCGGCGCGGGGGCCGGGCTCGGCGCCGCAGGCTCGGCGGTGGAGGTCGCGGCCTGCGCTTCGGTCCGGGTCGGCTCGGCGGGCGGCTCGTTTTCTGCGCTTTCGCCGAAGCCGGTCTGTTTCTTGATGTAGTCGGGGACCTGGTCGATCAGCTTGATGCCGGTGCCGCCGGACTGGCTCGCGTAATACCAGCCGCCATAGATGGCAACCGCCAGCAGCAGGCAGACCCCGAGGATCGCGCCGCCGGGGAAGCGGGATTCACCGCCTTCGGTCGGCCAGACCAAGTCGTTCTGCCGGCTACGCCGGGCCAGCTCGTCCCGGTAATCGCTGACCACATTGTTGCCGTCGAGGCCGAGATAGTCGGCATAAGCGCGCACGAAGCCGATGGCATAGGCGTTGCCGGGCAGTTCCTGAAACTTGCCCTCCTCGATCGCCCGGATATAGGCCGAGCGGATCCGAAGCTGGCGGGAGACGTCCTCGACATCCTGCTGGATCTCTTCGCGCCGACGGCGCAGCAGGGCGCCGACGCCACCGAAACGGCCGTCATCCGGCATTTCGGTCTCGCCTGAGTTGAACAGATTGGCTCTGCGTTGCGCCATCCATGGTCCCTGAAGGCATCGTCGTAGGGATTCGGCCCGTTATAACTTTGGGCTCGCACCGGCGCAATTGCTGAAAAGCCTGCAACTTGCAGCAATTACAGGGCAACGCCGTGGTCCCGGGCGAAGACCAGCAGCCGGCTGCGCAGGTCGGAGACCGGGCGGGCCTGCAACTCTGCCCAATAGGACAGAAGGCGGCCCAGGTCCAGGCTGCGGATCATGGCGCGGACCGGGCCGATCGAGGTCGGCGCCATGGAGAGCTGGCGGAAGCCGAGGCAGAGCAGGGCCATGACCGCGATCGGGTCGCCGGCCATCTCGCCGCAAAGACTCAAGGACTTGCCCTGGGCATTGGCGGCCGCGGCGATCATGCCGAGCAGCTTCATCATCGCGGGGGCCAGTGTGTCGTAACGGTCGGCCAGACGCGGGTTGCCGCGATCCGCTGCGTAGAGGAACTGCTTCAGGTCGTTGCTGCCGACCGACACGAAGTCGAGGCGATCGAGCAGAGTATCGAGCTGGAAATAGAGCGAAGGCACCTCGATCATGGCGCCGACCTTGACCGCACTCGGCACCTGCTGGCCGGCCTGTGCCGCTCGATCCAGTTCGAGTTTCAGCAGCGCGCGCGCTTCCTCGAACTCCCAGGCCTCCGCCACCATCGGAAACATGACCGAAAGCGGCCGGCCCTCAGCGGCGAGGATGAGCGCGCGCAGCTGTTGCCGGAGCAAGGCCGGCCGATCGAGCGAGATGCGGATCGCCCGCCAGCCCATCGCGGGATTCTCCTCGGAATCGCGCTGCCAGTAGGAGAGCACCTTGTCGCTGCCGATATCGAGCGTGCGGAAGATGACCGGCTTGCCGTTGCTGGCATCCATCGCCCGCTTGTAGACATCGCGCTGCCGCGCCACGTCGGGAAAGCTCTGCGCCACCATGAAGGTGATCTCGGTACGATAGAGCCCGATCCCGGCGGCACCCTGGGCCTCGATCTGCGGCACGTCGATCAGCAGACCGGCATTGATCATCAGCGTCACTTCGGTGCCGTCCAAGGTCACCGCCGGTAGATGGCGGATCGCGGCGAAGGCCTGCTGGCGTTCGCTGCGCTGGCGCATCGCCTCGGCATAGGTCTGCTGGATGTCCTCGGCCGGCCGCACGTAGAGCTGGGCGTTGTCGCCGTCGACGATCAGCGGATCGCCGGGCAGCACCTTGGCCATCAGGTCGTGGCAGCGGCCGAGCACCGGGACATCGAGCGCGCGCGCGACGATTGCGACATGGGCCGTCGCGGTGCCTTCCTCCAGCACTACGCCCTTCAGCTTCTTGCGGTCGTAGTCGAGCAGCTCGGCCGGGCCCATGTTGCGCGCGACCAGGATGGTCTCGTCGGGGAGTTCGCGCGGCTGCTGGATGTCGGCCTGGCCGAGCAGGTGGCGCTGCAGCCGGTTGGCGAGGTCGTCGAGATCCGCCAGGCGCTCGCGCAAGTAAGGATCGGTGATCTCGCGCATGCGGGCGCGGGTGTCGTTCTGCACCTTCTGCACCGCGGCTTCGGCGGTGAGGCCGCTCTCGATCGCCTCGACGATGCGGCTGGCCCAGCCGCGGTCCTCGGCGAACATGCGATAGGTTTCCAGCACTTCGCGGTGCTCGCCGCCGGCGGCGACGTCGGTGGTCGCCAGCATCTCGTCGAGGGCGAGCTTCATCGCCCCCATCGCATCGTCGAGCCGCTCGATCTCCTTCAGTGGATCTTCAGCGACCAGCTGCGTGATGGTGATATCCGGCTGGTGCAGCACCGCGACGCCCTTGGCGATGCCGGGTGCCAGCGTGGTGCCGTCGAGACGCATCGCGACGACGGCGATGCCTTCCTCCGGCGCCAGCTCCGCCTGGCTGACCACGTTGCCGCTGATGATGAGCTCGGCCAGCACCATCGCCACCGTCTCGAGGGTCTCGACCTCTTCCTCGGTGTAATGGCGGCGGGTGCGGTTCTGCACCGCCAAGACGCCGAGCACGCGGCCGGAGCGCAGGATCGGCACGCCCATCAGCGACTGGTAGACCTCTTCGCCGGTTTCCGGACGATAGGCGAATTGCGGATGATGCTGCGCGTCGGCGAGCGCGAGCGGCCGGGCATGGCTGGCGATATCGCCGATCAGGCCTTCGCCGACCCGCAGCCGCGTCTGGTGCACGGCTTCCTGCTTCAGGCCCTCGGTGGCGAAGAGCTCGAGAACTTGGCCGGCGCGCATCACATAGGTCGAGCAGACCTCGGCCACCATGTCGCCGGCGATGATGCGCACGATCTGGTCGAGACGCGTCTGCGGCGTCCCCGGCTGCGCCATGATGTTGCGCAGTCGTTTGAGCAGCAGTCGCGCGCCGGAGGGGCTGCCGCTCTGGCTCATCCTACCGCTCCGCGGATCTGCGGCGGTCCGCCAGCTCGTGGCGGTCCGAAAGGGCGGAGAGCGCTTCTTCGATCAGATCCTGGATGATCTCGGCGGTCGGTTGTTCCTTGGAGACCATGCCGACGCTCTGGCCGGCCATCACCGAGCCGCTCTCGACATCGCCGTCGATCACCGCGCGGCGCAAGGCCCCGGCCCAGAAATGCTCGATCTCGAGCTGCGCCGCCTTCATGTCGAGCGTGCCGGCGTCGAACTTGTCGATCACCTGGCGCTGCATCTCCATGAACTTCTTGACGCCGTCGTTGACCAGCGCGCGCACCGGGATCACGGGAAAACGCGGATCAAGCTGCACCGACGGCATGGCGTCGCGCGCCGAAGCGCGGATGAAGGCCTTCTTGAAGTTCGGATGCGCGATCGACTCCGTCGCGCAGACGAAGCGGGTGCCGAGCTGGACTCCGGAGGCGCCCATCTCGAGATAGCCCAGCATGGCCTGGCCGCGGCCTATACCGCCGGCGACGAAAACCGGCACGTCGCGGATCGCGGGGAGAATCTCCTGGGCGAGCACGCTGGTCGAGACCGGGCCGATATGGCCGCCCGCTTCCATGCCCTCGATGACGATCGCATCGGCGCCGGAGCGCACCAGCTTCTTCGCCAGCACCACGGCCGGGGCGAAGCACATCACCTTGGCGCCGCCGTCCTTCAGCCGCTGGATGGCACCGCCCGGCGGCAGGCCGCCGGCCAGGACCACATGGCCGACTTTGGTCTCCAGGCAGACGTCGATCAGCTCCAGCAGCGCCGGATGCATGGTGATCAGGTTGACGCCGAACGGCTTGCTGGTGAGCCCCTGCGTCGCCTTGATCTCTTTGCGCAGCAGGTCCGGCGTCATCGAGCCGCAGGCGATCACGCCGAAGCCGCCGGCATTCGAGATGGCGGAGACCAGGTGCCGTTCGGAGACCCAGGTCATGGCGCCGGCCATGATGGCGTAGCGGCTGCCGAGGAAGTCCTTTCCCCGCTGCCAGAGCTCGTCCAGATGGGCTTCTGCCGCTTTGCGGTCCATGTGCGAGCCGAACCTTACTCCGCGTCCAGGCCGTAGGCGGTGTGTAGGGCACGCACCGCGAGCTCGGTATATTCCTCCGCGACCAGCACGCTGATCTTGATCTCCGAGGTGGAGATCACCTGGATGTTGATCCCCTTCTCGGCCAGCGCCCTGAACATGCGCTGGGCGATGCCGGCATGGCTGCGCATGCCGACGCCGATCACCGAAACCTTCACGACGTTGGAGTCCGAGATCAGGGTGCGGAAGTTCAAGCTGTTCTGCTTGCCGGTCAGCACCTGCTTCGCCCGCTCGAAGTCGCCCTTCGACACGGTGAAGGTCATGTCGGTGTTCTTGCCGTCTTCGGAGACGTTCTGGACGATCATGTCCACGTTGATGTTGGCATCCGAAAGCGGGCCGAAGATCGAGGCGGCGACGCCCGGGCGATCCGGCACCGCCACCAGCGTGATCTTTGCCTCGTCGCGACTGTAGGCGATGCCGCTGACCAGTTCCTGTTCCATGATCTCATCCTCATTCACGACCAGCGTACCCGGCTTGTCCTCGAAGCTCGAGAGGACCTGCACCCGGACGCCATGCTTCATGGCCATCTCGACCGAGCGGATCTGCAGCACCTTGGCGCCGAGCGACGCCATCTCCAGCATCTCCTCGTAGGTGACCTTGTCGAGCTTGCGCGCCTTGGCGACGATCCGGGGATCGGTGGTGTACACACCGTCCACGTCGGTGAAGATATCGCAGCGATCGGCCTTCAGCGCGGCCGCCAGCGCCACCGCCGAGGTGTCCGAGCCGCCGCGCCCGAGCGTGGTGATCCGGTTGTCGGGGCCGATGCCCTGGAAGCCGGCAACCACCGCGACCTGGCCCTGGGCAAAGCGCTTCTCGAAGCCTTCGGCGTCGATCGACATGATCCGCGCCTTGCCGTGGGCGTCGTTGGTCAGCATCGGCATCTGCCAGCCGAGCCAGGAGCGCGCGTTGACGCCGAGCGTCTGCAGCGCGATCGCCGTCAGGCCCGCGGTCACCTGCTCGCCCGACGCAACCACGGTGTCGTATTCCCGCGCGTCGTGCATCGGCGAGATCTCGCTGCACCAGGCGACCAGCTGGTTGGTGTGCCCGGACATGGCCGAGACCACGACTGCGACTTCATGTCCGGCATCGACCTCGCGTTTGACCCGCGCGGCGACCGCGTTTATGCGCTCGATGTTGGCGACCGAAGTGCCGCCGAATTTCATGACGATCCGGGTCTTGCGGCCGTTGCCTGGCCTGGATTGCGCCCCCGATTGAGCCCCGAGTTGAGCCATAGAATGTAGATCCTTAATCAAGCCGAGCCGCCGGCCCCAGCCCATATCTTGCCCATGGCGACGGCCCGATGGCGGCCATTTTAGGCTGCCTCGACCGGAATCCTGCCCCGGAAATCAAAGGGAAATGGATTGTTTTGCCAGCGGTGCGTATCCATACTCATTCGATGCCGGAGAGGCAAGCATTCACACGGCTTCCGGGCTGATTCTTCAATCATTTGGCGGGCATTCCATGGAGCCTTCTCGCATCTCCCCCGGCGAAGCGCGCGCCCGGTCCGGCGGCGGCTCGGTCGACCCGGCCGAGATCGCGAAATTCGAGGCCATGGCCGATGCCTGGTGGGACCCGACGGGGAAGTTCAAGCCGCTGCACCGCCTGAACCCGGTCCGCGTCCGCTTCATCCGCGACCGGCTGGCGGCGGGGCTGGGCCGCAATCCGGAAGAGCCCGAAGCGTTGCGGGGTCTCTCCATCCTGGACATCGGCTGCGGCGGCGGGTTGCTGGCCGAGCCGCTCGCCCGGCTGGGCGCCGAGGTGACCGGGATCGATGCCGCCGAGCGCAACATCGCGATCGCCCGGCGCCACGCGGAATCCGTCGGCACCAAGGTCACCTACCTCCCCTGCACCGCCGAGGACCTCTCGGCGCAAGGTAAGAAATTCGACGCCGTGCTCGCCATGGAGATCGTCGAGCATGTGGCCGATCTCGACGCCTTCTTCAAAGCCGCCGCCGGCCTGCTGAAGCCCGAAGGCACGATGTTCGTCGCGACCTTGAACCGCACGGTGAAGTCCTTTGCCTTCGCCATCGTCGGCGCGGAATATGTTCTGCGCTGGCTGCCGCGCGGGACCCACGACTGGCGTCGCTTCATGCGGCCGTCCGAGCTTGCGCGCCACCTGCGCAGCCATGGGCTGGAGATGCAGGAACTGGCCGGCGTGTCCTACGATCCGATCGGCGACAGCTTCTCTCTGGGCCGCGATTGCGGGGTCAACTACATGTCGGTCGCCGTTCACCGTTAAGGCGATCCCGCCACAATTGCGCCGAGTCGACTCGGTGAAATCCGCGTGAGGTGATTGCACGCCGGAACCCGCGCAGTTATGTGTGGGTTAAGGTTTGCATTCCCGAGTCGCAGGAGATCGTCGCGATGCGCTTGAACCGTCGGACCGCAATTGCTGCTTTGGCGCTGGCGCCTGTCCTGGCTAAGGCCGGACCGGCCCTCGCCCTCACCGATCAGCAGGAGCTGGTCGATGAAGCGCGGATCACTTTCGACAAGCTGATCACCGCCCTCGAGTTCGGCGAGCTGCCGGGCTATGTGAAGAAGGCCAAGGCGATCATGATCTTCCCGGACATCTTCAAGGCCGGGCTGGTGATCGGCGGCCAGGGCGGCAGCGGCCTGCTGCTGGTCCGCGACGGCGCCAAGGGCTGGAGCCAGCCGGCCTTCTACAACCTGGCCGAGGGCAGCCTGGGCCTGCAGATCGGCGGCCAGTCCTCCGAGACCATATTCACCATCATGAGCCAGAAGGCGCTGGACGCCATCCTGGACAACCAGATGAAGTTCGGCGGCGACATGTCGGTGGCCGCGGGCCCGAACGGCAAGGGAATCGGGTCGGACACCACCACCAATTTCTCGTCCGACGTCTATTCCTTCTCGAAGACCGCGGGCGCCTTTGCCGGCATCTCGTTCAACGGCGCCGGCATCCTCAAGGACGACGAGGACAACCACGCCTATTACGGCCCGACCGCGACGCCCTACGGCATCGTCATCGAGCGCAAGTTCAACAACCCGAACACCCAGAGCCTGTTGAACAGCCTGGCACCTTACTAAGGGTCGCCGACCTGGCTGATTCCGCGTGACAGCCGCAAGGTCCGGCTGGAATATCCCCTTGCCCTGAGAGCAAGGGCAGGGTCGGGATCCGGCGGCGGTGGGTAAACCCAATTTTCTCTTCGTGATGTTCGACCAGATGGCGGCGCTTTCGCTGCCCGTCTACGGCCATCCGCTGGTGCGCATGCCGAACCTGGAGAAGCTCAGCCGGCGCGGCGCGCTGTTCGAGAACGCCTATTGCAACGCCCCGCTCTGCTCGCCGGCGCGCTTCGCGTTGATGACCGGACGCTATCCCTCGGCGATCGGCGCCTATGACAACGCCACCGAGCTGCCGTCCGACCAGCCGACCTGGGCGCATCGCCTGCGCGCGCTCGGCTATCGCACCTGCCTCTCCGGCAAGATGGATTTCACCGGGGCCGACCAGCTGCACGGCTACGAGGAGCGCCTGACCACCGATCTCTCGCCCTCGGATTTCGGCTGGGTGCCGGACTGGGACCGGCCCGACGCGGTCCTGTCCTGGTCGCACTCGATGGCGAGCGTGGCCGAGGCCGGGCCCTGCGACTACACCCTCAACATGGAATATGACGAGGACGCCTGCTACAAGGCGATCCAGTGGCTGCACCGCCGCGGCGGCGAGGCGGATGCACGACCCTTCGCGCTCACCGTCTCCTTCATGCACCCGCACGACCCCTACCAGGCGCCGCGGCAATTCTGGGACTGGTATGAAGGCGCCGAGATCGAGGCGCCGCAGGATGACGGCAATCCCGTCGACGCGCGCGACGTCTTCGGCCGACGCATGTACCGGCTCTATGACCGCGGCGAAATCCCGGTCGATGCGCAGCAGGTGTTGCGAGCGCGCCGCGCCTATTACGGCATGCTGAGCTATTGCGACTCCCTGCTCGGCCGCCTTCTCGATCGTCTCGAGCTGCTCGGCCTCAGCGAGGACACCGTGGTCGTCGTGACCAGCGATCACGGCGACATGCTCGGCGAGCGCGGTCTCTGGTACAAGATGGTGTGTTTCGAGCGCGCGATCCGCGTGCCCCTGGTCTTCGCCGGCCCCGGCATCCCGGCCGGCAAGCGGGTCAGCGACCCGGTCTCCCACCTCGACCTCCTGCCCAGCTTCACCGCGATCGCCCGCGCAGAGACCGCGGGCGACGGCCGCAGTCTCCTGCCGCTGCTGCAGGGAGAGCGCGATGCCGCGCGCGAAGTGGTCGGCCAGTATATGGGCGAGGGCTACGATCACCCGCTGATCATGCTCCGCCGCGAGAACTGGAAGTTCATCCACTCCGAGGCCGACGGCAGCTTCCTCTACGACCTCGCCGCGGATCCGCTGGAGCGCACCAACACCGCCGACAGCGAGCAAGGCCGTGCATTGCGCGACGAAGTGCGCCGGCGCTGGGATCTCGCCGGCTTGCGCGCGGCGGTGCTGGCCAGCCAGCGGCGCCGCCGCCTGATCCACGCGGCGCTGACCCAGGGCCGCGTGGCACCCTGGGATTTCGAGCGGCGCGAGAATGCCGCCGGATCATACTGGCGGAACTATGGTGACAACCGGCCGGATCCGGACCGCGCCCTGCGCCTGCCGCGGGCGCGCCCGTGAACGACGCCGGCCGGCAGATCCCAGAGGGAACGCCGGAACGAGTCCGGCAGCTGGCCGAATACTGGCTGAGCCTCGGCGGCGGAACGGCGCCGGAGCGCGAGCTGCTCGATCCGGCCGCGATCCTGCAACTGCTGCCTTACCTTCTCATCATCCAGTTCGAGGACGATCCGTTCCGGGTGCGCTATCGGCTGACCGGCACCAAGGTCGATGAGATGACCGGCCTCAACATCACCGGCCGTCATCTCGACGAGTTCGCCACCGGCGAGTTTCGCGCCGTGGTCGAAGGCATCCAGCGCTGCTATGCGCATTGCCGCGAGACCGGCCAGGCGGTGATCGAGGCCTATCACTGGCCCAACGACCGCGATCTGGTGCGGCTGGTCTGGATGGGCCTGTTTCCGCTCAAGGTCAACGGCGAAGTCCGCCAGTGCATCTCGATCGAAGACTACGGCCCGCTCGGCCCCCAGCCCGACCCGATCGACTGGGGCGTCGCGCTCAAGCTCTAACCGTCATCCCGCAACCGGTACCCCACGCCGGCCGCGTTCTCGATCAGCGATCCGGCGCCGTCGTCGGCGTCGATCTTGCGCCGGACCTGACCGATGAAGACGCGGAGATAGGCCGTGTCCTCGAGATGCGCCGGGCCCCAGACCGCCTGCAGCAGCTGGCGATGGGTCACCACCTTGCCGGCGTTCTGCGCGAGCAGCCGCAGCAGGTCGAATTCCTTGGGCGTCAGGTGGATCTCGGCCTCGCCGCGCGTGACCTTGCGCCGCGCGATGTCGATCTTGAGATCGCCGGCCTTCACCACCGGCGTCGCCCCCTGTTGCCGGAGGCGATGCCGCAGGGCGGCGCGAAGCCGCGCCAGCAGCTCGCCGATGCCGAACGGCTTGTTGACATAGTCGTCGGCGCCGAGGTCGAGCGCTTCGATCTTCTCCGCCTCGCGCGCCCGCGCCGAGAGCACGATGATCGGGATCTCCGACCATTCGCGCAGCGCCTTGATCACGTCCTTGCCGTCCATATCCGGCAGGCCGAGATCGAGCAGGATGATTTCCGGGGCATCCGCCGCGGCGCGCTTCAGCGCCTCCGCACCGGTCTCGGCCTCGATCACCGCGAAGCCGCTGGCGCCGAGGCTGGCGCGCAGGAACCTGAGGATCTGCGGCTCGTCGTCGACCACCAGGACGCGGGCGGTGTCGGTCATGATTCGACCCTGGCTTCCGCCTCGATTGCGCTCATGGAGGCCGGCTGGGCCGGCACCGCGAAGGAGACGGCGAAGCGCGCGCCGCGCCCGATCCCGGTCGGGCTGGTGACCGTGATCGCGCCGCCCATCGCCTCCACCAGCCCCTTGCAGATGGAAAGACCGAGTCCCGCGCCCGCACTGCCGGCGTCGGCCCGCTTCGGATCTGCCTGGCCGGCGCGGTAGAACTTGTCGAAGAGATGCGGCAGATCTTCGGCGGCGATGCCGCGCCCGTCATCCGTGACCGACATCTCGACCCGGCCGTCGCGGCGACCGGCCGCGATCTCGATCCGCGTCGCGCCCTCGGCATGCTTCAGCGCGTTGTCGATCAGGTTCATCAGCACGTTCTCCAGCAGGACGAAGTCGGCGCGGATCAGCGGCAGGTCGTTCGGCGCCTTGCGGCTGAGCAGGCCCGCATGCGGTCGGCGCGCCACCCGCCGGATCGCGGAATCGACCAGGTCGGCGACGTCGATCCAGTCTGCCTTGGTCTCCAGCGCGCCGGATTCCAGCCGCGTCATGTTGAGAAGATCGCCGACGAAGCGATCCAGCCGATCCGCCTCCTCTTCGATCGTGGCCAGCAAGTCCTTTCGCCCGCTCTCGCTCAACTGGTCGCCTTGCTGACGGAGCGTGGTCACCGAGCCCAGGATCGCCGTGAGCGGCGTCCTGAGATCGTGCGAGACCGAGGACAGCAGCGCGCCGCGCAGCCGGTCGGTGGCGTCGAGCGCCTCGACCTTCGCCGCTTCCTCCGCATAGTCGATGCGCTCGATCGCGACCGCGGCCTGATCGAGCACCGCGTCGAGAGTGCGCAGCATCTCGCCCGAGGCCGCGCGTTCCTCGCCCCTGCGTCGGATGCCGACCACGCCGACGATCGAATCCTTGGTGCGGATCGGGCGGAAATGCCATTCCGCGGTCGGCAGGGTGTCGGTGCCGAAGCCGGCCGGCTCGGCATGCTCGCGCGCCCAGCGCGCCGCCGCCCAGCCGCTGGGCTCCAGGCTGTCCTCCGGCGGCCAGGCATGGCTGATGACCAGCTCGTCGCCCTCGGCCAGCATCACCATGGCCTGGTGGTCGGCGACCCGGTTGGCGTGGATCGCGACCGCATGGACCAGGTCGTCGCGCCGGAAGGTGGCGCCGAGCCGGCTGGCGAAGTCATAGAGTGCCCGCATCGCCTTGATCCGGTCCTGGGCCGCCTGCGCCTGCTCGCGCACGGTGCCGGCCAATGTCCCGGTCGCGATCGCGATGATCAGGAACAGCATCAAGGTCACGAGATCGACCAGATGCGTGACATGGAAGGTCAGCAGCGGATCGAGGAAGAAGAAGTTATAGGCCAGGAAGGCCAGCACCGAGGTGATCGTCGCGACGGTGCGCCCGCACATGATCGCCGAGAAGACCACGACCGCCATCAGCAGCGTGGAGATGTTGCCCGGCCGGTCGAGGTCCGGAATGATCTTGCCGGCCGCCACCGCCGTCGCGATGCCGCCGAGGCTGAAGGCCCAGGGCTGCCAGCCGCGCGGCAGGCGCGGCCGCCAGCGCCGGCCGCTCTGCCGCACCGCATCCGCGGTCAGCACATGCACCGCGATCCCGTTGGCGCGGCGCACCAGCTCATGCGGCAGCGAGCGCCGCAGAATCTCCTTCAGCCAGCTCGAGCGCGAACGGCTGATCACGATCTGGGTGATGTTGTTGCGCTTGGCGAAGCGCAGGATCTCCGCTGGGAGATCGCGGCCCGAGACGCGCTCGACCCGGGCGCCGAGATCGGCCGCGGCCTTCAGCGCCGCCTCGGCCGGATCGCTCTCGTCGCTCTCCGGCAGTGCCGCGTTCGGCCGCTCGATGTGCAGCGCAACCCAGGGTGCCTGCAGCTGGTCGGCGAGGCGCCGTGCGGCACGGACCGCGAGCCCGCTGTTGGAATCGCGGCCGATGCAGACCAGGATCCGCTCGTTGACCTGCCACGGGCCTTCGATTCCATGCGCGCGCATATAGCCGACCACCTGGTCATCGACCCGGTCGGCGGTGCGGCGCAGGGCGAGCTCGCGCAGGGCCGCAAGGTTGCCGGGATTGAAGAATTTCTCCAGCGCGCGGCCGGCGAGCTCCGGCGCATAGACCTTGCCCTGGTGCAGGCGGTCGATCAGCTCGGTCGGCGTCAGGTCGACCAGCTCGACCTCGTCCGCCTGCTCGAGGATCTTGTCGGGCACGGTTTCGCGCACCCGCACGCCGGTGATCCGCGCCACCACGTCGTTCAGGCTCTCGAGATGCTGGACGTTCAAGGTGGAATAGACGTTGATGCCCGCGAACAGCAGCTCGGCCACGTCCTGCCAGCGCTTCGGATGCAGGCTGTCCGGGGCGTTGGTATGCGCCAGCTCGTCGACCAGCACCAGGTCCGGCTTGCGCGCCAGCACGGCGGCGAGATCGAATTCCTGCAGCATGTGCCCGCGATGCGCAATCGAGCGGCGCGGAGCAACCTCGAGGTTCTGCAGCAGCGCCGCCGTCTCGGCCCGGCCGTGAGTCTCGACTACGCCGACCACCACGTTGCGCCCGGCGGCCTTCGCCGCCCGTGCGCCTTCCAGCATCGCATAGGTCTTCCCCACGCCCGGCGCCATCCCGAGATAAATCTTGAGCCGGCCGCGGTTGCCGCGCCCTTCCTGTTCGCGAAGGACTTCAAGCAGCAGCGCCTCCGGTTCGGGACGCAATGGCTCCTGGTCGTCGGTCATCGCGGCATGTTACCCCCTCCCCCGTCTTCGGGGGAGGGTCGGGGTGGGGGTGCCCCAAGCCCGGCTCGAGCCTTGCTCATTGCGGAACGGCAGAGAACGCATCCAATGCGAGGTTGAGCGCCAGCACGTTCACCGTCGGCTCGCCGATCACGCCGAAGAGGCGGCCTTCGGTATGCTCCGCCACCAGCCGCCGGACTTTGTCCTCCGGCAGGTTGCGCGCCTTGGCCACGCGCGGCACCTGGAACAGGGCGCCGGCCGGGGTGATGTCCGGATCGAGGCCGCTGGCCGAGGCGGTCACCAGGTCCGCTGGCACCGGGGCCGACGCATTCTCTGCCTTGAGCCTCTCGAGATCGGTCTTCACGCGATCGACGAGCTTCTGCGAGGTCGGCCCCAGATTCGAGCCGGAAGAGGCGGCGGCGTTGTAAGCATCGGACGTGGCCGACGGGCGGCCATGGAAATACTTCTCCGACATGAAATTCTGGCCGACCAGCGCCGAGCCGACGACCGAGCCGTTCTTTTCGATCAGGCTGCCATTGGCCTGGCTGGGGAACGCGACCTGGGCGATCCCGGTCATCGCCAGCGGATAGGCGAAGCCGGTGATGACGGTCATGATCACCAACATCAGGACGGCGGGGCGGATCTGGTTCATTGTTCTCTCCTCAAGCAAGCCCGATGGCGGTGACGATCATGTCGATCAGCTTGATGCCGATGAACGGCACGATCAGGCCGCCGAGGCCGTAGATCAGCAGGTTGCGCCGCAGGGCGCTGGCCGCGCCGACGGCGCGATAGGCGACGCCGCGCAGCGACAGCGGGATCAGCGCAATGATGATCAGCGCATTGAAGATGATCGCCGACAGGATCGCGCTCTGCGGCGTCGCGAGATGCATGATGTTCAGCGCCTGGAGCTGCGGGTAGATCACGACGAACATCGCCGGGATGATGGCGAAATACTTGGCCACGTCGTTCGAGATCGAGAAAGTGGTCAGCGCACCCCGGGTCATCAGCAATTGCTTGCCGATCTCGACGATCTCGATCAGCTTGGTGGGATCGCTGTCGAGGTCGATCATGTTGCCGGCCTCGCGCGCCGCCATGGTGCCGGTGTTCATCGCCACGCCGACATCTGCTTGCGCGAGCGCCGGCGCGTCGTTGGTGCCATCGCCGCACATGGCGATCAGCTTGCCCTGCGCCTGCTCGTCGCGGATGAGCTTCAGCTTCGCCTCCGGCGTCGCCTGGGCCAGGAAGTCGTCCACGCCGGACTCGGCTGCAATGGCGGCGGCGGTCAGCGGGTTGTCGCCGGTGATCATCACCGTACGGATGCCCATCGCGCGCAAGGCGGCGAAGCGCTCGTGGATCCCGCCCTTCACGATGTCCTTCAGGTGGATGACGCCCAGGAGCTTGCCGTCCTTCGCCACGGCCAGCGGCGTGCCACCCGCCTTGCCGATGCGTTCGGCGGCGGCGCTGATCTCGCGGGCGACCGGGTCGCTGCTGGTGGCGCGAACATAGGCCAGTACCGCATCGACGGCGCCCTTGCGGATCGAGGCGCCGCCGCTGTCCACGCCGCTGATGCGGGTCTGGGCAGTGAACGGCACGAACACCGCATCGACCAAGCTCTGCGGGCGGATGCCATATTTTTCGCCGGCCAGCGCGACGATCGAGCGGCCCTCCGGGGTCTCGTCCGAAAGCGAGGCCAGCATCGCCGCTTCCGCCACGTCGCGGTCGCTGACGCCCTGAACCGGCACGAACTCGGTCGCCTGGCGGTTGCCGAGGGTGATGGTGCCGGTCTTGTCGAGGAGCAGCGTATCGACGTCGCCCGCCGCCTCGACCGCGCGGCCGGACATGGCGAGCACGTTGAACCGGACCAGGCGGTCCATGCCGGCGATGCCGATGGCGGAGAGCAGCGCGCCGATCGTGGTCGGAATGAGCGTGACGAACAGCGCCACCAGGACCAGGACCGGGATGTTGCCGCTGGCATAGGCGGCGAAGCTCGGGATCGTCACCACGGCAAAAACGAAGATCAGCGTCATGCCGGCCAGCAGGATGTTGAGCGCGATCTCGTTCGGCGTCTTCTGGCGCGAAGCACCCTCGACCAGGGAGATCATGCGGTCGAGGAAGGTCGAGCCCGGCGCCGCGGTGATCCTGACCTTGATCTGGTCCGAGATCACCTGGGTCCCGCCGGTGACCGCCGAACGATCGCCGCCGGATTCGCGGATCACCGGCGCGGACTCGCCGGTGATCGCCGCCTCGTTGACCGAGGCGACACCCTCGATCACCTCGCCGTCGGAGGGAATGAGGTCACCCGCCTCCACCAGCACCACGTCGCCGACCTTCAGCGCGGTCGCCGGCACTTGCGTCCAAGCGGCCCCGTTTGCGAGCCGTTTGGCCATGGTCTCGGTCTTGGTCTTGCGCAGGGTCGCCGCCTGGGCCTTACCGCGGCCTTCGGCGACCGCCTCGGCGAAGTTGGCGAACAGCACCGTGAACCAGAGCCAGAGGTTGATCTGGAACGAGAAGCCGAGATTGCCGGCGCCGGTGACGACATCGCGAATGAAGAGGATGGTGGTCAGCGCGGCCACCACCTCGACCACGAACATCACCGGGTTCCGCATCATGACCCGGGGGTCGAGCTTGCGGAACGAGGCGCCGATCGCGGGCAGCAGGATCTTCGGATCGGTCAGCGTGGCAACCGGCATCCGCTTGCGGATCTTGCTGCCCGACAGTGTAGGGATCACAGCCATGATTTCCTCGGGTCCTCAGAACAGGTTTCCGGCATTCATCGCCAGGTGCTCGACCACCGGGCCGAGGGCGAGCGCCGGGAAGTAGGTCAGGCCGCCGACGATCAGGATCACGCCGATCAAGAGGCCGACCCAGAGCACGCCGGTGGTCGGGAAGGTGCCGGCCGAAGGGGGCACGATCTTCTTCGCCGCCAGCGACCCCGCGATCGCCATCGCCGGCACGATCACCGCGAAGCGGCCGACCAGCATCGAAAGGCCGATGGTGACGTTGTAGAACGGCGTGTTGGCGTTGAGGCCGGCGAAGGCGCTGCCGTTGTTCCCCGCGCCCGAGGTGAAGGCGTAGAGGATCTCGCTGAAACCGTGCGGCCCGGCGTTGTTGAGGCTGGCGAGGCCTTGCGGGATGGCGGAAGCGAGGGCGGTGAAGCCGAGGATCGCGGCCGGCAGGACCAGGATCGCCAGCATCGCCATCTTGACCTCGCGCGCCTCGACCTTCTTGCCGAGATATTCCGGCGTGCGCCCGACCATCAGTCCGGCGACGAAGACCGCGACGACGGCGAAGAGCAGCATGCCGTAGAGGCCGGAGCCGACGCCGCCGA
This sequence comes from Dongia sp., assembly GCF_041905885.1. Classification (NCBI taxonomy): domain Bacteria; kingdom Pseudomonadati; phylum Pseudomonadota; class Alphaproteobacteria; order Rhodospirillales; family Dongiaceae; genus Dongia; species Dongia sp. Next base: position 260,372 of record NZ_JAYRKD010000004.1, on the reverse strand, counting down.
AGATGATCTCGCCCAGCTGGATGTTCAGCATCGGGATGAGGCCGCCCAGGGGCGTGTAGCTGTCGTGCATGGAATTGACCGACCCGTTGGAGGCATCGGTGGTCGCGGTCGCCCAGATCGTCGAATTGACGATGCCGTAGCGGACTTCCTTGCCCTCCATGTTGCCGCCGGATTGCAATGCGCCCGGCATCTGGTCGATGCCCAGGGCCGCCAGGGTCGGGTTGCCCTGCGATTCCGCCCAGTAGGTGACGGTCAGGCCACCGAGAAACAGCACCGCCATCACGGCGAAGATGGCCCAGCCCTGGCGGGTGTTCTTCACCATATGGCCGAAGGTGTAGGTCAGCGCCGCGCTGATCACCAGGATCGACCACATCTCGATGAGGTTCGAGAGCGCGCCCGGATTCTCCAGGGGATGCGCCGAGTTCGCGTTGAAGAAGCCGCCGCCGTTGGTGCCGAGCTGCTTGATCGCGATCTGCGACGCCGCCGGCCCGACCGCGATCATCTGCTTGCCGCCCTCGAGCGTGGTCGCATCGACATAGGCGCCGAAGGTCTGCGGCACGCCGAGCGCCACCAGCGCCAGGCAGACCACGATCGACATCGGCAGCAGCACATACAGCGTGCCGCGGGTGAGATCGACCCAGAAGTTGCCGACCGTGCTGGCCGAGCGCCGCGCGAAGCCGCGAATGAGCGCGATGGCGAGCGCTATGCCGACCGCCGCGGAGACGAAGTTCTGCACGGTGAGGCCGGCCATCTGCGTCAGGTAGCTCATGGTGGTCTCGCCGCCATAGCCCTGCCAGTTGGTGTTGGTCGCGAAGCTGATCGCGGTGTTGAAGGCGCTGTCCGGAGCGACGGCCGCCATGCCGGCGGGGTTGAACAGGGGGATCGTCGCCTGCAGCCGCTGCAGCCCGTAGACGAACAGGAAGCTGGCCAGGCTGAAGATCAGCATGCCGGTGGTATAGCGGGTCCAGTGCTGCTCGCGCGCTTCATCGACGCCGCAGACGGCATAGATCCCGCGCTCCAGCGGCCGCAGCACCGGCGTCATGAAGGTGCGTTCGCCGTTGAAGACCCGCGCCATGTAGAGGCCGAGCGGCTTCACGCAGACCAGGATCAGCGCGCAGTAGATCGCGATCTGGATCCATCCGTTCAAATTCATGGTCAAAGGCTCCTTGCGATCGCGCGACCTAGAACCGTTCGGGGCGGATCAGGGCGTAGACGAGATAGGCCAGCAGGCCGAGCGAGACGACGGCACCCAGCGCGAGGTCGAGGGTCATGGCCGCCTCACATCCGGTCGCAGACGTGGGTGTAGAGAATGAGGATCGCGAACGAGGCGCAGCCGATCGCGATCATGGCCAGATCGAACATCCGTCGGGTCTCCTTGCAGCGGCCGCGCTGGAGCCGGGCCGCTTGGCATTTGCTCTGTCGTGGAAATTGGAATGGGCTCAGCGCGTCGGGACGATCTCGCCCTGCGCCAGGAACAAGGCGACCTGGCCGAACAGCAGCAGCGCACCGAAGCCATCCAGGATTACATCCAGCATGATCCTTCCCCCCGGCGGTGAGGCCCGCGCGTTCCGGCGCGGGTGAGACCAGGAGATGCGGCTGAATGTGGCGCCGACGCCCGTTGGGCTTCCATGCGGAACTGCGGGGGAGGGAATAAGGATTCCGTAAGGAGACCAACCCGGCCCGGAGTTGTAGCCGTGCTTTTGAAGTTCAATTTATGGAATTGGAATGGATCGGCCGCCGGCCGGCGCGACCTGCGCCGCCGAGGCCGATCCGCGCAGCCTCCTCACACTCCTATGTTCAAGATGGCCGACGTTGCTGCGGATTTTAACCAATCCTTCAGGGCTTTGACTGAAGGTTCACGCTTTGAGGCAGAGAACTGTTGCAAGCGTCGCGCTTGCGCTTCGCCGACAGAACGGCGCTGGGATGATACTGGAACTGGGCGCATTGATGGGAGGCATCCTGGCCGGTGGGCTGGGCGTCTTGGGCGTGCAGCGCCTGCGGCGCGACCGCGCCTCGCCGGTTGCGCAGAGCGCCATCGTCAGCCTGGTGCTGGACAGCGTCGATGCCGCGATCACCGTCTATAACCGCGACGGCCGGTTGATCCGCGCCAATCGCTGCGCGCAGCGGCTCTCCGGCTTCACCGAAGCCGAGCTCTGCAATCCCGACACCTGGAAGCAGATCATTCCGCCGGAGGACTATGCCGGCGTCGTGAACTTCCTCTCCAAGCCGAAGCTCTCGGACTTCCCCAAGCCGCACATCAACCAGTGGGTCAACAAGTCCGGCGAGCGGCGGCTGATGAAATGGTCGAATGTCGCGCTGGATGACGGCCATGGCGGCGTCATGCTGGTGGTCTGCATCGGCTTCGACATCACCGACCAGCGCCGCTTCGAGCAGGAGCTGATCGAGGCGCGCAATCGGGCCCAAGAGGCCAATGTCGCGAAGTCGATGTTCCTCGCCAACATGAGCCACGAGCTCCGCACGCCGTTGAACGCGATCATCGGCTTCTCCCAGGTGATCCGCGACCGGATGTTCGCCGCCTCGCCGGAGAAGACCTCGGAATATGCCGGCGACATTCACGACAGCGCGATCCTGCTGCTGGACCTGATCAGCGACATCCTCGACATGTCAAAACTGGAGGCCAACAAGGCGGTGCTCCAGCCGACCGATATCGATGTCGTCAGCCTGATCTCCGGATCCATCAAATTTGTGCGCCAGCGCGCCCAGGAAGTGGGCATCAAGATCATCCAGAGCATCGACGCCGAGCTGCCCCTGCTCCACGCCGACGAGCGCATGGTGAAGCAGGTGCTGCTGAACCTGCTCTCCAACGCCATCAAGTTCACGCCCAGCACCGGCACGGTGCTGGTCAATGCCGGCGCCACGCCGGACGGCGGCATGCAGATCAGCGTTTCCGACACCGGCATCGGCATTCCGGAATCGGAGCTCCTGAACCTGTTCCGCCCGTTCCATCAGGCGCAGTCGCCGCGCGTGCAGAAGCCGCAAGGCACCGGCCTCGGCCTCGCCATCTCCAAGCGGCTGATCGAGCTGCATGACGGCCAGGTCGCGATCGCCAGCGTCGAAGGCCGCGGCACCACCGTCACCTTCACCATGCCGACGGCGCGCTGCATCGCGCATCCGCACCATTCGATTGTGAAGGAATTGCCGCTCCGCGCGACGGGGACCGGGCGCTAGACGGATTTCGTCTCGCCGCTCCTCAGGTCGTCAAGACCGTACACCCCAGTGTGAGTATAGTCAAGAGGGCGCTAATGCCTTGCCGCATCACGCTTTTCGAGAGGTGGCGAGCGCAAGATTATACTCGATCGCGGTCTTTAGATCGACCGCCGGATCGGTGGCCTTTTCGGGCGCAATCGACTTCCCGCTCTCCAGCGCCTTCTTCCCGAAGGCGTAGGCCAGGGCGTCGTTCATCGCATCGACCGCGATCAGCGCGCCTTGCCGGTAGTACCAGACCGACTGGCTGCCCGGCCGCTTGCCCGGCCGGGTCACGACCTGGTCATAGCCGCGGTTCAATCCGGCGATCTGTAGCTTCACGTCATACTGGTCCGACCAGAACCAGGGCACCGGATTGTAGTGCTCCGTGCCGCCCAGCATCGCCGCCGCCGCATGCTCAGCCTGCTCGATCGCGTTCTGCACGGATTCCAGCCGCGTCCGCTGGCCCTGCCACGGGAAGTTCGCGCAATCGCCGGCGGAGAAAATATCCGGATCGGAGCTGCGGCCCTGCGCATCGACGGTGATGCCGTTCTCGACCAGCAGCCCCGCATCGCGGGCGAGCTGGTCGTTCGGCAGCACGCCGATCCCCACGATCACGAGATCCGCCGACAGCGACGTGCCGTCGCGCAGCGTGACCGCGGCGACGCGCCCATCCCTGTCCACCAGCCGGTCGAGTCCGGTGGCCTCGCGGATGGTGACGCCGTGCCGCTGGTGCAGGTCGCGAAAAAAGGCCGAGGTCTCCGCCGCGGCGACGCGCTGCAGGATCCGCTCCGCCGCCTCGATCACCGTCACCTGCATCCCCTTCGATGCCGTGACCGCCGCCGCCTCCAGGCCGATATACCCGCCGCCGACCACCACGAGCCGCATTCCGGGTTTCAGCAGCGGCATGATCGCGTCCGCGTCGGCGAGGCCGCGGATGGTCACCACGCCCGGCAATGCACCGCCGATCTCGGCGGGAAGGTTGCGCGGCCGCGCGCCGGTGGTCAGCGCCAGCTTGCCATAGCGCAGCCGCGCTCCGTCCGAGAGGGTCAGTTCATGTGCAGCAGGCGCGATCGAGGTTACGCGCTGATCCAGGCGCAGCTCGACATTCTGCTCGGCATACCAGTCGCGCGGCCGAATCAGCAGCCGCTCGACGTCAAGCTCGCCGGAGACATATTTCTTGGAAAGCGGCGGCCGCTGATAGGGCGGCACCGTCTCGTCGCCGATCAGGATCAGCCGATCGGCATAGCCCAGCGCCCGCAGCTTCGCCGCCAGCGCGACGCCGGCCTGCCCGGCGCCGACGATGACGATCGGATCGGGCATCAGATGTAAGGGACGCGCAGCACCAGGCCGTCGAGCTCCGGCGCGGATTTGATCTGGCAGGAGAGCCGGCTGGTCGGCTTCCGCTCGGCGACGGTGATCTCCAGCATCTCGCTTTCCATGTCGTCGGGCGCGCCGGTCTTCCCGTACCACTCCGGCTCGACATATACGTGGCAGGTGGCGCAGGACAGGCAGCCGCCGCATTCGCCGATCACGTTCGGCACGTTCTTGGCGACGGCGGCCTCCATCAGGTTGTGACCGACCGGCACTTCGGCGGTGATCTCTTTCCCGTCCTTGAGGATCCAGGTGACCTTCGGCATCAGGCAGGCTCTCTCGTCAAACGTAGTGGATGTAGTAGTCGCGCAAGGCATCGCCTTCCAGGGCAGCCGTGCGTTCCAGTTCGAGCTCCTTGATACCGATATGATTGGCGACCAGCAACTCCCCAACCGCCGAAACCAGCGCGGTGTCGGCCGCGAGCTCCTTCAGCGCGTCGGCGAGGTTGTCCGGCGTGCCGTCCTTGGCGTCGTGGTCCATGATGCAGTCGGCGGTCTCCGCCGGCGGCAGGTGGTACTTGTTGGCGACACCGAGCCGGGCCGCCTGCAGCACGGTCGCGACCAGGGTATAGGGATTGGCCGCGGCATCCGCCATGCGGTGCTCGAGCCGCGCCTTGACGCCGGTCTCGGCGGAAAGCCGCGTCGTGACGCCGCGGTGATCGACGCCCCAGTTGCGCCAATAGCCGGAAAGGCTGGCCGGCTTCAGCCGCTCGTAGGAATTGACGGTCGGCGCGATGAGGCCGGCCATGCCGCGGTGATGGTGCATCAGCCCGGCGATGCAGCCCTTGGCGAGATCGGTCATCTCGCCCTGTTTCGAATTGCCGAAGACGTTCTTGCCGTTGGCATCGGAGAAGCTGAAATTCACATGCAGCCCGCTACCGCCCTTGTTCAGGATCGGCTTCGGCATGAAGGTCAAGACGATGCCGTGGTCGAGCGCGATCTCCCGCGCCAGCACCCGGAACAGGAAGATGTCGTCGACCGCCTTCACCGCATCGTCATAGGTGAGCGTGAACTCGAACTGCGGTGAATCATATTCCGAGGTGATGCAATCGATGCGGAAGCCGAGCTCGCTCGCCTTGCTCCAGATTGCGTCGGTGAAGCGCAGCGGATCGGCGAAGCGCCCGGTGCTGTAGACATAGGCACCGGGCGTGTCATAGGGCACCAGCTTGCCGTCGGCGTTGCGCTGGAAGGCGAAGGCTTCGAGCTCCAGCCCGACCTTGGGCGAAAGCCCCATCGCCTGCCAGTCCTTCACCGCCTGCTTCAGCCGGCCGCGGCCGCAGATGCCGAGCGGCGCGCCCTTGTTGTCGTAAAGATCGCCGACCACGACCTTGGTGTTCGGCTCCCAGCCGTCGCGGATGTCGGCGCCGATATAATGCGCCTCCATGTCCGGCAGGCCTTCCAGCATGGTGCCGCCGGGTGCGGGCGCCATCTCCTTGCAGTAGGTCAGCGCGAAGGTGCCCTGGCAGAACCGCGTCTCGCCGTCGCCGATCTTGCTCGCCGGCATATACTTGCCGCGCGCGATGCTGAGGTGATCGCAGAACAGCAGACGGAGTCGGTCCGTCGTCCCCATCAGAAGTCTCCCCGTATTCTCATCATTCTTGTTTGTTGAGCGTTATTGTTATTGCAGCACCGCCTTCACCGGCAGGCGCTTGATGCCGCCGATGAAGTTGGACCGCAGGAACTCGTGCGGGCCGGCCTGTTCCAGAACCTTCACCCGCTTCACGAACTCCTGCAACAGAATCCGCACCTCCAGCCGCGCCAGCCACATGCCGAGGCAGACATGCGGCCCGCCCTGGCCGAAGGCGATATGGCGGTTCGGGGTCCGCGCGAGGTCGAGCTCGAACGGGTTGGCGAAGACCTCATCGTCGCGGTTGCCGGAGACGAACCAGAGGATGACCTTGTCGCCTTCCCTGACCGTCTTACCGTGCAGCTCGAAGTCGCGGGTCGCGGTTCGCCGGAAATGCATGGTCGGCGAGGCCCAGCGGATGAACTCGTCCGGCGCCGTCTCCCAGATCGCATCGCCCCCGTTCCTGAGCTGCTCCATCAGCGCCGGCCGGTTGGCGAGCGCGAAGAGCGAGGCCGCGATCGAATAGCGCGTGGTGTCGTTGCCGGCCGCCACCAGCAGGCAGAAGAAGTTCCGGAACTCCAGCTCCGAGATGACATTGCCATGGGAATCCGGCTGCAGGATCAGGTGCGGCACGCCCTTGGTATCGCCCTTCGCCTGCTTCTCCGCCATCAGCTTCTTGGCATATTCATAGAGCTCGGCGCCGGCCGGCGAGCGGAACGGCATCAGCCGATAGGCTTCGGTGTCGGCCTGGTCCAGCACATGCTTGGTGAACTCCGGGTCGGTGTTGGCGATCAGCTGGTCGCCCTTCTCCACCAGCCAGTCGAGATCCTCGTCCGGCGTGCCCAGGATCTGGCCCAGCATGCGCATCGGCAATTGCCGGGCGATCTCCTTGTTGGCATCGAATGAACCTTTGGCGAGCGCGGTATCGAGGATGTCGTCGCAGAGCTTGCGGATCTGCTCGCCGAATTGCGCGATCACCGGCTGGGAAAAAGCCTTGGCCACCAGGATGCGGGTGCGGGTGTGTTCCGGCGGATCGGTCTCCTGGAAGGTGCGGCGCGCCAGATATTCCTCATAGGTCTGGTCTTCCATCCGGATGCCGCGCGCCGAGCTCAGCAGCTTGCTGTCGCGGTTCAGTTCCAGGATGTCGTGATGCCGAGTCACCGACCAAAAGCCCTGCCCGCCTTTATAGTCGCACCAGGCGAGCGGATCTTCGCGCCGCAGCCGCGCAAAGGTGTTGCAGGGCGCGCCACGCAGGAAGGAATCGTGGCTGGAGAGATCGGCATGGCCGTCGTCGGTGGGCGTGAAGGTCGTCATGGTGGGGCAGGCTCTCTCTATCGGGGCGACGGGACCAGGGTGCGGCCGCCGTTCCAGGTGACGCCGATCTGGCGGTAATAGCCGCCGATGATCTCCTTGACCTCGAGCCCGGCCAGTTCCTCGGTCGGCACATCGTAGAGCTTGAAGCTCTCCACGTCCGCCGCCCAGGGCTTGCCGCCCTCGAACTTCGCCGCGGTCGATTCGATGAGCTCGCTATGCGCGTCACCACCCTTGCTGTCGATCGCCGGCAGCCAGCGGTGATGCGCCATCGGATGGCCGTTCACGAAGCCGTTCTTCTCGGCCTCGCCGCGCAGCGTGATCACCGCATCGGCGATCCGCCGATCCGCCGCCGCCAAGGTTGCGCCGAACACCGCGCCCGGAGCCAAGCGCGGCGCCGGCCCATAGGGATGCGGCCGGGTCATGTGGATCGAGCCCAGCTTCTTCGGATAGCCCTGGTGGATCCCGCGCAGCATCGCGAAATCCTTATCGACCCAGATATAGATGCAGCGCGAGTAGGTGCGGCCTTCGAACTTGCAGCGCACCACCGCGAAGGCTTCCTTGTATTGCGCGCGGATCGGGTCGAGCAGCTCCTCCTTGCTGTCGCCGCAGGACTGCCAGTCGGCCCAGATCAGCGCCACCGCGCCCGGATCCTCGTCGGCCGGCGTCAGCGGCGCCGGCAACAGGGCCGCGACCTTCGTCGGATCGGTGCGGTATTCGATAGTCAGCAGGTCGCCGGAGTAATGCCAGGGCGGCGGCGGCAGGAGCGACGAACGGCCGGTGGCGCTGCGCGGATAGAAGAATCCCTTCATCGCCTCAGGCTCCCGGCTTCTTCGGCGGACGGATGCCGCGGAATTCCCAATCTCCACCTTGTGCCGTGGACAGCACCTCTTCGGACTCGCTCGGCTGCGCGCCGACGTCGTCGCGGATCGGCTCCGGTCCCTCGACGATGGTGTTGGAGAGACGGCCCAGGCCTTCGACTTCTACCTCGACCAGGTCGCCCGGCTGCACCGGCCGCGAGTTGGCCGGGGTGCCGGAGAGCAGCACGTCGCCGGGCTCCAGGGTGATGTTGCGGGCGATGTCGGCGACCAGGTAGTGCATGTCCCAGGTCATCTCCGCCGTGTTGCCGTCCTGCTTCAGCTGCCCGTTCACATAGGTGCGGAGATACTTGTTGCGGAAGTCCCAGCCTTCGACGAGCCCAGGCCCCAGCGGACAGAGCGTGTCGCTGCCCTTGACCCGCAGCATCGAGCCCGCATCGGTGTCGCGGAAATCATGCAGGCCATAGTCGTTGGCAACCGTATAGCCGCGGATGTAGTCCCCCGCTTCCTTCTGCGAGATGTTGCGGCAGCGGCGGCCGATCACGATCGCGACCTCGCCCTCGTAGTTCAGCCATTTGCAGCGTTTGGGGCGCACGATCTCGCCGCGATGCGAGTTCAAGGACGAGGTCGGCTTCTGGAAATAGGTCGGCGTCGCCGAGAGCTTGATCTGGAATTCCTTGACCCGGCTGACATGGTTCAGGTGCACGCAGATGATTTTGGTCGGCACGACCGGCGGCAGATGGATCGCATCGGCGATCTTCACCCGGCGCCCGTCATCCGCCACCAGTTCCTCGCCCTGCCGCTCCACCTCGACCGTGGCGCCGGCCAGAACAATCCGCCGTGTCTCCCGCAATTGCTTGCCTCCCCTATTGCGCCGCTTTGCGCCGCGCTTGCCAGCCATCGGCCGGGCGATCGAACCAGACATGGACTTGCCCGGTGCCGACCGAGTTTTCGTATTCGCTGTAGAGCCGGCCCGGCGCCCGCCATTCGCCTTCGCCGAGCGCCGCCGCCATCATCACGTAATGGCCGAAATTCGCCTCCGGCTTGAACTTCAGGAATTCCGGCATGGTCTGCAGCACCCGCGCATGATCGCCGGCCTTCATCCAGTCGAGGCGCTCAAGATCGGCCTTGGCATGCTCCGGGCTGAAGATATGCTCTACGTCGCCCGCTTCATGCTGGCGCAGCTTGGAGAGCGGCCAGAACTTGTGGCTCATCGCACCGGAGGCGAGCAGCAACACCTTGCGGTCGCTGTTGCGGATTGCCTCGCCGATCGCACGGCCGGCCCGCAGGAAGTCGTCGGTCTCGCCGGTCTGCGCGCAAGAGACCGAGACCCAAGCCTCGTCGCCCTTCTGCAGATACTTGATGAGGTTGACCGTCGCATACTGGATCGGAAGATAGGGATCGTCGATTGGCGTGATCCAGGTCCCATGTTTGCCGGCGAGCGCCGCCGCGGCGCGGGCGAAGTCCGGATCGCCCTTGGCATCATAGGGCACCTGCGACATGCCGCGCGGCAGCTCGTCGGAGGTGTATTTGCCCGACCGCCGCGCGTGGGAGGTGATCACGAATTCGACCGTGGTGAACCAGTGGGAGTCGAAGACGATGACCAAATCATAGTCGAGCTTGGACAGCACCTCGTCGCGAAGCCGGTTGAGACCGGTCACGACCGAGAACTCGCGGCCCTTGTTGAGCTCGTAGCGGACTTCTTTCGGCAGCATGACCGTGGGGACATGCGCGATCAATCCGCAGCCGACGACCTCACCCATTCTTGCTCCATCCATTGGGCGAGAAGATGCTCGCCTTCACATCGCAGTAAAAATCGAACGACCAGGTGCCGCCCTCGCGGCCGATCCCGGACTTGCCGTTGCCGCCGAACGGCTGGCGCAAGTCGCGCACGAAGAAGCAGTTGTTCCAAACCAGTCCGGCATTGATCTGCGCCGAGACGCGCTTAGCCCGCGCCTCGTCCCCGGTCATCACCACGCCGGCCAGGCCGTATTCGGTGTCATTGGCCATCTGGATCGCCTGCGCCTCGGTCTTGAACGACTGCAGGCAGAGCACCGGCCCGAACACCTCTTCGCGCAGGATCTCGGAATCATTCGGCGGGTCGAGGAACAGGGTCGGGCGATAGTAGATGCCGCCCAGTTCCTCGTTCGGGCCGCCGCCGAGCACCGGCTTCAACCCGGCCTCTTTCGCGCGTTTCACGAAGCCATCGACCCGCTGGAAATGCGGCCGGCTGATCTGCGGGCCGATATCGGTCGCCTCGTCGCGCGGATCCCCCTGGCGGATCTTCTTCGCCTTCTCGATGAAGGCGGCGATGAAGGTCTCGCGGATCGACTCTTCGACCAGGATCCGCGTGCCCGCCAGGCAGACCTGGCCGGCATTGTCGTATTGCCCGACCGCCGTGGTGACCGCGAGGTCGAGATCGGCATCGGCGAAGACGATGAACGGCGACTTGCCGCCGAGCTCGAAGGACAGCGGCACCAGGTTCTCGGCGGCGGCAGCGGCGATGGTCTTCGCCGTCGGCACCGAGCCGGTGAAGCTGATCCGCCGCACCTTGGGATGCTTGGTCAGCGCCGCACCGGCGGTCTTGCCCAAGCCTTGCACGACGTTGAACACGCCCTCGGGCAGCCCGGCTTCGGCCGTGATGTCGGCCAGCAGCGAGGCGGTCAGCGGCGCCCATTCGGGCGGCTTGTAGACAACCGTGCAGCCCGAGGCGAGCGCCGGCGCGATCCGCCAGGTGCCGAGCATCAGCGGCGCGTTCCACGGCGTGATGATGGCGGCGACCCCGGACGGATCCCAGCTCACATGGTTGCGATGGCCGCGGGTGTCGAAGTCCGGGTGGTCGAGTTGCAGCAGCCAGTCGGCGAAGAAGCGGAAATTATGCGCGACCCGCGGCATCACCCCGCGCCGCTGCGAGCGCAGCAGTGAGCCGTTGTCACGGGTCTCGACCTGGGCGAGCTGCTCGACCCGCGCCTCGACCCCGTCGGCGATCTTGTGCAGCAGGCGCGCGCGTTCCTCGCGGCTGGTCCGGCCCCAGGTCTTGAACGCCGCATGGGCCGCGTTCACCGCCTGGTCGACCTCGGCAGCACCCGCGCTCGCCAGATCTGCAATGGCTGCCTCGTCGATCGGCGAAATGGTCTGGAAGCGGTCGGCGCTGTCCACGCGCTTGCCGCCGATCCAATGCCTGGTGTCGATTTCGACGCCTTCGACCTTCGCCGTCATCCCGCCTCCCGCTTCGTCGGCTTCTCATTCGGCCGATCGTTCGACGTCGAATAATTTAGCCAGCACCTGATCCGAGTCAAGCGCCCTGGCGGGAATCAGTCGATTTCGTGCCTAGTCGATTTCGTGGAGGGGCCCGTCGATCTTCTCGATCGTGGCAAGGATCGCGCGCAGCACCTCGGTGGCGGCGAGCATCTGCTTGGCCGAGAGGCCGCCGACAATCCGGGTCTCCTCGGCGTTGAAGCGCGGGAACAGGCTGGTGATCAGCGCATCGCCGGCCGAAGTGAGGTTCACGATCACCAGGCGGCGCTCCGCTTCGTTGGTGCGGCGCTTCACCAGTTTCCGGCCTTCAAGCGTGTTCAGGATTCCCGAGAGCGTGCTCTTGGCGACGCCGGCTTCGACCGCGAGCTTGCGGGTCTCGAGCTCGCCGTAGATCCACAGGCACCAGAGCGTGGTGAAGGCCGACCAGTGCAGGTTAGCCTCGGTCAGCACGCAGTGCTCGAAATGCTCGCGAATCGCCGCCGAGGCGCGGTGGATGTTGGAGACCAGGGCCATCGAGTCGAGGTTGACCCCGAGGCTGGCGACCCGGCGCTCGCCCAGGACCTCTCCCAGCGGCTTCTTGGAATGCGGGTGCAGCTTCGGCGTCGCCGCCGGACGTTTGGTGCGTGCGCTGCGCGCAGGTTTGGCCACCAGGGTCTCCTCAAAGCCGCCCAGGGAATAAGGGGGCCGTCTTATAGCATCCCGGCGACTCGCGCCAGAAGCCGGCCGCAATTCCCAAGATCGGATCGTTCCTCGCCGAACGACCGCCTTGCCCCTCATCTTGATCTGGGTTATCGTTCGACATCGAACGAAAAATGCGAGGCATCCGCAACTGGGATTGCGGCATGCAACAACGCAGCGATGACGGCGGCACTTGAGGCCGCCGTGGGACAGAGGGGAGGCTTGAAGCCATGTCACAGACCGGATCACTCCGGCGCAACGCCTTGGGCGTCGCCGCGATCACTTTCTTCGTCGTCTCGGCGGCGGCGCCATTGACCGCCGTCGCCGGCGGCTATCCGATTGCGATGCTGCTCGGCAACGGCGCCGGCGTTCCGGCGGCGGTCGTGCTGACCACGCTGATCCTGCTGATCTTCTCGGTGGGATACACGGCCATGGCGCGGCACATTGCCAATGCCGGATCCTTCTTCGCCTTCACCGCGCGGGGCCTCGGCGGCGTGATGGGCGGCTCCGCCGCCTATATCGCGGTGCTCGCCTACAACACCATGCAGATGGGCCTCTACGGCCTGTTCGGCGCCGTCACGGCGGGCGTGCTCGGCGAATACGGGCTGGTCGCGCCCTGGTGGGTCTGGGCGCTGATCGCCATGGCGATCGTGGGCGTCTTCGGCTACATGAAGATCGATCTCTCGGCCAAGGTGCTGGCGGTCCTGGTGATCGCCGAATACATCGCGGTCCTGATCCTCGACTTGGCCATCGTCGGCACCGGCGGCGACAGCGGCAACAGCATGGTCAGCTTCACGTACGACGCCTTCATGAGCGGCTCGCCGGTGATCGGCATGCTGCTCTGCTTCGCCGCCTTCATGGGCTTCGAAGCGACCACGATCTACAGCGAGGAAGCCAGGGATCCCGGCCGCACCGTGCCGCGGGCAACCTACGCCTCGGTACTCATCATCGGCATCTTCTATGCGATCTCGACCTGGGCCATGGTCAACGGCGAGGGCGCCGACAAGCTGATGACGACCTTGGGCGGCATGGATCCCACCACCTTCATCTTCGCGCTCTCCGAACGCTATGTCGGCGGCTGGCTGACCACCATCATGAGCCTGCTTCTGATCACCAGCGTGTTCGCAGCCCTCTTGGCCTTCCACAACGCCGCTGCGCGCTACTTCTATGTACTCGGCCGCGAAGGGCTGCTGCCGGCGAGTCTCGGCCAGACCCACGACTCGCACCAGAGCCCGCATCTGGGCTCGATCCTGCAGACCGTCCTGGCCCTGGTCGTGGTCGGCATCTTCATCGTGACCGGACAGGATCCGGTGCTGGGCCTGTTCGCCTGGCTCACCAATCTGGCGACTCTGAGCGTGATCACGCTGATGGCCCTGGTCTCCTTCGCGGTGATCGCCTTCTTCCGCAAGAACCCGGGACTCGAGCCCTCCGGCTTCAAGTCCGGCATCGCCCCGCTGATCGGCGGTGCACTGTTGGCGATCATCGGCGTCATGGTTGTGGTGCATTTCCCCGACCTCACCGGCGCCAATAAGGCGATCGCCTATGGGCTCGTCGTGCTGGTGCCGATCGCCGCTCTGCTCGGCGCCTTCGTCGCCAAGCAGCTGAAGCAGCAGTCGGGCGCCCGCTTCGCCGAATTGGGTGCGCACCAGACCGAATAGACGGGCTAATCGACAGAAGCAGGCCGGGGCCGCCAGCCCCGGCCTTTTTTGTTTGCGGTCCCGGCACCGGACTGACCATGATCAAAGCATGGCCACCGAGGTCCGGCTCGAATGAACGCAGCCGAGGCCGGAGAAGTCGAACCACATGCTGAAACTGCGTCGCGTCGCCATCGACACGCCGCGCGAGAACGTCGTCTATCTCGCGCGGGAATGCCCGATCTATCGCGCCGAGAAATTCCAGGGCCTGGCCAAGATCGAGGTCTCGGCCAACGGCCGCTCGGTCCTGGCGGTGCTCAACATCTGCGACGACGCAGAGCTCCTCCATGCCGACGAGCTCGGCCTCTCCGAACAGGCCTTCCGGCAGCTCGGCCTGGCGGAGGGCAGCGACGTCGCGGTCGCCCAGGCCGGGCCGCCGGCCAGCCGCGAGGCGATCCACGCCAAGGTGACCGGCGCGCGCCTCGGCTATGCCGAGTTCGAGTCGGTCATTCGCGACATTGTCGCCAACCGCTACTCCAAGATGGAGATTGCCGCCTTCCTGATCGCCTCGGCCAGTTTCCTCACCACCGAGGAAGTGCTGGCGTTGACCCGCGCCATGGCCGCGGTCGGCAGCCGCCTGGTCTGGCCGGGCCAGACCGTGGTCGACAAACACTGCATCGGCGGGATTCCCGGCAACCGCACCTCGATGATCGTCGTACCGATCGTGGCCGCCCATGGCCTGGCGATCCCGAAGACCTCGTCGCGCGCCATCACCTCGCCGGCCGGCACCGCCGATACCATGGAGACGCTGGCCCGGGTCGAGATCAGCGCCGAGGAGATGCAGGACATCGTCCGCGCGGTCAACGGCTGCATCGTCTGGGGTGGGCATGTGAACCTCTCGCCGGCCGACGATATCCTGATCTCGGTCGAGCGCCAGCTCGGCATCGACACCCGCGAGCAGTTGGTGGCCTCGATCCTCTCCAAGAAACTGGCCGCCGGGTCGAGTTACCTGGTGATCGACATTCCGATCGGTCCTTCGGCCAAGGTGCGCTCGCTGGCCGAGGCCATCCGGCTCCGCAAGCTGTTCGAGTTCGTCGGCGACCAGATCGGCCTCTCGCTGCAGGTCGAGATCACCGACGGCAGCCAGCCGATCGGCAACGGCGTCGGTCCGGCCCTGGAGGCGCGCGACGTGCTTCGCGTCCTCAACGGCGATCCCGCGGCGCCCGGCGACCTGCGCGACCGCGCCTTGCTGCTGGCCGGGCGGATCCTGGAATTTGACCCGGCCTTGCGTGGCGGCAAAGGCAGCCAGCGTGCCGCCGAACTGCTCGCCTCCGGCACCGCGTCACGCCAGATGGAGCGCATCATCGCGGCGCAAGGTCCCTCACCCCATGTCGCCCCCGGGGCGATGGTCGAGGACGTCTTGGCGCCGCATTCCGGCGTGGTCACCGGGATCGACTGCTACCGCATCGCGCGGGTCGCGCGGATCGCCGGGGCGCCGACCGACAAGGGCGCCGGCGTCGACCTCTTCAAGAAGGTCGGCAGCCCGGTCGAGGCCGGCGAGCCGCTCTACCGCATCCATGCGGAGCATGCGACAGACTTCCACTTCGCAACCGAGATGGCCGGCCAGGATTCCGGCTTCACCCTGAGCACGGCATCATGACGATCTCCCTGAAGTTCTGCGGCGCCGCCGGCACCGTGACCGGATCCTGCTATCTGCTGACCCATCCGCGCGGCCGCGTCCTGATCGACTGCGGCTTGTTCCAAGGGCCGAAGACGCTGCGCGAGCTGAACTACGGCACCCTGCCCTTCGATCCGGCCAAGATCGACGTGGTGCTGGTGACGCATGCGCATATCGACCATTCCGGCCTGCTGCCGAAGCTCTGCAGCGCCGGATTTGCCGGCCGGATCATCGCCACGGCGGAGACCAACGCCCTGCTCGAATGGATGCTGCCGGATTCCGGCGCGATCCAGGAAGGCGAGGTGCAGCGCCTGAACCAGCGCAACGCCCGCCGCGGGCGCGCCGAGGTCGAGCCGATCTACACCCGCGCCGACGCCGAAGCAATGCTGCCGCGCCTGAGCGCGCTCGAGCAGGACAGCTGGTCGGAGGTCATGCCGGGGGTCCGCGCCTGTTTCCGCGACGCCGGCCATATCCTCGGCGCCGTCTCGATCGAGCTCGAGGTCGTCACCGACGATCCCAAGCAGCGGATGCTGCGCATCCTGTTCTCCGGCGACGTCGGGCCGGATATCAAGCCGTTCCATTCCGGCCCGGAAGGATCCGAGAACTTCGACTATGTCGTCATCGAGGCGACTTACGGCGATCGCGACCGCCCGCGCCTCAACGACGACGAACGGCGGGCGGTGCTGAAGTCCGTCATCGACCAGGCCCGTGCCACCGGCGGCAACCTGATCATCCCGGCCTTCGCGGTCGAGCGCACCCAGGAGCTGCTGGCCGATCTCATCGCCCTGACCGCGCGGGGTGAGATTCCGGCCATGCCGACCTTCCTCGATTCGCCGCTGGCGGTCGGGGCGACCCAGGTGTTCCGGCGCTTTCGCGGCGCGCTTCGCCTGCCGGCGGATGTCAGCGACCCGTTCCAGGCGCCGCACATCCACTATGTCACCACCGCCGAGCAGAGCATGGCGCTGGACCGCATCGCCGGCGGTGCCATCATCATCTCGGCCAGCGGCATGTGCGATGCCGGCCGCATCCGCTACCATCTGAAGAGCAATCTCTGGCGCAGCGACGCCACCGTCCTCCTGGTCGGCTATCAGGCGCCGGGCACGATGGGGGCGCTGCTGAAATCCGGCGTGGCCTCGGTCCGCATCCACGGCCAGGAGGTCAAGGTCGCGGCCAAGATCCGCAGCATCGACACCTATTCCGGCCATGCCGACCGCAACGAGCTCATGGCCTGGCTGGAGGCCCGGCTGCCGATCGCCCGCGGCGTCTTCATCACCCATGGCGAGGAAACCGCGCTCGCCGCGCTGAAAGAAGGCATCCTGGCCAAGGGATTGCCGAAGGCCGAAGTGGTGATCCCGCAGCTGGACCAGACCTTCATCCTGCACCCGGCGGAGACGCCGCGCGTGACCGAGGCCGAGAAGCCGGCGCGGCTCGACCGGGCGGCCACCGATGCGATCCGCGCCGGCCGCGACTGGCATAACGACTATGCGAGCTTCCTCATCGATCTGCAGGACCGGCTGGCGCTGGCGGCGGACGAACGCAACCGCCAGGTCCTGCTCCGCCGGCTTCGCGACGCGCTGAAAGAATAGTGCGTCGGACGCTCTGGCGGGTTCGCGCGCCATACGCCAAGATGCGGCCGCGAATCCGGCTACGGGGGAGTCATGCCGCGCGATCCACGCTACGATATTCTGTTCCAGCCGATGCAGATCGGTCCGGTCACCGCCAAGAACCGCTTCTTCCAGGTCCCGCATTGCAACGGCATGGGCATGAGCTTCCCAAGCTCGATGGCCGCGATGCGCCGCATGAAGGCCGAAGGCGGCTGGGCGGTGATCTGCACCGAGGAGACCGACATCCACCCCTCCGGCGACATGTCGCCTTTGGTCGAGGGCCGGCTGTGGGACGACCACGACATCCCGGTCTTCGCCCGGATGAACGAGGGCGTGCACAAATATGGCGCGCTGGCCGGGATCGAGCTCTCGCATACCGGGCCGCGCGATGCCTGCCTCTACAGCCGGGAAGTGCCGCTCGCCGTCGATCACACGCCGGTCTGGGCCGGCGACTATCCGGTCCAGGCCCGCGCGATGGACCGTGCCGATATCCGCAATTACCGCCGCTGGCACCGCGAGGCCGCCTTGCGCTCGAAGCGCGCCGGCTTCGACCTCATCACCATCTATTGCCATGCCGGCAGCTCCTTGAACGGCGATTTCCTGAACCGCCGGAACAAGCGCAGCGACGAATACGGCGGGAGTCTCGAAAACCGCATGCGCCTGCTGCGCGAGGTCATCGAGGACACCCATGAAGCGGTCGGCGACACCGTCGCCGTGGCCCTCCGCTACGTGGTCGACGAGCAAATCGGCGCCGACGGCAAGCCCGATATGGAGGAATCGCGCCAGATCGTCGAGGCCCTGGCCGAGCTGCCCGATCTCTGGGACGTCAACATCCGCGGCTGGCAGCGCGATTCCATGCCCTCGCGCTTCGGCCCGGAAGGCTCGCAGGAAGAGTTCATCTCCTTCGTGAAGAAGCTGACCACCAAGCCAGTGGTCGGCGTCGGCCGCTTCACCTCGCCCGACACCATGGTCTCGCAGATTCGGCGCGGCATCCTCGATTTCATCGGCGCGGCGCGGCCCTCGATCGCCGATCCCTTCCTGCCAAGCAAGATCGAGAAAGGCCGGGACGACATCCGCGAATGCATCGGCTGCAACATGTGCGTGACCTCTGACTTCACCATGGTGCCGATGCGCTGCACCCAGAACCCGACCATCGGCGAGGAATGGCGCAAGGACTGGCACCCGGAGATCATCCCGGCCAAGGGCTCCGACGACCGGGTGCTGATCGTCGGCGCCGGACCCTCCGGCCTGGAAGCGGCGCGTTCGCTCGGCAACCGCGGCTACGAAGTCACGCTCGCCGAGGGGCGCGACGTGCTGGGCGGCCGGGTGCATGACGAGAGCCGCCTCGCCGGCCTCGCCACCTGGGGCCGGGTGCGCGACTACCGCGTGCTGCAGATCCAGCGCATGCCCAATGTCGAGACCTATCTCGGGAGTGCGCTCGCCGCGGCCGACATCCTCGACTACGGATTTCCGCGCGTGGTGCTGGCGACCGGCGCGACCTGGCGGCGCGACGGCATTGGCCGCTCGCATGACGCTGCCATCCCCGGCCTCGACCAGGTCGCCGTCTTCACGCCGGAAGATGTCTTCGCCGGCAGGCCCATCCCCGGCCCGGTCGTGATCTACGACGACGACCGCTATTATATGGGCGGCGTCCTGGCCGAGCAGCTGCGCCAGCAAGGCCTGGATGTCACCCTGGTGACCCCGGCCTCGGATGTCTCGAGCTGGGCCTCCAACACCTTGGAGCAGCCCTGGGTCGAGGCCCGCCTCTACGAGCTCGGCGTCGATGTGGTCGAAAAGCACGAAATCGCCGGCGCCGCCAGGAATGAGATCCGCATCACCCATACCGGCAGCGGCCGTGAACGGTCACTGCCTTGTGCCTCGCTCGTGCTGGTCACCATGCGGCTGCCGAATGACGATCTCTACCGTGAACTCGATGCGGATGCCGGGCGGCTGAAGGATGCCGGCATCACGTCCTTGACGCGGATCGGCGATTGCCTGTCGCCGTCGACCATCGCCGCGGCGGTCTATTCCGGTCATCGCTACGCGAGGGAAATGGATGCGCCGCCGCGCAACGACGAAGTGCCGTTCAAGCGCGAGCTGATGGCGCTCGAACAGGGGGAGGTGAGAGCATGACGATGTCGCCGAAGGACCGCGCCCTGGGCATGGACCGCAAGATCAGCCGGCGCGACTTTCTGGACGGCGTGGCGCTCGGTGTCGCGGCGATCGGCGCCGGCAGCCTCGGTATCCGCGCGGCGCGGGCCGAGGGTGCCGCCTATCCGCCATCGCTCACCGGCCTGCGCGGCCACAACCTCGGCGCCATGAATGTCATGCACGCGATCCGCGACGGCTCGTTCTGGGACAAGGCCGGGGCAGCGGAGGTGAGCGGCGAATCCTATGACCTGGTGGTGGTCGGCGGCGGCATCAGCGGTCTGGCCGCGGCTTTCCTCTATCGCCAGCAATCCGGCGGCAAGGCCAAGGTCCTCATCCTGGAGAACCACGACGATTTCGGCGGTCATGCCCGGCGCAACGAGTTCACCGCGAGCAATGGTGCGAAACTCATCGGCTATGGCGGTTCGGAATCGCTGCAGTCACCAAGCTATTTCACGCCGGCGGTGCAAGCCCTGCTGAAGGATGTCGGCATCGAGACCAGCAAGTTCGAGACTTTCTATGACGCCGGATGGAGCGAGGAACGCGGCCTCGGCGAGGCGGTGTTCTTCTCCAAGGAAGTGTTCGGCGTCGACAAGCTGGTGAAGATGACCGAGAAGGCGGCGGATTGGGTGCCGCAGACGCCGCTCAACGACCAGGCCAAGCGCGATCTCATCGAGATGCTCGACGACCCGCGCGACTATCTCGACGGCAAGCCGCGCGAGGATGCCCTGAAGATTCTCTCCGAGACCACCTATGAGAAGTTCCTGACCGAGATCTGCGGCTACGACCGGCAGCTGGTGGAGTTCTTCCAGTCTTCCACCCAGGCCTATTTCGGCGTCGGCATCGACGGCGTGACGGCGGCGGATGCCTGGGGCAACGGCAATCCCGGCTTCGACGCCATGGATCTCGGCGAGCAGCCCTACAAGACCATGAGCCCCAGCGGCCGCCTCGCCCTCACCGATCCCGACGAGTACATCTATCACTTCCCGGACGGCAATGCCGGTCTCGCCCGCGCGCTGGTGCGGGCGCTGATTCCGGCCGCCTTGCCAGGCTCGGGCATGGAAAGCCTGGCCACCACCGCCGCGCTCTACGACAAGCTCGACGTCGCCGGCGATCCGGTGCGGCTGCGCCTGAATGCTTCCGTGGTGAAGGTGAAGCATGACGGCGCGCCCGATGCGGCGAAGTCGGTGACCGTCACCTATGTCGAGAACGAGAGGCTCAAGACCGTGCAGGCCGGGCATGTCGTGCTCGCCTGCTGGCACCGGGTCATCCCCTATCTCACCGACGAGCTCGGCGAGGACCAGGTCGCGGCGCTGCAGGACCAGCAGAAGGTGCCGCTGATCTACACCAGCGTGCTGATCAAGAACTGGCGCGCCTTCGAGAAACTGGGCATCGGAAGCTTCGAAATGCCCTCCGGCTTCTGGGAAGGCGCTTCCATCGACTACCCGGTCAGCATGGGCGAATACAAGTTCGCCCAGGCGCCGGATGATCCGGTGCTGCTGCATCTCTCCAAGGTCGTGGTCTCCGGCGAGCGCGGGGTCTCGGCGCGCGAGCAGGCCCTGGCCGGGCGGCGCAGCCTGGTCGAACTCAGCTTCGAGGAGATGGAGCGGCAGATCCGCGACATGCTCGGCCGCGCGCTGGCCGAGGGCGGCTTCGACCCCGCCCGCGACATCGAGGCGATCACCTGCAACCGCTGGTCCCACGGCTATGCCTACGAATACATGCGGCCCTGGGATCCGTTCTGGCCCGACGGCGAATTGCCGATCGTGAAGGCGCGCAAGCCCTGGGGCCGGATCGCCATCGCCAACTCCGATTCCGGCGCCTATGCCTACGCCCACTCGGCGATCGACCAGGCGGCGCGTGCGGTGCGCGAACTGCTGGGCGATCCGGGCAACCTGCCGGCCTATGCCGACTTCCCCGGCCCGCCGCGCGAAGAGATTGGACTCTAAGCATGCTCGAAGATTGGCAGAAGCTCGCCGCCGGCGAGATCCAGATCCCGCTCAGCGACGTCACTGCGGAGCAGCGCATCAGCGGTGCGCCGAAGACCGGCTCGGTGCAGATCGAGAAATTCGGCGGCACGGTGGTCGGGGTCTGGGAAATGACCCCGGGCGTGATGCGCGACGTCGAGGTGGACGAGATCCTCACCGTGCTCGCCGGCAAGGCGGTCGTGGAGTTTCAGGACGGAAGCAAGATCACCCTCGAGCCCGGCGCCGTCGCCCGGCTGCATGCCGGCCAGCATACGGTCTGGACCGTGACCGAGACTTTGCGGAAGGTCTACGTCCTGCTGCCCGGCTAACTAGAGCGCCGGAACCTGCAGCACGTCCATGATCGCTCGGGTCGCGGCCTGGATCAGCAGCACCCGATCGTCGACGATGACATACTGATAGGCCGGCGCCAGCGGCGGCAGCTGCACGATCAGGTCGGGCGGCAGGGTTTGATAATGCACGTCGGGCGGAATCTGCCCATTGCGGACCAGCTGCTTATAAATGCCCGGCGGCAGGCTGCCCTTCTTGGCGATGCCGGGCGGGATGTCCTTGTGCTTCTGCTTATTCTTCTTGTTCTTCTTGTTGTTGCCGTTGCCGTTGCCGCCGTCGTTGTCATAGTCATCCGGATGGGCGACCACCCAGGCATTGGCATTGCGCTCATAGTAGTTGCGCAGGATGTGCCGCGCGGCCTCGTCGATGACGATGTCGGCAACACTCGGCCCGGCCGGTGGCGCGGCGCCCGGTTCTGACTGCGCCGCGGCGGGCGCAATTCCGGACAGCCCTGAGAGAAGCAGACCGACGAAAACCGGCAGCAGCAGTCGCATGTTTCTTCACCTGAAATCAGCCACCCGGTCTTAACGACCGAGACGCAGAATCATTCCGTGACGTTGGTCACGCCTTTGTCATCGCTTTCCTCGGCCAGCAGCCCCTTGGCGCGATAGGCTTCCGCTGCCTGGCGGATGTATTCGCCGGTTTCCGGCGCGTCGTAGCGGGCGGAGATTTCCTGGCTCATCGCCAGCAGCGCGTAATAGGTGCTGCGATAGGGCCGGAGCTTCTCATAGGTCTCCAGCAGCACCTCGTTCGGGATCGCGGTCAACTCCGCGGCGCGCCGAAAGTTCCGCGCCAATTGCGGATAGCCCTCTTGCTCGGCCCGGGCGGCTTGCGCCAGCAGGGTCTCGCGGCTGATCGTGACGTCGTCCGGCGCGATCTGGCCGGCGCGCAGTCGCTCTAGGGTCAGCGCCGCCGGATCGGCGCCCGATACCTTGCGGCGCGGATCGATCTCCTCCGGCTCACGCGTCATGCAGGATCTCCAGGTCGCAGGCGGCCCGGTCGCGTTGCACATGCGCGACCTCGCGCTTATGCATCAGCAGCGCGTGCACGATCATCCGCAGCCGCGCCATGTTGTCGACCGTGACCGGCACCGGCGAAGGCGGCCGGCGCAAGGCATGGCTCGCGGCATTCGAGCCGATCTGCCGATAGGCCTCGCGCGAGAGCAGCGGCGCCTGGGCGAAGAGCTCCAGGTTGTTCAGCGGCGCCAGCCCCTTGCGCTGGATGACGGCGGTGCCCTTGGACTGCAGCCCGATGGCGATGCCGGAGCCGCTCAGCCTGGCGCCTTCATGCCCGATCAGGCCGCAATCCGCCGTGGCGAAGACCTTGACGATCCGCGCCTTGGTCCCTTGGGCCTCGATCCCGGCGACGATCTCGCGCAACACGTCGCCATGCGAGAGGCCGCAGAGTGTCGTGTCGAGGCCCGCCGCAAAGGCCGGCCCCACCGCCACCACCACTTCGGATTCCGTGCCGGGCTTCGACGCGCCCTTCTCGCGCAGCCGGATGCCGGCCTTGCCGCTGGAGATCGGCACCATCTCCTCGGCCGAGCGCGCCTGCGGGATGGCGGCGATCTTGCGCCACTCCTCGCCTTCCAGGCGAAAGCCGGTGCCGGGACCGAGATAGTCGTTGCCGTCGGTGAAGGCGCTCTCGGTGGCGAAGTCCTTGTTCAGCACCGCGGCCGGTTGCAGGTATTCGCCGGCGACCCGCACCCGTTGCATGCCGAGAATATTCTCGGCGATGTCGGTGAAGCCGGCCTGGTCCAGCGCCCGCGCCACGTCGAGCGCGGTCAGCGGCCCGTCGAGGAAGGCATCGGCCGCCGCCAGGTCCTGGACCAGGTCCCGCTCCGGCATGTCGTCGGAAGCATAGCAGGTGGTGGCCGCCTCGACCTCGTCGTCGCGGATCTCCGGGAAGTCCAGCGCCTTGAACACCGCCTGGATCGCCTGCGCGGCGCGGCGGCGCGCCGCCAGCACCTCCGCCTCGCGCACCGGCTCGATTCCGGCATCGACCCGCATGTCGCGCTGGATGATCATCCAGTCGTCGAGATCATCGGCGTCGAAATTGCCGCCGCCGAACATGTTGTCCTTGCGCGGCATCGAGCTGTAGCCCGAGGTGATGAAATCGGTGCCGGGCAGGAATTGCAGCATCAGCTTCGCCGCCTTGCGCATGTCGGAATGCGACGACATCGCGTCGTTGCCGGAAGCGACCTCCAGCCCGAGCGAAGCCGCGATCAGATTCTCCGCCAGGACCGCCCGCACGCCGCCCGGCAGCGCCGACGGCAAGGCCACGCAGGAGATCGAGCCGTTCTGCACGCCTTGGGCACCTGCACCCTTGGTCATCATCAGGCAGCGTGCCTCGAGGTAGAGCATCGAACGCCCGGCCTCGTGGCCCATCAAGGTTTCCGAGCCGGTACCCGACGTGAAGCGAATCTTGATTCCGCGCGAAGCATAAGCGGAGGCGAGGAAGCCTTTGGACCAGGGCGTGTCGTCACCGTCCTGCATGGCTTCATCCGTGCCATAGACCGACAAGGTCTCGGCATAGGAGGTGATGCCCTTCAGTCCGAGGCGCAGGTTCAGCGCTTCCTCGACCGCGCATTGGGTGAGCACGCCGCCGCGCGGCGTCTGCGAGCCGATGAGAATCGCGAGCGCGTTGAACGGCGCCATCCGCGCGACGCGGCAGGTGGTTTCCAGCTCGTCGAAGCCCCGGAGGGCGCCCTCGGCGGCGTCGGCTGCCATCAGGGCGGGGTTCTCCCGCCAGTTGGTGACATGCGCCTGGTTGCCGGGCCGGCGGCGCGCCCGCATCTTCTGCAGCGCCATCATCATCTCGACCACGTTCAAATGCGAGACGATCGAACAGAGCTTGGCGGGGGTACAGCCGGAGAGCAACTGCACCAGCCGCGCTCGCGGCGTGTTGATATCGACCAGCATGCGGGCCAGCGCCAGCGAATCCGTCGCCATCACCTCCTCGGCGCTCTTCGTGTTGATCGCATAGCGCGCGATATAGCGGTCGATGACATCGAACTCGGCTTCCGACCGGCCGTCGATCTCCACCACCCGGCCCGCTTCCAGGCGGAGGCTCGGCTTCGGATCGTCGGGGCTGTCCATGACCATGAGGCCGAGGCTGGCCTCTTCCTGCACGAAGGTGTCGCGGTTGACCGCGCGCGCCTCCCGCTTCTCGAACCTCTTGGACCGTGTCATGGAGGCCCTCCGCTATTCCGGCTGCATCACGTCGGCGCCGGTGCTGGACTTCACGTCGGCGCCGCTCGGCAGCGGCGCGGCGGGATCGTGGATCCAGGCGGCGATGTCGTCATAGACGCTGAGCGCGATCCAGTCGCGCAGCAGCAGATGATAACCCTTGGCGTAGAGCGCCACCCGCAACTCGCTGGGCGGCAGCTCGGGCAGGCGCTCCAGCATCATCGAGACCGCGTTGCGGCTCACGATCGCCTCGTTGGCGCCGAACAGGATCAGGCAGCGCGGCGCCTTCAGCACGCCCGCCGCGTCATAGGCGCGGGTCATCAGATCGACCAGGCCATAGGCCGTATCGACCCGGGTCTGCTTGATCACCAGCGGATCGCGCGCCAGGGCGACCAGCGCGCGGTTGCTGCTCGAGGCGCGCAGCCGAAGGCCAGTCGGCACCACCGTCATCCAGGGCACCGCATGGGCCGCGAGCTCGAGGACGTTGCGGTTGAAGCCGTTCTGCGTCTGCCAGCCCCAGACCGCCGGCGCAACCAGGATCATGCCGTCGACCGGCGGCGGATCCGGCTCGACCGCGGCCGCCATCATCACCGAGCCACCCATGCTCTCGCCCAGCACATAAAGCGGCTGGTCCGGGAAGCGCTGCTTCAACAGCCGCACCGCGGTCTTGAGATCGACGATCAGCTGCTCGCTGCCGGGCCAGATGCCGCGTTGCGGCGTCTCGCCGAAGCCGCGCTGGTCATAGGCATAGACCCGGAAGCCGCGCCGCGAGAGGCCGCTGCCCGGCAGCGCCAGCCCGCCGGAGTGATCGTTGAAGCCATGCAGGGCCAGGATGATGCCGGCGGGCGCGCGCGATTCGTCGCCATGCCATTGCACCCAGGTCTTGACCGGCAGGTCCACGCCATCGGCGGTGTGGAACAGCGTATCGCTGAAGGACGGCGCATCGACGGCCGGGCCGAGCTCCTGGAGTCGCGGTGCACAGCCGGTTAAGGCCAGGAGCGCGACGAACAGGATCTTGACTGGTGGCATGCGTGACCCGGCGAAATCCCCACACCGACTTGATAACATTCGAGAAAATAAAGGGCAATTCGCCAGCGCTGCGGCGGCACGAATGCGACAAGGTCGAATTGCAAAAGGTAGTCGCCCGCGAACAGACTGGTCGAGGTATGCACGCCGATCAGCAGATGGCTGTGGCTTTGGTCAGCAGGGCGCGCAAGGCGGGGGATCGGAGAGGCTAGTCCGCCCCCGGGCCGGGATCCGACCCGGGGGCGTGAAAGCTAGAGGTCTAGGCCAGCTTGTTAGATCGAGTCCTTCAGTTCCTTGGCGGCGCGGAAGGCGATCTTCTTCGAGGCCTTGATCTTGATCGCTTCGCCGGTCTGCGGATTGCGGCCCATGCGGGCGGCCCGCTTGCGGACCTGCAGGATGCCGAGACCCGCGATGCGAATCTTCGATCCCTTCTTCAGTTGCTTGCCGATCGAAGCGACGACGTCGCCGAGGATCGCCTCGGCCTGCTTCTTGGGCAGCTCATGCTTTTCCGCGACCTCGGCAGCGAGATGCTTGAGGGAGATGACGACCTGCGTCGCGGCTGCAGCCTTTGCCATGTTTCCTATCCTTAGCTGGTTAAACCGCGACTCGCGGCTCGTTGAAAGTTGCCCAACAAATGAGCCACTGAAGGCGCGATAATTCAAGCCTTACCGCGAGTGAACGCCCGAGTCGCATGCTTCAAATCACGATTTTTTTCGACCGGGACCTGCAGCAAAGCGCATGGACGCCCATTCCGCGCCGATTCGGCGCCCTTCCGTTCAACTATCCACAGCCACCCGTCGCAGGTGATTCGCCGCCGCGCGCGACGATCTAGAGCCCGGCGGTCACGCGCCAGATCACGTCGCCCACATCGTCCGCCACCAGCAGCGACCGACGATCGGGGCCGATCGTGACGCCGACCGGTCGCCCGTAGGACTCGCGCTCGTCCGGCGCCAGGAAGCCCGAGAGAATGTCGCGCGGCGGCCCGGCCGGCCGCCCGTTTTCGAACGGCACGAAGATGACCTTGTATCCGCTGAGCGTGCTGCGATTCCAGGAGCCGTGCTGTCCGATCGCCATCCCTTCCGGAAATCCCGGGAAGAATCCGGCCGGCAGCCAGCAGAGGCCGAGCGACGCGGTATGCCCGCCCAGCGCATAGTCCGGCTGGATCGCCGTCGCCACCTTGGCCGGATCCTGTGGCACCCGGTCGTCCACCGTCTGTCCCCAGTAGCAATAGGGCCAGCCATAGAAGCCGCCTTCGCGCACCGAGGTGAGGTAGTCGGGCGGCGTCTCGTCGCCCAAGCCGTCGCGCTCGTTGACCACGGTCCAGAGCATGCCGGTGCGGGGCTCCAAGGCCAGGCCCACCGGGTTGCGCAGGCCGCCGGCGAAGATGCGGGTCTTGCCGCTGCTGAGATCGAGCTCGTGGATGGCGGCGCGGCCCTCCTCGGCGGCCATGCCCTCGTCGGCAATGTTGCTCAACGACCCGACCCCGATGAACAGCTTCTGCCCGTCGGCGCTCGGCAACAGGCTGCGCGTCCAATGGCCGCCGGGCTTCAGCGTGTTCAGCTGCCGGCCCGGCGCTGTGATGCGCGTGGCGCCACTGCTGTAGGGATAGGCCACCACGCCGTCGGTGTTGCCGACATAGAAGGTGTCGCTCAGCAGCGCCATGCCGAAGGGCTGCTTCAGGTCTTCCAGGAACCGCTCCTGGATCTCGGCCACGCCGTCGCCATCCGCGTCGCGCAGCAGCGTGATGCGATTGGGGCTGACCCCCACGGCGGCGGCGCGTTTCATGGTGCTGACCATGGCGTAGTCGAAGAGATTGCTGATCCCGCCGGGCAGGAACAGGGCCTCGGCGACGGTGACGTCGCCGTTGGGCAGCACGTGGATCCAGCGCGGATGCTTGAGACCGGTTGCGGCGAAGGCGTTGACCTTGAGACCGGGCGCGGCCACCGGCGTCTGCCCCGGCCTCCAGCCCCTGGCGGTCGGCATCTTCAGTGTTGGGATGCTGCCCTGCGGCCGCGCCGCGGGGATTGCGGGACTGCTGCCGATGGCCGGCGCATGTGCGCCGCCGCCCTGCAGCCGCCGCCAGAAGATCGCCGCCGCGCCAACCAGCGCGACCAGCCGCGCGAACAAATCCGATAAACCCATGATGTCTCCCTGTGCCTGCGCGGCGCAGTCTAGTCGAAGCCCGCCGGCGTTGGAACCGGAGCGCGCGCGGGATGCGACTTCTATCGACCGGCGGCGAAGCCCTGCAAGCGATCGTGCAGCGCGCGATCGATCGACAGTCCCTGCTTCGCCAGCCGCTTCTGGTTCTCCGCCCGCTTGGCGTTCGGCAGGCGGGCGCCGGGCTGTGCGGTGATCGTGCGCGCAAGGGCGGCGATCTGCCTGGCGAACTGGCCGCCGGAGAAAGTTTCCGGATTCATCGCGATGAAGAACTGGCCGCAGCCGATCGGCTTGCCGTCATTCGCCATGAAGGAGCCCATCTCCGGTCCGCGTCGCGCGCCGGCCAGGGCGGCGCACATGACTTCGACGATCAGGCCGATCCCGAATCCCTTATAGCCGCCGGCGGGCGCCATCGAACCCGCCAGGCCCAGGCTGGGATCGGTGGTCGGCTTGCCCGCCGCATCGAGCGCCCAGCCGAGCGGAATCTTGCGCCCTTCCTCCGATGCGCGCTTCACCGCCGTCCAGGTCACCGCCGAGGCGGACTGGTCGATCAGGAAGGCGATCTTTTCTTTCGGTCCCGGCACCGCGAAGGAGATCGGGTTGGTGCCGATCACCGGCTTGCGGCCGCCGACCGGCGCGATCGCGGGCATCGCATTGGTGAAGCCGAAGGCGAGCAGCCCCTGCCGCGCCAGGGTGCCGGTGTGATAGCCGAGCGTCGCCGCGTTATAGGAGTTGTGCACCGCGAGCGCGGCGATGCCGTATTTCCGCGCCGCGGGAACGAGCTTGCCGAAGCCCTTCTCGATCGCCGGATGGGCAAAGCCGCGCCGGGCATCGACACGGAAGGCGACCGGCGATTGCCGCGTCACCTTGGGCACCGCCTTGCCATCGACCTTACCGCTGCGCACATGCTCGCAGTAATACTGCAGCCAATAGAAGCCATGTCCCTCGAGCCCGCTGAGCTCGGTATCGAGAATGGCGTCGGTGAAATACTCCGCATTCGCCGGCCGGGTTCCCGCACCGGTCAGGGCAGCGAAGATCAGCCGGCGCGCTGCCTTCGGCGAAAGCTTGAGATTGGATGACGGCACGCGGCGCTCCCCGGACAGGACACAAGGCGGTGCAACGATACAACGCCCGTCGGCGCGGATCGAGGCGCGCGCCGAAAGGGCTCAATGGCCCAGGTGGATGACCTCGGCCTTGCCCGGCTCGACCACCAGCTTCCCGACCTGGCTTGCGCTCGCGCTGCGCACCAAATCCGCTGTCGGCTGGCCGGTCTTGATGAAGGCGTCGATATCCGCCGCGACCATCGCGCCGGCGGCCCACTGGATGTTATGCCCGATGTCGGTTTCCTGCGCACCGGATGCCGGCAACGGTGCGGCGCCGTATTCCTTCCAATAGAGCCGCGCATTGCCCTTCGCTGCGGCAACCGTCAGTGCAGCGATGATCGCGTCCTGGTCCGACTTCAGGTAGATCGAATCCTGCGTCGCCCACAAGATCAGCGTCGGCACGGAAAGCCGCTTCAGCCGCTCGCCGTTGTCTTGCGCCAGCAGGGCCTTGGTCGCGCCGATCCAGGTGCCGAGCTTCACGCGCGCCGTCTCCGGAAGATAGGGCTTCAGGAAATCCGGATCGGCGGTCGGATCGACGACCCAGTATTGCGCCAGCCAGTCGGCGACATTGGGATCGGCATCGGTCGGCGTCAGCGCGTAGAAGTCATCGGGATACTTCTTGCCTTCCGCTTCCAGCTTCCGCTTCCAGGCGCCTTCGACCGGTTCCTTCAGGATCGCGTCGGTGAGGGCGACGTTGCCGACCGAGCTCGCCGCCGTCGCCACCAGGATCGCATGGGAGACGCGCGCCGGATGCTCGAGCGCGATCTCCTGGACGATGAACGAGCCCAAGGAATGCCCGGCCAGATCCACGGTCGCGAGGCCGTGCAGGTCCATGAAGGCAAGGATATCGGCGGCGTGTCGCGCCAAGGTGAAGCCTTGCTCCGGCGCCCGGGCGCATTGCCGCGCATCGGGCATGCTGCTCCCGCCATGGCCGCGCAGGTCGACCGCGAAGATGCGCAATGCCGGATCCAGCCGGTGCAGCTCAGCCATGGCGAGCGACCAGGAGCGGATGTTGTCGGTCAGACCGTGAATGAGCAGGAGTGGCTTACCGTCTGCGGGGCCGACCTCGAGATAGGCCAAATCGATCCCGGTCGCGAGCTGCGCCACGCCTGTCCTGGCGTTGGGAACCAGCCTGCCTGCGACATCCATGACCGAGCCCCCGATTGCCATGCCCGCGGCCGCCCCGCTTGCCACGACGCGCAAAATCTTACAGAGATTTCAGTAATTTAGCGGACAGTCCGCTGCGGGAAATCTGGCGCACCCGATACGATTCGAACGTACGACCTTTGCCTTCGGAGGGCAACGCTCTATCCAGCTGAGCTACGGGTGCATTTGGGCCAGATCGAATGGGCGGGACCATACAGGAGCCGTTCCGGGCCTTCAACCCCAAGGGCGTCAAAGTCTCAACGGGCCTCAGGCCGCCGCCTTCTCCGGGATCGGCGGCTGCGAGATCCGGTCGATCCAGGCGATGCCCAGCGCCGAGAGGATGAACACGGTGTGGATCGCCGTCTGCAGGATGATGCCGGTGACGGTGTAGCGGGTCCCGTCCGTGCCGACGCTGCCGGCCTCGATGAAGGTCCGCAGCAGGTGGATCGAGGAGATGCCGATGATCGCCATGGCGAGCTTGATCTTCAGCACGCTGGCATTCACATGGCTCAGCCATTCCGGCTGGTCGGGATGGCCCTCCAGCCGCAGCCGCGAGACGAAGGTCTCGTAGCCGCCGACGATCACCATCACCAGCAGGTTGGAGATCATCACCACGTCGATGAGGCCGAGCACCACCAGCATGATCTGCTGCTCGGTGAAGCTGGTGGCATGGCTGACCAGGAGCCACAGCTCCTTGAGGAACTGGATGACATAGACGCCCTGCGCCACGATCAGCCCGAGATAAAGCGGCAGCTGCAGCCAGCGCGAGCCGAAGATGATCGCCGGCAAGGGCTGGAGATTGAGGCTGCGGGCGCGGCCGGCGACGGGCTCTTTGCTCATGGACACCGTTTCGAAGGATTGCAGGGCTGGTGCTCTAGATAAGGAAAACCGGCCGATCCGCAAGGCGTTCCGGCGGATTTTCACCCTGGTTTTTGCCTGGGATGCCGGCGCGCGGCCGGATAGATTGGCGCGATGCCGCCCAAGATTCTGCCCCCCGATCCCGAGACCCTGGCCCTCCAGGCCCTGGCCTTCATCGCCGGCGACGACGACCGGCTGGAGCGCTTTATCGGCCTGACCGGCATCGACCCGGCCCAGCTCCGCGCCCTGGCGCAGGATCCGGCGGGACTGGGCTCGGTGCTCGACTACCTGCTCGGCTGGGAACCGCTGCTGCTGGAATTTGCCGAAGCGCAAGAATTGAAGCCCGAGAGCATCGCGGTCGCCCGGCGCAAGCTGCCGGGCGGCGAGAACAACTATGACCCGAGCTAGGCAGGAATCATGAAGGTCTATATCAGCGCCGACATCGAAGGCACCACCGGCATCACCCACTGGGACGAAGCCGAGAAGCCGCATGCCACCTACCCCGAGTTCCGCGAGCGGATGACCGACGAGGTGGTCGCGGCCTGCGAGGGCGCGATCGAGGCCGGCGCCACCGAGATCCTGATCAAGGACGCCCATGACAGCGGCCGCAACATCATCGCCGGCCGCCTGCCGGACTGCGCCAAGCTGATCCGTGGCTGGAGCGGCCATCCCTTCAGCATGGTGCAGGAGTTGGACGCGAGCTTCGATGCCTTGCTGTTCGTCGGCTATCATTCCAAGGCCGGCAGCGACGACAACCCGCTGGCCCACACGCTGCGGCTACGTGTCGCCCATCTCGCGATCAACGGCGAGATCGCCTCGGAGTTTCAGATCTATTCCTACGCGGCGGCCCTGGTGAAGGTGCCCGGCATCTTCCTCTCCGGCGATGCCGGGATCTGCGCCGACGCGCGCAAGCTGGTGCCCGCCATCGTCACCGTACCGGTCAGCCGCGGCATCGGGCCCTCGACCTTGAGCATCGCGCCGAGCCTTGCGCTGAAGGAGATCCGCGAAGGCGCGTCCCGCGCGCTCCGCGGCAATCACGCCGCCTGCCACATCGAGCTGCCGAAGCACTTCACACTCGAGATCAAGTTCACCACGCCGGTCGACGCCTACCGCGCCTCCTGGTATCCGGGCGCCACGCTCACGGAACCGCGGGTGGTGCGGTTCCTGTCCACCGACTATTTCGAGGTGCTGCGCGCCATCAAGTTCATGGCCTGACGCGCCCTTGATAAAAGGCGTGGCGTCAGGCGCTGCGCCGGGTCAGCTGCAGGAAGATGTCCTCGAGATCGGACTCGACGGTGGAGAGATCGGCGATCTCCAGCCCCGCCTCCTCGACCGCGTTCAGGATCTGCGCGAAGGGCGTCTGGTTCGGCCGGTAGTGCAGCTTCAAGAGCCGTGCACTGGTCAGCTCCGGCTTGAACGGCGCCAGAGCCTCCGGGATCGCGGTGAGATCGCGTGTCAGGGTCAGCAGCAATTCCTTGGCGTCGATCCGGCCCAGCAGCTTCGCCTTGGGCTCGCAGGCGATCACCTTGCCGTGGTTGATGATGGCGATCCGGTCGCAGAGCTCTTCCGCCTCTTCCAGGTAATGCGTGGTCAGCAGCACCGTGACGCCGTTCTCGTTGAGCCTGCGAACGTAGGCCCAGAGCTGCTGCCGGAGCTCGACATCGACGCCGGCGGTCGGCTCGTCGAGCACCAGGATCGGCGGGTTGTGCACCATCGCCTTGGCCACCATCAGGCGTCGGCGCATGCCGCCGGACAGCGAGCGCGCATAGGCATCCGCCTTGTCGGCCAGCGACAAAGCTTCCAGGATCTCCATGGTGCGGCGCTCGCGCTTCGGCACGCCGTACATCCCGGCCTGGAGATCCAGCAGCTTCTTCGGCGTGAAGAAGGGGTCGATGTTGAGTTCCTGGGGCACGATGCCGATCGCGGCGGCTACGTGCCGCGGATCCTGGTCGAGGTCGATGCCCCAGATCGCGACCTTGCCCTCGGTCTTGATCACCAGCTGGGCCATGATGTTGATCATCGTGGACTTGCCGGCGCCGTTGGGTCCCAACAGGCCGAAGATCTCGCCGCGCGGGATGTCGAGATCGACGTGGTCCAGCGCCAGCTTCGGCGCGGCGCCCTTCTGCGCATAGCGCTTCACCAGGCCGCGAATCGAGACGGCCATCTCGGGCAGCGGCGGATGGGAGTCGTCGGGCATGGGAGTGGCCAGAAGCCTTCGATTTTGAAGCGGTTAGCCGCGGTTGATTTGCCGCCGCGCATGGGTATCATCGCGGCCCATCAGGGTCAATCGGGCCGCCCCTTGCGAGGCCGATTCCCCGCATCCTCTTGAGGGTTATGCCTGCCATGTCTTCCCAACCCGTGGAAACCGTCGAAGTCAGCACCGCCAGCGTCGCCTGTGACGGCGGACCGGGTGCGGCCGGCCATCCGAAGGTCTATTTGAACCTCGCCAAGGATGGGGCGATCGACTGCCCCTATTGCGGCAAGCGCTTTGTGCTGAAAGCCGGCGCCAAAGCCGCGGCCCACTGATTTGGCAAAATCCAGCACGCCGGCTGCCGAGAGCGCCGCGGCCACGAAACCGCGCCACGTCTATCTGGTCGATGGCTCCGGCTATATCTTCCGCGCCTATCACGCGCTGCCGCCGCTGACGCGGAGCGACGGCACGCCGACCAATGCCGTGCTCGGCTTCACCAACATGCTGTGGAAGCTGCTGGAGGAGACCGATGCCGACCATGTCGCGGTCATCTTCGACGCCTCGCGCAAGACCTTCCGCGACGCGATCTACAAGGAATACAAGGCCAACCGCACCGAGACGCCGGAAGACCTGATCCCGCAGTTTCCCCTGATCCGCGAGGCGGTGAAGGCGTTCAACCTGCCCTGCATCGAGATGGACGGCTACGAGGCCGACGATCTCATCGCCACCTACGGCGACCATGCGGTTGAGCAGGGCGCCGACGTCACCATCGTCTCCTCCGACAAGGACCTGATGCAGCTCATCCGTCCCGGCATCAAGATGTGGGACCCGATGAAGAACCGCCCGATCGGTCCCGAGGAAGTGCAGGAGAAGTTCGGCGTGACGCCGGACAAGGTGATCGACGTCCAGGCGCTGTGCGGCGATTCCACCGACAACGTGCCGGGTGTCCGCGGCATCGGCGTCAAGACCGCCGCCGAGCTCATCAACAGCTACGGCACGCTCGAGAAGCTGCTCGACTCGCTCGGCGAGATCAAGCAGCCGAAGCGCCGCGAGACCCTCGAGACCAACGCCGAGCTGGCGCGGATCAGCAAGCAGCTGGTGACGCTGAAGCATGACGTGCCGGTCGAGCAGCCGCTCTCCGGCTTCGCCAAGCGCGGCTTCGACCCGGAGACGCTGTTCGGCTTCCTGCGCCACAACGAGTTCCGCACCACCTTGACCCGCGTGCAGCAGAAGCTGGCCGAGCGCGGCGGGGTGCAGGTGGTGCAAGGCGCGGCCCCGCGCCCGGCCCCGGTCGTGAAGATCATCAAGAACCAGGTCGCCGAGAAGGCCGAGCCGCAGGCGCATAGCCGCGAGAACTACCAGCTCATCACCGACGAGGCCGCCCTGGCGCGCTGCATCGCCGATGCGACTTACGCGCGGAAGGTCGCCTTCGACACCGAGACCACCGCGAAACAGGTGGCGAGCGCGGAGCTGGTCGGCATCTCGCTCTCGATCGCGCCCAACGACGGCTGCTACATCCCGGTCGGGCATACCGGCACCGAGGGCGATCTCCTGGGCGGCGGCGCCGCGGCGCCGAAACAGCTGCCGCTGCGGCGGGTCCTGGAGATGCTGAAGCCGCTGCTGGAGGATCCGGGCGTCCTCAAGGTCGGCCACAGCATCAAATACGACGTCGCGATGATGGCCAAGCACGGCATCAAGCTGGCCCCCATCGACGACACCATGCTGATCTCCTATGTGCTGGAAGGCGCGCTGCACGCCCATAACCTGGACGAGCTGGCCAGCCTCCATCTCGGCATCGACACCATCAAGTATGCGGACGTGACCGGCACCGGCAAGGCGCAGGTCAGCTTCGACAAGGTGCCGGTGGAGAAGGCGCGCGACTATGCCGCGGAGGATGCGGACGTCACGCTCCGGCTGCACCATATGCTGAAGCCGCGGCTGGTGACCGAGCATCTTTCCACCGTCTACGAAACCATCGAGCGGCCGCTGATTTCCGTCGTCGCCGCGATGGAGCTGGCCGGCATCAAGGTCGACGTCGCGGAGCTGAAGCGGCTCTCCAACGATTTCGGCGGGCGCTGCGCCGAGCTCGAGAGCGAGATCCACAAGCTTGCCGGCACCGAGTTCAACATCGGCTCGCCCAAGCAGCTGGGCGACATCCTGTTCGAGAAGCTGAAGCTGGGCGACGGCGGCAAGAAGGGCAAGACCGGCGCCTATTCGACCGGCGCCGACATCCTCGAAGAGCTGGCCGGGACCTCCGGCCATCCGCTGCCGCAGAAAGTGCTGGACTGGCGCCAGCTCACCAAGCTCAAAAGCACCTATACCGACGCGCTGCAGGACGAGATCAACCCGAGGACCGGCCGCGTCCATACCTCCTACGCGCTGGCGGCGACTTCGACCGGACGCCTCTCTTCCAACGATCCCAACCTGCAGAACATCCCGATCCGCACCGAGGAAGGGCGCAAGATCCGCCATGCCTTCGTGGCCGAGAAGGGCATGAAGCTGATCTCGGTCGACTATTCGCAGATCGAATTGCGCCTCGCCGCCGAGATGGCCGACATCCCGGCATTGAAACAGGCCTTCCAGGACAATCTCGACATTCACGCCATGACCGCGAGCCAGGTCTTCGGCGTGCCGATCGAGGGCATGGACCCGATGGTCCGCCGCCGCGCCAAGGCGATCAACTTCGGCATCATCTACGGCATCTCGCCGTTCGGGCTTGCGGCCCAGCTCGGCATTCCGCAGGCGGATGCGAAGGCCTATATCGCCGCCTATTTCGGCCGCTTCCCCGGCATCCGCGACTACATGGAGCGCACCAAGCAGATCGCGCGCGAGCAGGGCTACGTCACCACCCTGTTCGGCCGCCGCTGCCATGTGCCCGGCATCAACGACAAGAACCCGGCCCGCAAGAGCTTCATGGAGCGGGCGGCGATCAACGCGCCGCTGCAAGGCACCGCCGCCGACATCATCAAGCGCGCCATGGTCCGCATGCCGGAAGCCTTCGCCAAGGCCAAGCTTGACGCCCGCATGCTGCTGCAGGT
Organism: Dongia sp.; assembly: GCF_041905885.1. NCBI lineage: Bacteria > Pseudomonadati > Pseudomonadota > Alphaproteobacteria > Rhodospirillales > Dongiaceae > Dongia > Dongia sp. Next base: position 224,077 of record NZ_JAYRKD010000004.1, on the reverse strand, counting down.
GCATGACGAGCTGGTGTTCGAAGCGCCGGAGTCACAGGCCGAGGAAACCGCCGACCTCGCCCGCAAGGTGATGGAAGGCGCCGCCCTGCCGGCGCGGCAGATCTCCGTGCCGCTGATCGCCGAAGCCGGCATCGCCGACAACTGGGCCGAGGCGCATTAGCCGCGGTCGTCTGCGTTCTGTCCGCGTCCGGTCCGTGTTGCAGGTGCAGCATCTCGAAGCGGACGCCTCGCCGCCGCAGAATCGCTCAAGCCTTTGGTGGTGAAAATCTTTCCCGCCGTCGCCGGGTGGCGGATTTGGTGTTTCGTCCGGGTCCTGTCCGCGATGCAGTGCAGCACAGACGGCGGTGCGCGGTGCGCAGAAAAATTTCCGGTCTGCGTCCGGTCTGCGATGCAGCGCAGCACAGACGGCATCAGAGAGCGCGCAAGTTCGACTCAAGATTCACGAATTCAAACAGCAGAGCGATGATACCACAAACAGCGCTGCTAGTCAGGCGCGAAGCCTAACGCGGCGTCCCTTCCAGGCCCGCGAGTTCGGCAGCGGTGGCGCCGGGCATCTTCATTTCGAAGATCTCGTTGACCACCGTGTAGTCGTAATAGCCGAGCCGCGCGATCGGGCGGAGTTTCTTCACGTCGATCTTGCCGTCGGCGCCGATCGCCTCCTCTTTGATATGGATGCGCTCGACGCGGGCGAAGACGATGTCGACCGTGCCTTCCGGCGAGTTGCCCTGGAGCCGGTGCGTGCTGAGATACCGGCATTCGAAGTGAATGGGTGACTCGGCGACGCGCGGGCAAGGCGCATCGATGCAGGCGGCCTTGGTGACGCCGGCGAGATCGAATTCGTCGATCTCGGTGGCCACCGCGCTCGCGCTGATGTTGACCGCTTCACGCAGATCGTAGGTCGCCATGTTCCAGGCGAACCAGCCGGAGCGCTCGGCATTCAGCACCGTGTCCTTGCGCCGCCCATCGGGATACTGGTTGGCGGCGAACATCACCATCGGCGGATCGAAGGTCAGGTTCTGCCACTGGCTGTAGGGTGCGAGATTGCAGATGCCCTCGGGGCTGACGCTGCTGAGCCAGCCGATCGGCCGCGGCACCGTGCAGCTCTTGAACGGATTGAATTTGAGGCCGTGGCGGTCGGTCGATGGGTTGTAGTGCATGGGGCGCTCCTCGCTGGTGGGGACCAGCCTAGGTGCTGACGCAAAGGCACGCACATCTGAAAAAGCTGGGAGCGCGATGGGTTTTCCTGAGGCGCCTCACGCAGCGTCAAGCCCCTCATCCTGTCCTTCTCCCTACGGGAGAAGGAACGCTGTGGCACGAGCCTTCCGTCTCGCTGCGCTCCCTCGCCCGGAGGGAGAGGGCCGGGGTGAGGGTCTTGACGCTGCTTGAGGCGGCGCCGGTTGCGCTACACTTTGCCCAAATTCTGCAGCCTCTCGATGCGTTCCTGGATCGAGGGGTGCGTCGCCATGAGCGCGCTGGCGTGTTCGCCGAAGTTCTTCAGCGGGTTGACGATGAAGAGATGCTGGGTCGCGCGGTTGCCGATTTCCGGCGCCTTGGTGTTGCCGCCGCCGAGCTTCTCCAGTGCGCCGATCAGTCCGACCGGGTTGCGCGTCAGCTGCACCGAGGTGGCGTCGGCCAGGTATTCGCGCTGGCGCGAGACCGCGAAGCGGACGAGCTGCGCGGCGATCGGCGCCAGGATCAGGAACACGACCATGATGACGACGACGATGATCGCCGCGCCGCCGCCGCCCTTGCTGTCTCTGCTGCTGCGCCGCGAGCTGCTGGAACTGCTGCTGCCGCCGAAGCGGAAGGAGCGCAGCACCAGGTCGGAGACCAGGGCGATCAGCCCGACCATGATCCCGACCGCAACCATGTAGCGGGTGTCGAGATTGAGCACATGACCCATCTCATGCGCGACCACGCCCTGCAGCTGCTCGCGGTTCAGCGCCTTCATCAAGCCGCGGGTGACGGCGATCGCCGATTTCTGCGGCGAGAGCCCGGTGGCAAAGGCGTTCAAAGCCTCGCTCTCCATGACGTAAACCTTGGGCTTCGGCAGACCGGCGGCGATCGCCATCTCCTCGACCACGTTGTGGAGCTTCGGCTCCTGCTCCGCCGTCACCTCACGGGCGCCGTTCATCGAGAGCACCACCTTGTCGCCGAAGGCGAGCGTGACGCCGGCCGAGATCACGCCGATGCCGGCCAAGCCCGCGCCGCCGAGCACGCCGAGACCGCTGACCGCGAAGAGATTGAATCGGCTGGCATCGGTGCTCCAGGCCTCGAGCGCCCAGCCCAGCACATAGCCGAGCAGGAAGCCGATGATGATCAGCGAGAGGATCAGCACCCAGGTCTTGGCGCGGTTGTCGCGTTGCGCGGCCAGGAAGTCGGTGCCGTTGACCCGCGCCTCGGTGACCGGGACATGTGGCGCCTCCGGCACTGCAGGTGCGGCTTCCACTGGCGCGGCTTGCGAGTGCGCCTCTTCAGCCTGGTCCCAGGGACCCTTCATGGCTCAGCGCAGGCTGACCTTGGGCGCGACTTCGACCGCGGCGCGCTCGGCCTCGGAGACGCGCCAGAGCTCGGCATTCTGGAAGCCGAACTGGCCGGCGATGAGATTGCCGGGGAAGCTCTGCACCGCGGTGTTCAGGTTGGTGGCCGCGTCGTTGTAGAACTGCCGCGCGAAGCCGATCTTGTTCTCGGTGGAGCTCAGCTCTTCCATCAGCTGCTGCACCGACTGGTTGGCTTTGAGGTCCGGATAGGCCTCGGCCAGGGCGAACATCTTGCCGAGCGAGGCGCTGAGCGCGGTCTCGGCTGAGATCATCGCCGCCGTGGCACCCGTTGCAGGAACGCCCGCGTTGGTCGATGCGGCCTTGTTCCTGGCCTCGATCACCTGGCGCAAAGTGTCCTGCTCATGGCCCATGTAGCCCTTGACGCTCTCAACCAGGTTGGGGATGAGATCATAGCGGCGCTTCAGCTGCACGTCGATCTGGGCCCAGCCATTCGCCACCTGGGTGCGCAAGGCGACCAGCCGGTTATAGGTCATGATCACCCAGCCGATGATCAGGACGACGAGTACGACGATGACGATGAGCGCGGTCATGGGTGCTTCCCCCTGATGTTCCCCACGGCGAAGGGTGCCGGAAAGCGCGCGGTGCCGCAAGGCGGCGCGCAGTGGCCGGCGTCATACTTCCGCCGGGATCGGCAGGGTTTGTCTAAAAACGGGTTGATTCGGTTTGGCGCGGTAACGCCCTGTTCACTGTTTGGGCGCTAACTGGCCATTGATTCTCCGGCGCACCAGGCAGAGCCTGATCGGGGGAGCCAACGGATCGTGATGGATTCCCGAGCTTCAATTTCGCGACAAGATGGCGGCGCCTGGCTGGTGATGGCGCCCGCTTTCCTGCTGAGCCTGCTGGGGGTCGCGGGCCTCGTCGTCCTGTTCCTGTCAGGCGCGGAGCTCGACCGCAATGCCCGTGAGTCGGCGGTGGCCAAGGTCGCCGGCAGCCTCGAAGGCGCGCGCAACACCCTGACCACGGTCGCGCGCGACAATGCCTGGTGGGATGAAGCCTTTGAACATCTCTATCTCCATTTCGACCAGGAATGGGCGGACGCCAATTTCGGCGTCGATTCCATCACCGACATCCACAGCGGCATCGACGTCGTGATGGTCGCCGCTCCCGACGGCCGCTGGATCGCCGGCTACGGCGACGTTCCGGGCGGTCTCGGCCAGAGATTCCTCGACGAGATCCCCGGGCTCGCCGGCTGGATCGAAAAGGCCGGCGCGGAACGCGTGCAGCCGCCCGTCGTCCTGACCGGGATGCTGACGACCCCGGCCGGACCGGCCCTGGCCGCGATCGTCCCGGTGACGCCGAATGCCGACTGGCCGTCGGGAGCCGCGCCGGCGGCGCGACCCGCGGTGGTCGTGCTCAATCTCCTCGAGGCGCCCGACCTGCGCCTGATCGAGGCGCAAACCGGGACTACCGGGCTTCATCTCGCCGCGGGACCGGAAGACGGCCTCGGGGCGATCATGATGCCGGGCCTGGACGGCCGCCCGGCGGGGTGGTTGCTCTGGACGCTGCCGCAGCCGGGCAGCGACCTGGTGAGGACCCTGATCGCGCCTGCGATCCTCGCAACGCTGCTGCTGCTGGGGCTGAGCATCGCCGCGGCGCGGCGCATCCTGTTGGGCCGCAGGACGCTGCAGTCCACCGCCCAACGGCTGCAGGCCACCAGCGCCATGCTGGAAGCGGCTGTCGACGCCGGCGACCAGGGGCTTTGCGTGGTCTCCGACGGCACGGTCAGATACTGGAACAAGGACTTCGCGCGGCTCATCGGGGAACCGCCGGCCGCCATGCCGCAGGATCAGCCGAACGCGATGCGCCTGCTGATCGGCGAGAGCACGGTGGTGCTGGACGGCGATGCCGCGGCATTGTGGGACGGCCTCGGCGGGGGCGAATGGCTGCTCATCGACCGCGAGGGCCGGATCCTGTGGCTGCGCCGCGCACCCTTCGTCGGCGGCACGCTGATCCTGGTGCGTGACGTGACTGCGGAGCGCGAACGGCAGCAGGAGCTGATCGAGGCCCGCCGCGCCGCCGAGGTCGCAAATGCGGACAAGTCCAAGTTCCTGGCGCAGATGAGCCACGAGCTCCGCACGCCGTTGAACGCGATCCTCGGCTTTTCCGAGGTGATCGCCGTCGGCCTGTTCGGCAAGGTGCAGCCGGACACCTACCGTGACTATGCGGAGAATATCAGACAGGCGGGCAAGCACCTGCTGAGCCTGATCAACGACGTCCTCGACCTCTCCAAGATCGAGGCCAAGCGCATGGAGCCGCGGCTGGAATCCACCAATCTCGCCGCGCTCGCCGAGGACGCGCGGATTCTGCTGAGCGACAAGGCGCAGGCCAAGGATATCGAGATGACCATCGCCGGCGGACTCGAACTCGCGGTCAAAGCCGATCAGCGGATGCTGAAGCAGATCATGATCAACCTGCTGTCCAACGCCGTGAAGTTCACGCCGCGCGGCGGCAAGGTCTCGATGACCTGGCGGCGCGATCTCGCCGGCATGGTCGAGCTGGCGGTCAAGGATACCGGGATCGGCATGTCGCCGGAGGATTTGCAGCAGGCGATGCGGCCCTTCGGGCAGGCGCGCAAGAAGCGCGAGGGCGACGAGCCCGGCACCGGCCTCGGCCTGCCGATCGTCGCGCATCTCGCAACGCTGCAGGGCGGCAGCTTCACAATCGACAGCAAGCCCGGGGTCGGCACCGTGGCCATGGTGCGCGTGCCGGTCGACGCGCCGGAGGAAAAGGCCGCGCAGCGGCGGATGGGCTGAGGCTCAGTCGTTTGCGCGGATGAACTCGCGGACCAGGGGGAAGACCTGACCTTCCCAGCGCTTGCCGCTGAAGACGCCATAGTGGCCGGCGCCGGGCTGCAGGTGGTGGCGCTTCATATAGGGCTTCAGGCCCGGCAGCAGGTCGTGCGCCGCCACCGTTTGACCAACCGGGCAGATGTCGTCGCGCTCGCCTTCGACGGTCAGCATCGCCGTGCGGCGGATCGCGGCCGGGTTCACCGGCTTGCCCTTGTAGGTCATGGTCCCGCGCGGCAGCGCATGTTCCTGGAACACGCTGCGCACGGTCTCAAGATAGAATTCGGCAGGCAGATCCGAAACCGAGAGGTATTCGTCGTAGAAAGCCTTGATCGTGTCGGCCTTCTTCCAGTCGCCCATGGCGAGGCTGTGGAAGAGATCGCGGTGCGCGCTGACATGGCGCTCCATGTTCATCGACATGAAGGCCGCGAGCTGCACGAAGCCGGGATAGACCTTGCGCCGCGCGCCGGCATAGCGATAGGGCACGTCACTGATCAGGTGCCGCTCGAACCAGTCGATGGTCTGGCTGCAGGCGAGTTCGTTGACCTTGCCGGGATTGATGCGGGTGTCGATCGGGCCGGCCATCAGGGTCATGCTGCGCGGCTGCGCGCGATTCTTCTCCGCCGCCATTACCGAGACGGCGGCGAGCGTCTGCACGCAAGGCTGACAGACCGCGATCACATGCGCGGGGCCGATCTCCTCCAGGAAGGCGATCAGATGCTCGACATATTCATCCAGGCCGAACCGTCCGTGATCGACGGGCACGTCGCGGGCGTTGTGCCAGTCGGTCAGGTAGACGTCGTGCTCCGGCAGCAGCGTCTTCACCGTCGCGCGTAGCAGGGTCGCGAAATGGCCCGACATCGGCGCCACCAGCAGCACCTTGGGCTGCACGGCCTCGATGGGTTTGCGGAAATGCAGCAGGGTCGCGAAAGGCGTGCGCAGCAGCGCCTCTTCGGTCACCGGCACTTCGCGGTTGCCGACCGGGACGGTGTGGATGTCGAAGCTCGGGCGCTTGTGGCTCATGCCGCTGCGGGCGAAGAGCTGGCAGCCGGCCCAGAAGCTCCTGAGCCAGGTCGGCCCCTCGCCGCCGTCCTCGATATGGCCGGGGGCCAAATGCGGCAATGCGTCCGCCATGCTCCGCGCCAGGGCCCGGAACGGGTCCAGCAGGTCGGCGGACGTCTGGTAACTCATATAAATCATAAGCTTATGTCCCGGTTCGAGAGCGAGCGGCAACCCCCGGCAGACTCGAAATCCCGATCCGTTAACACGAAGCCTAGTGCATTTGTTGCTGCACTGCGAGAAGCTTAATCCTGGATCGTCATTAAGAATGATTCGGGGATAGCATGACGGCGACACTCACCATTAGCAGCAAGAACTACTCTTCCTGGTCGCTGCGCGGCTGGCTGCTCTGCCGGCTGGCGGGCCTCGATTTCGAGGAGAAGCGTGTCTCGCCGGATGACCCCGCGACCCGCGCCGAGCTGCTGCTGCTCTCGCCCTCCTTCCTGGTCCCGGCGCTGGAGCATGACGGGATCAAGGTCTGGGACACCTTGGCCATTGCGGAGTATCTGAATGAGACTTTCCCCGATGCCGGCCTGCTGCCCGAAGACCGCAAGGCGCGCGCGCATTGCCGCGCCATCTCCGGCGAGATGCATTCCGGCTTCGCCAATCTCCGCGGCTCGCTGCCGATGAACCTGAAGGCGCGGCACCAGGGCTTCAGGCTCTGGGCCGGGGCGCAGGGCGACATCGACCGCGTCACCGCGATCTGGCGCGACTGCCTGCGGGGCTATGGCGGGCCGTATCTGTTCGGCGATGCGATCAGCGTGGCGGACGCCATGTATGCGCCGGTCTGCGCGCGGTTTCATACCTACGACGTGAAGCTCGACGCGGACTGTTCGGATTATGTGAAGCATATCCTGGCGCTGCCGCAGATGGTGGAATGGACCACCGCGGCCTGGACCGAGCCCGAGGAAGTGCAGGAATTGGAAGTGGAGTTTTGATCGCAGAACCGTCATCCCCGGGCTTGACCCGGGGATCTCATCGGGAGTTCGCGCCGGAGAGAGATGCCCGGGTCAAGCCCGGGCATGACGACGTTCTTCTGCGGGCTGACGGGCTCTAGAGATGAAATTCCGCATCATCGCCGTGGGCCGCATCAAGAGCGGGCCGGAGCAGGCGCTCTACGAGCATTATGCGGCGCGGGTGAAGCCGGCGATCCTCCTGAAAGAAGTCGAGGAGAAGCGGCCGCTCTCCGCCGCCGAGCTGAAGGCGCGCGAGGCGGAGCTGCTGCTGGCCGCTCTCGACGAGAGCAAGGCGAAGCGTGCGGTGGTGGTGCTCGACGAACGCGGCAAGCAACTCGGCAGTCGCGACTTTGCGGCGCGGCTGCAACGCTTCGAGGATGACGGCGCCGGCGAGATCGCGTTCCTGATCGGCGGCGCCGACGGGCATGGCGAGGCCGTGCTGAAGCGCGCCGACCTCAAGCTCTCGCTGGGCACGATGACCTGGCCGCATATGATGGTCCGCGCAATGCTGGCGGAGCAGCTGTTCAGGGCGCAGGCGATCTTGAGCGGGCATCCCTACCATCGCGACTGAACCGCTGGTAGAATTTCGCGATGACGACGTTGTTGCACTGCTTGTCGGCGGTTGGCTTGTCGCTGGTTCTTGCTGCCTGCGGCAATTCCGCGACCGAGCCGGTCCCGAACGAGCCTGCGCCCGGGCGCCTCGCCTCGTTGCCGTCTCCGGACCGGTGGTGGTGCTCCGACGGGGCTCGAGCGCCGTCTGAACTCGAGGAGTGGCGCCTCGAGGAAGGCACTCGGTCGACTATGCTCACGATCTACGACGACGCCAGCGCAATACTCTGGATGCATGGTCCGGCGGAGAGCGTTCCGCATTGGGGAGAGCTGCGCTATCCGGAGAAGCAGGGATACGGCGGCCTGGCAAAGGTTGGCGGCCGGCTGTTCCTGATATTCTGCCAGGGCGATTTTGAAGTCGCGGAAATCGAGCGGCTTCCCGGCGAAAGACTGGTGGTCTGGCTTCACCACGGCATCGATTTTCAAACGGATATCGTGCCCCAGCTCCGCGAGCTTCCAAAGGGTCGCCCGTCAAGGGCCGTGGAACTGGCCCTGGTGCCACTTGCGGATCTGCCGGACGAACTTCCCGATCAGGAACTCGGCAGCCCCTACACTACGGATTGAACCGCGCCCCAATACCGCCGCATTTCGGCAATATTTCCGGGGCGATTCAACGGCTTGCACCCGCTCAAAAGCGCTGGCGACGGTGCTCGAACCCGGTTATCACTGACACCATATATGTCCTCCCAGACTTTACCCGAGGCTCCGGCATGGCCGCACCGCACCGCCCCAAACCCGTCGTGCTCTGCATCCTGGACGGATGGGGCCATCGCGAGGCGACCGACAACAACGCCATCGCACTGGCCAAGGGCGTGAACTGGGCGAGGCTGATCAACGAATGCCCCTGGAGCCTGGTCGATGCCTCCGAGCTGCATGTCGGCCTGCCCCACGGGCAGATGGGCAATTCCGAGGTCGGGCATATGAATCTCGGCGCCGGCCGCGTCGTCATGCAGGACCTGCCGCGGATCGATCTCGCGATCGAGGACGGCTCGCTCGCCCGGAAGCCGGAGCTGGCAGAGTTCATCGCCAAGCTGAAAGTTAGCAAGGGCGCCTGCCACATGCTGGGCCTGCTCTCGCCGGGCGGCGTGCATTCGCATCAGGACCAGATGGCGGCGGTCGCGCGCATCATCGCCGATGCCGGCGTGAAGGTGGTGGTGCATGGCTTCACCGATGGCCGCGACACGCCGCCCTCCAGCGCGCGCGGCTTCGTCGCGGACTTCGAGAAGAAGATCGCCGGCCACAAGAACATCTCTTTCGGCACCATCGGCGGGCGCTATTACGGCATGGACCGCGACAAGCGCTGGGAACGGGTCGAACTGGCCTACAACGCCTTCCTCGGCGAATCCGAGTTCAAGGCGCCGACCGCGGATGCCGCGGTCGGCGCGGGCTATGCGCGCAAGGAAACCGACGAGTTCATCAAGCCGACCCTGATCGGCGGCTTCAGCGGCATCCAGGACGGCGACGGGATCTTCATGGCGAATTTCCGCGCCGACCGGGCGCGGCAGATCCTGACCGCCTTCCTCGATCCCGCTTTCAAGGATTTCGCGCGCAAGCGCGTGGTCAAGTTCGGCGCGGTCCTCGGCATGGTCGAGTATTCGAGCGCGCTGGCGAAGCTGATGCCCTGCCTGTTCGAGCCGCAGGAGATGCGCCACACATTGGGGCAGATCGTCTCCGAGGCGGGGCTGAAGCAGCTCCGCATCGCCGAGACCGAGAAATACGCGCATGTCACCTTCTTCTTCAACGGCGGCGAGGAAACGCTCTTCCCCGGCGAGGAGCGGATCCTGGTGCCCTCGCCCAAGGTCGCGACCTATGACCTGCAGCCCGAGATGTCGGCGCCGGAAGTGACCGACAAGCTGGTGGCGGCGATCGAATCCGACAAATTCGACCTGGTGGTGGTGAACTTCGCCAACGGCGACATGGTCGGCCATAGCGGCAATCTCGAAGCCGCCGAGAAGGCGGTGCTGGCGGTGGACAAGAGTCTCGGCCGGCTGCGCGAGGCGGTGGTGAAACAGGGCGGCGTGCTGCTGATCACCGCCGACCACGGCAATTGCGAGCAGATGATCGATCCGGAGACCGGCGAGCCGCACACCGCCCATACCTTGAACCAGGTGCCCTTCATCCTGGTGAACGGCCCGGCTTCCAACAAGAAGCTGGCCGACGGGCGGCTCTCCGACGTGGCGCCGACCATCCTGGAGCTGATGGGCCTGGACCAGCCGAAGGAAATGACCGGCCATTCGCTGCTGCACGAAACCTCAGATGAGGCGCTCCGCGCCAGTGCACAGTAAGCACCGCTCCCTGCTGCTCGCGACCGCGCTGAGCCTGCTCGGCGCCAGTGCCTATGCGCAATCGGCGCCGACGCCGAAGGAGCTCGACGCGATCCAGAAGCAGATCGAGCAGAGCAAGGTGCAGCAGGAAGAACTGAAGGCCAAGGCGGCGGCGCTCGACAAGGAGATCACCGATCTTCAGGCCGAGGCGGTGAAGGCGGCGCATGAGGTGCAGGACACCGAGAGCCAGGTGACCGAGCTCGAGGACACCCTGGCGGCACTCTCCGACGAGGAGAAGGAGAAGTCGGCGGCCCTGGAGCTGGAGCGCGCAAGGCTGACCCAGGCGGTGCTGGCCTTGCAGCGGCTGTCGACCCAGCCGCGCGAGGCCCTGCTGTTCTCCTCCGAGACGCCGATCGACGCGGCGCGCACCGCGCGACTGCTCGGCATCATCACCCCGGAGCTCGACGCCCGGGCGCGCTCCCTGCAGAGCGACCTGAACGAGCTCCACGAGATGCGCGAGCAGATGGCGCAGGAGCGCGACCAGCTCGCCAAGGCTGTCACCAAGCTTGCAAAGGAGAATGACCGGCTGGCCGGCCTGCTCCGCAAGAAGGGCCAGGCGCAGAAGACGACCTTGGCGGAAAGCGCCTCGGCCGAGGCCAAGCTGCAGAAGCTCGCCGGCCAGGCCAAGAACCTGCAGGACCTGATCGACCGGCTGAACAAGGCCAAGGCCGAGACCGGCCCGGCCGCGGCGCCCGCACCGACCAACCAGCAGGTCGCCTCGCTATCGCCCGGGAACGCGGCACCGCCTGCCGCGCAGCGCATGCAGCAACCGGCGAATTTCCGCAATTTCCCCGATGCCGGGCGGATCGACGCCAAGAACCCGATTTTCGCCCCGGCCCGCGGGCGAATCCTGACACATTTCGGAGACGCCACGGATACCGGGGGCGCCTCCAAGGGTTTGGTGCTGGAAACCCGCGCCGGGGCGCAGATTGTGGCGCCGTTCGACGGCCGGATCGCCTTCGAGGGCCCGTTCCGCTCCTATGGCCAAATATTGATCATTGAACATGGCGGCGGGTATCATACTGTGCTCGCCGGATTGGACCGGGTCGATGCCGTGGTCGGTCAGTGGCTGCTCGCCGGCGAACCGGTGGGTTCCATGGCCCCCGTCGGAGCGCCGCAAGGAAGCGGCGACGTATCGCCGGCCGGTCGCCCGAAACTCTATCTGGAGCTGCGCCGGAACGGACAGCCGGTCGATCCCGTTCCCTGGTTCAGCACCGCCGAAATCAAAAACGACAGTCAAGCCGTCAACAAATAAAGGTCAATGATCCGATGCTCCGCACTTCGCTCCTAGCCACCGCCGCCATGATCGGCGGGGTGGCGATCGGTGCCTTCGCCTTCCGCCCGGACCTGGTCTCGGCGCAGTCCGTGACCGCCGAGAAAACCGGCGAGACCAACACCTACGAGCAGCTCAACCTGTTCGGCGAAGTGTTCGAGCGCATCCGCTCGTCTTACGTCGAGCCGGTGAAGGACGACGCGCTGGTCGAGAGCGCGATCAACGGCATGCTCTCCGGCCTCGACCCGCACTCCTCCTACATGAACGCCAAGGACTATGGCGACATGCAGATCCAGACGAAGGGCGAGTTCGGCGGCCTCGGCATCGAGGTCACCATGCAGGACGGCCTGATCAAGGTGGTCTCGCCGATGGACGACACGCCCGCCGCCAAGGCCGGCATGCAGCCCAACGACCTCATTTCGCATATCGACGGCGACCCGGTGCTGGGCTTGAGCCTCAACCAGGCGGTCGACAAGATGCGCGGCGAGGTCGGCTCCTCGATCACCGTGACGGTGATCCGCGGCAACCAGGAGCCGTTCGACGTCACCATGAAGCGCGCGGTCATCACCCTGAAGTCGGTACGCTGGGAGATGCAGGACAACAACATCGGCTATGTCCGCATCACCAGCTTCAGCGAGCAGACCGACAGCGGGCTGAAGAGCGCCATTGCCGCGATCAAGACCGCGAGCAAGGGCAACCTGACCGGCCTGGTGCTGGACCTGCGCAACAACCCGGGCGGGCTGCTCGACCAGGCGATCGCGGTCTCCGACGACTTCCTGGACAAGGGTGAGATCGTCTCGACCCGCGGCCGCAATCCGGACGACGGCCAGCGCTGGAACGCCGAAGGCGGCGATCTGCTGGACGGCAAGCCGGTGATCGTGCTGATCAACGGCGGCTCGGCCTCGGCATCGGAGATCGTCTCCGGCGCGCTGCAGGACCATCACCGCGCGATCCTGATGGGCACCAAGTCGTTCGGCAAAGGCTCGGTGCAGTCGATCATCCCGATCCCGAACCACGGCGCGATCCGCCTGACCACCGCGCGCTACTACACGCCGTCGGGCCGCTCGATCCAGGCCAAGGGCATCGATCCGGACATCATCGTCGAGCCCGCGAAGATCGAGACCCAGGACGACAACGGCAAGCACGAGGCGGATCTCCGCGGAGCACTCGCCAACCCGGACGACGCGCAGAAGAAGGCGCCGGAGATCAACAACCAGGAGGGCAACCCCCAGCCTGGTCCGGAGAGCCAGAACGGCGAGCCGAAGAAAGAGGACCAGCCACCGGCCAATGTGCAGCCCGGCACCAATGTCGATCAGAACCAGCAGAAGCCGCATGTCGGATCGGAGAAGATCGCGATCACCGATCCGGAGAAGGACTATCAGCTGGCGCGGGCGCTCGACCTGCTGCAGGGCCTGGCCCTGGTGAAGAACAGCGGGGCGAGTTCCGCCGATTGAGGTGTCGGCCGGGCGGACTCATTCCGCCCGGCTGCCTTCATCATGCGGCGCGATCCAGATCGGGAATCCGTAGGAATCGGCCGCTGGCTTCTGCCGGCGGCCATTCTTGTTGTGGGCGGGGCCGTGGCCGTACTCTATTTCGGCGGCGAGCGGCTCTCCGACCAGATCCACTATCTGCTCGCCAGCAGCAGCGGCGGCGATCTTGCGCCGGTGCCGCAGCCGCGCAGCAGCGCCGGCCCGAATAGCGCGCCAGCGGACCTGGCGGAGATGCCGGCGCTGGTGACCACGGATGGAACCACGCCGGAGAGCTGGCCGGAGCTTTCGCCGGCCGACCTGCTGGCGCAGAGCACGGGGCTCGGCGACCGCGCACTCAAGGACACCGCCTTCGACCAGCCGCCCTGGCGGCGCTTCGCCCGGCCGTTCGCGGCAGCGGAAGGAAAGCCGCTGCTGGGCTTCCTCATGACCGGGTTGGGGATCGACCGCGCCGCGACCGCGGCGGCGATCGCCGGGCTCCCGCCGGAGGTCTCGCTGAGCTTCAGCCCCGAGGCGAAGGACCTCGGCCAGTGGATCGCCGCGGCACGCGCCTTCGGGCACGAGGCCCTGGTCGACCTGCCGCTGCAATCCAAGGACCGGCGGGCACTCGGTGCGGCGGGTATCCTGATCGGGCTCAATGCCGGCGAGGCGGCGCGGCGTCTGCAGGCGATCGCGGATGCCGCGCCGGCGGTGTTCGGCTTCGCCAGCGACGGCGGCGACGCGCTGCTGCTGGACGACGGCACCACCGCGATCCTCGCCGCCGAGATCGCGCGGCTCGGCCTCGCCTTCATCGACGCCAGCGGCGAGCCGATGAGCCAGATCCTGCCCGCGGCCCGGGAATCCGGCCTCGCCGCCGCACGCAGCACGGTGACGCTCGACGCGCGGCCCTCGCGCACGGCAATCACGGAACGGCTTGCGGCGGCGACCGAGGTCGCGCAAGAAGAGGGGCGCGCGCTCGCCGTGGCGAAGGTCTCGCCGCTGACGATCACCTTGCTGGCCGACTGGCTGCGCCGGACCGACGAGCAGAGCCCGGTCCCGGCGCCGGCCAGCGCCCTGTTGCAGAGATGAGATGATGGGCAAGGACAAAAAAAAGCAGAAAGCCAAGGACAAGAAGTGGAACTACGACACTTTGCCCTATCGCCGGGGCATCGGCATCGCGCTGTTCAACCCCGCCGGCCGCGTCTTCGTCGCGCAACGCCTGGATTCACCCGGCCCCGCCTGGCAGATGCCGCAAGGCGGCATCGACAAGGGCGAGACGCCGCTCGACGCCGCCTGGCGCGAGCTGCATGAGGAGACGGGCGTCACCAGCGCCGAGCTCATCATGGAGAGCGAGGGCTGGCTGAGCTACGACCTGCCCGCGGAGCTCGCCAAGACCTTGTGGAAGGGCAAGTATCGCGGCCAGGAGCAGAAGTGGTACGCCTTCCGCTTCACCGGCGAGGACAGCGAGATCGACATCGAAGGCGAGCACCCGGAATTTTCCGCCTGGAAATGGGCCGACTTCCGCACGGTGACGGAGCTGATCGTGCCGTTCAAGCGCCCGCTCTACCAGAAAGTCGTCCTGGCGTTCGGCCACCTCGCGAAGTGACGGCGCCGGCCTCGCGCAGCCGTCCGGGGCTGCTGCCGGTGCGCCGCTTGAAGGCCCGCGAGAAAGCGGCTGGCTCCGAATAGCCGAGCAGGAAGCTGATATGCTTCAGGTCGAAATCGGTGCCGGTCAGCCATTCCTGCGCGAGGTCGATGCGCTTGCGCTCGACCAGCGCGCTGAAGCTGGTGCCCGCATCGCCGAGGCGGCGCCGCAAGGTGCGCTCGCCGAGGCCGAGCTCGCGGGCGACCGCGGCGAGCGAGAGCCGGCCTGACCCCAGGCGATCGGCGACGATCGCCTCCACCCGCTGCTCCAGCGATGCGACCTGCCGCGACCGCACCTGGTGCAACAGGCCGTCGGCATAGGCGTGCAGGATGTGGCCGAGCCGGCTGTCCGCCGTCGGGATGCGGATGGCGAGGTCGTCCTTGGCGAAGCGGACCACATGGGTGGCCGTGCCATAGGCCAGCGGGCAGCGGAAGAAGCGGCGGCATTCCGCAGGATCGACCTCCTGCGGGTGCATGAAGTGCACCTCCAGCGGCGACAGCGCGACGCCGGTTACCACGCGCAGGGCGGCGATCAGGCGGGCGGCGCCGAACTCGCCGAGATGCCGGCTCTGCCGCCAGGTGGAATCGGCGGCCCGGAAGACCAGCTGGGCGCCGCCGCGGTCGCGCTTCACCTGGGCGGTTAGGCCGTCGCACACCACGGCGGAATAGCGCTCGAAGCCATCCAGGGCCTCGCCCACCGTCTGCGCGCAGGCCGCCAGATAGGCCAGCACGCCGCCATGCTTGATGTGGAACGCGGCGCCGCGGTGCAGGCCGAAATGCGCGTCCCCGGTCGCATCAGCGCCGAAGTTCAGGATGGCCGCGAAATGCCGGGCGTCGATCTCGCGGCCGAACTTCAGGTCGCGACGTTGGATGCCAAGATCCTTCAGCAGCGGGCGCAGATCGACCTTGCGTTCCCGCAGCCAGGCTGCCGTCTCTCCGGCCCAATCGGCATTGAGCTGCATAATCCACTCTTCGGGTGGTTCCGGCCCTGGCCGCAGATGTTAATCCGATGGCCGCCCCGATCAATGCGGCTTCGGGCCAATAGCCCTAAATCACGCTCGGTGCGCCCCCTGTTGGACGCGCATGCGTTGGACGCGTCCGGGCGGATACTCCCCTGTCTGACCCGAATCCCGTGTCCTGCCGATCAGAGCCGTAGCTACGGAAATCTGACATCCCGGAGACCGCGTGCCGCCCCCCGGCGCGCGGTCTCCGTTCGTGCGCCACGGCCGTTTCAAGGATTTGGATCATGAAGGGTATCGTGTTCACCGAGTTCCTGGAGCTCGTCGGCCGGAACTACGGCGTCGAGATGATGGATTTCATCATCGAGGCCTCCGATCTGCCGTCGGGCGGCGCCTATACGGCGGTCGGCAGCTACGACCATGGCGAGATGATCACGCTGGTCCAGAATCTCTCCACTGCAACCCGCGTGCCCGTGCCCGAGCTGCTGCGGGCCTATGGGCAGCACCTGTTCGCGCGCTTCTCGGTGCGCTATCCGCGCTTCTTCGACGGCATCACCTCCTGCTTCGAGTTCCTCGATCGCATCGAGGGCCACATCCATGTCGAGGTGCGCAAGCTCTATCCGGATGCCGAGCTGCCGTCGATAGACATCGACTGGCGGACCGAGGACCGGATCGAGCTCTTCTACAGCTCGACCCGCCCGTTCGCGGCCTTCGCCGAGGGATTGATGCGCGGCGCCATCGCGCATTTCGGCGAAGCGATCGAGGTCCGCCAGCTCGATGCCGCGGCCGACGGGACCTTCATCCGCTTCGAGCTCACCCGGTCATGAACGACCTCGCAACGCCACCGAAGATGTCGCGCGAGCAGCTGCTGGCGCAAATCGCCCAGCTCGAGCGCCGGATCGCGCGCGAAGCCGCTGCCCGGCGCAAGGCCGAAGACCTGCTCGAAGCCCGGAGCTTCGACCTCCACAATGCCAACCAGTCGCTGCGCGCGATCAACGGCGACCTGGAGCGGATCGTCGCCGAGCGAACCCGGGAGCTGCGGGCGGCGCATGACGAAGCCCTGGCCGCCAGTCGAGCCAAGTCGCAGTTCCTCGCGGGCATGAGCCATGAGCTCCGCACCCCGCTCAATGCGATCATCGGCTTTTCCGAGGTGATGCAGCTCGAGCTGCAGGGACCGATCGGCAATGCTGCCTATCGCGACTACGCCGTCATCATTCATGAAAGCGGCCAGCATCTGCTCGGCATCATCAACGACATCCTGGATGTCGCCAAGATCGAGGCCGGACGCATGGAGCTGCATGAAGAGGTTGTCGACGTCGCCGAAGTCGTCGCAGACTCCGTGCGCCTGCTAAGCGACAGGGCCAGCCGTGCCGGCATCAAGATCAAGACCACCCTGCCGTCCGGCTTGCCGCGCCTCATGGCGGACCGGGGCAAGATCCGGCAGGTCCTGTTGAACCTGCTCGGCAACTCGATCAAGTTCACCGGCAAGGACGGCACGATAACCGTCTCCGCCCGGGTCTCCTCGGTGGGCAAATTCCTGCTCACCGTCGCCGATACCGGAGTCGGCATCCCGGAGGACGCGCTCGAGAGCGTGATGGAAGCCTTCGTGCAATGCGGCGATGCGCTGACCCGCAGCCACCATGGATCGGGCCTGGGCCTGCCGCTTTGCAAGGCGCTGACCGAGATGCATTGCGGCTGCCTGACGCTGGAGAGCGAGGTCGGCAAGGGCACCTGCGTCACCATCAGCCTGCCGCCGCAGCGCGTCCTGGATCCGGCGCCAGCGGCGTGATTCACGCCGCGGCTTTGCCGTTCAGCGCCGTGGCGGCGATATGCTCGGCGACGCGGACCGCCTGGGCGACCACGGTCAGCGACGGGTTGAAGGCGGTCGAACTCGGCAGGAAGGACGCGTCGACGACGAAGAGGTTGTCGATGTCCCAGACCCGGCAATAAGGATCGAGCACCGAAGTCGCGGGATCGGTGCCGAAGCGCGCGGTGCCGCATTGATGCATGGCGACGCTGATGTCCATCTTCTGGGTGATGACGATCGGATAGCCGATCGCGCGCATCAGCCGGGTCCAATGCCGGACCAGCTCGTTGTGGGATTTGAGGTTGTTCGGCGTATAAGCGACGCGGATCGTGCCGTCTGAATCGACCGAGACCCGATTCTCCGGATCGGGCAGGTCCTCCGACATGATCCACCAATCGACCGAGCGCTCGGCAAAGCGGTTCATCAACCATTCCGGCAGGAAACGCTTATTCGCCGTCAGCATGCCGCCCTGCAGCTTGCCGAGGCCCTGCACATTGCCCATCGGATAGGGCCGGGCCGCATTGGCGAGATAGAAGTCGTTGACGCAGAGCGACTTCTGGAACACCACCGGATTGCGGCGCAGCGGGTTGATCGCCATCATCGCGGTGTTGTTATGCGCCATGTAGTTGCGGCCGAGCTGATCCGACTGGTTGTTGCCGAGGCCGCGCGGATGCTTGTCGTTGGCGGAGCGCAGCAGCAAGGCCGTCGAGTTGATGGCGCCGGCGGCGGAGATGAAGAGATCGCCGCGGACGGTAATCGGCGTGCCGCCGCTCCGGACCGCGACGCCGGTGACCTTGCGCCCCGCTTCATCGGTCAGCAGCCGCTCGACCTTGGTGTCGAGGATGAGGTCGACCTTGCCGCTGCTGAGCGCCGGGCCAATCAGCCGCACCTCGGCATCATTCTTGGCGCCGAGCTTGCAGGCGAAGCCGTCGCAGGTGGCGCAGCGGATGCACTTTCCGCCCTCATGCCGGTCGACCGCGATCGGCAGCGGAAACGGCCGCAGCCCTTTCGCCCGCAGCTTCCCGGCGATTGCTTCGACGACCGGCTCGTGGCCGATCGGCGGATGCGGCATTGGCCCGGAACGCGGCGGCTCGATCGGATCGGCGCCGGCTTGGCCATGTGTCCCCATCAACCGCTCGGCCACGTCGTAATAGGGTGCCAGGTCCGCGTAGCGGATCGGCCAGGCCGGGGCGATGCCGCCCTCATGTTCCAGCGCCTCGAAATCCTCGACGCGGAACCGCACCGTCGCGGCGCCGAAGAATTTCGAATTGCCGCCGACATAGTAATAGGTCGAGGGGTTGAACGGCTTGCCGTCGCGGTCGCGCCAGGTTTCCTTGGCGGTGTATTTCTTCTCGTGGAACACCGCCTTCACCGACCAGTTGTCGGCTTCGCGCGGCAGGTAGTTGCCGCGCTCGATCACCAGCACCGAGGCGCCCACCTCGGCCAGCCGATTCGCCATCGCGCCGCCGCCGACCCCGGCGCCGACGATCACGACGTCGTAGGACTCCTTGATGATATTCGTCACAGCTCCCCCTGTGAATTTCGGTAAGATTGCCTGGGACTCCGCGGGTCATCAAGCCGCTTTGCTGTCAACCGGCCTTTCGTCTTGAGTGGCACCGGAGGCCGCGTTAGAAGGGCGGCCCTCATTTCGCCGACACAGATTACGGGTGTTGCCTTGACGCTTCCTTCCATCTCCGCCCGCATCGCGCAGGAACTGAACGTGCGCGAGGCGCAGGTCACCGCCACGGTCGAATTGCTGGACGGCGGCGCGACCGTGCCCTTCGTGGCGCGCTATCGCAAGGAAGCGACCGGCGGGTTGGACGACACGCAGCTCCGCACCCTGGACGAGCGGCTGAAGTATCTCCGCGAGATGGACGAGCGTCGCGGCGCGATCCTGAAGAGCATCGAAGAGCAGGGCAAGCTCACGCCCGCGCTGAAGGAACAGATCGACGCCGCGGATTCCAAGGCGCGGCTCGAAGACCTCTACCTGCCCTACAAGCAGAAGCGCCGCACCAAGGCGCAGATCGCCCGCGAGGCCGGGTTGGAGCCGCTGGCCGACCTGCTGCTCAATGATCCGACCAAGAGGCCGGAAGACGAGGCCGCGGCCTATGTCGATGCCGAAAAGGGCGTCG
Organism: Dongia sp.; assembly: GCF_041905885.1. Classification (NCBI taxonomy): domain Bacteria; kingdom Pseudomonadati; phylum Pseudomonadota; class Alphaproteobacteria; order Rhodospirillales; family Dongiaceae; genus Dongia; species Dongia sp. Next base: position 204,501 of record NZ_JAYRKD010000004.1, on the reverse strand, counting down.
CCGATGTGAAGGCGGCGCTGGACGGCGCGATGCAGATCCTGATGGAGCGCTTCGCCGAGAATGCCGACCTGGTCGGAAGCTTGCGCGACTTCGTCTGGAGCAATGCCAAGCTCAGCTCCAAGCTGGTCGAAGGCAAGGCGGAAGCCGGCGCCAAGTTCTCCGATTATTTCGACGCATCCGAGGCCATCGCGAAGATCCCCTCGCACCGCGCCCTCGCCTTGCTGCGCGGCCGCAACGAGGAGTTCCTGACCCTGTCGCTGGTGCTCGATGAAGAGCCGAAGGGGAAGGAGCTCGGGCCCTGCGAGCGCTCGATCGCCGCGCGCTTCGGTATCATCGACAAGAACCGGCCGGCGGATGCCTGGCTGCAGGAAGTGGTGCGCTGGACCTGGCGGGTGAAGCTGAAGCTGCAGATCGACATCGAGCTGATGACCCGGCTGCGCCAGGCGGCGGAGACCGAGGCGGTGCGGGTCTTCGCCTCGAACCTCAAGGACATTCTCATGGCGGCGCCGGCCGGCGGGCGCGCCACGATCGGGCTCGATCCGGGCCTGCGCACCGGCGTCAAGGTGGCGGTGCTGGCGGCGACCGGCAAGGTGCTGGAGACCGCGACCATCTATCCGCATGAGCCGGCGCGGAAATGGGACGAGTCGATCGCGATCCTGGCCGCCCTCGCCGCGCGGCACCAGACCGAGTTGATCGCCATCGGCAACGGCACCGCCTCGCGCGAGACCGACAAGCTGGCGACCGAGCTGATCAAGCTGCATCCCCAGTTGAAGCTGACCAAGATCGTGGTCTCCGAAGCCGGCGCCTCGGTCTATTCGGCTTCGGAATATGCCTCGAAGGAGCTGCCGGCGCTGGACGTGACCCTGCGCGGCGCGGTCTCGATCGCGCGGCGGCTGCAGGATCCGCTGGCCGAGCTGGTGAAGATCGACCCGAAATCGATCGGCGTCGGCCAGTACCAGCATGACCTCAACCAGACCCAGCTTTCCAGGTCGCTGGATGCCGTGGTCGAGGATTGCGTGAACGCGGTCGGCGTCGATGTGAACCTCGCCTCGGCCAAGCTGCTGGAGCGGGTCTCTGGCCTCAACGAGGGCTTGGCGCAGAACATCGTCGCCCATCGCGACCAGAACGGCCCCTTCGCCTCGCGCCAGGACCTGCTGAATGTGACGCGGCTGGGGCCGAAGGCCTTCGAGCAATGTGCCGGCTTCCTCCGCGTGCGCGACGGCGCCGATCCGCTGGATTCATCGGGCGTGCATCCCGAGGCCTATCCGCTGGTGCGGCGCATCCTGAAACACCTGAAGGCCGATATCCGGGCTGTGATCGGCGATGGGAGCGCACTCAAGAGCATACAGCCGGAGCAGTTCGCCGACGAGAGCTTCGGCGTGCCGACCGTGACCGACATCCTGAAGGAGCTGGAAAAACCCGGCCGCGACCCGCGGCCCGAGTTCAAGACCGCCAGCTTCAAGGACGGCGTCGAGGAGATGAAGGACCTCACGCCCGGCATGCTGCTGGAGGGCGTCGTCACCAACGTCGCCAATTTCGGCGCCTTCGTCGATATCGGCGTCCATCAGGACGGTCTGGTCCACGTCTCCGCCCTGGCCGACCGCTTCGTGAAAGATCCGCGCGAGGTGGTGAAGCCCGGCGACATCGTGAAGGTCAAGGTGCTGGAGGTCGATCAGAAGCGCAAGCGCATCTCCCTCACCATGCGCCTCAGCGACGAGGCGGTGAAGCGCCCGGCGTCGCAGGGCGATCGCCCGCTGACCCAGCGCGACCGCCAGCACATGACGGAGAAGCCGAAAGCCGCACCCGCCAAGGCCTCGGACAACGCGCTGGCGGCGGCCTTCAGCAAGGCCGGGTTCATCGTGCGGAAGTAGCCGCGTCTAAGCTATCGTCAGCGCGGTGCCGACGATGGCGAGCGCCGCGCCGGCCCAGGCCAGGGGACGCGGCATCCGGCCGCTTCTGAGCCAGACCATCGGCAGGATGACGACCGGCGTCATCGACGAGAGCGTCGAGACGATCCCGACATCGCCGGTCTCCAGGGCCGCCATCAGCAGTGACATGCCAAGCGCCGGGCCGAAGAAGGCGGCTGCGATCGCCACCAGCAGGTCCACCTTTCGGGCCGGCGCCGTCCGGCGGCGCACCGCCGGCAGGATCAGCAGCGCCCAGATGCAGAGCACTGCCAGTCCGCTGCGAACCGCCATCGCGGTGAAGGGCTCGACGCCGGAAGCCATGGCCGGCCGGGCCAGCAAGGTGCCGATCGCCTGGCCGAGCGCCGTCACCGCGCCCAGCGCAATGCCGGCGAGCGTCGCGCGCTTTTCGTCGGGCGCGGGAGTCTCGATCGGCTGCTCGTCCGAGAGAGGGATCATCGGCGCCGGCCGGCGCCGGCGCACGCCGATCGCCACCAGCACGCCCAAGAGGATCAGCGCGACACCGAGCCCCTGGCGCAGATTGATCGTCTCGCCGAGCGCGAGATAGCCCAGCGCCAGCGCGAAGGGCGAGGTGAGCGTGAACAGCAAGGCGGTGACGCGCGGCCCCGCGGCATAGATCGCGGCGAAATAGGTGGTGCTGGCCAAAGCGATGCCGACGGCGCCCGAAGCGGCCAGCGCCCAGATCTGCCAGCTTCCCAATGTGGCCCAACCGCCGACGATGGTGGCGGCGAGCGCCGTGATCAGCAACCCGGCGGTGAGCTGCCAGCGCGCCAGCCGCATCAGCGGCACACGGCCGTTCAGCTCGTTGATGAACATCGAGCTCAGCGCGATGCAGGTGGCGGAGCCGAGGGCCAGCGCTTCGGAGATGAACATTCGAAGTCAGGCGCCTGCCTTATGATCCGGCGGCGCAGCTCTCCGGGCCGGACACCGCCACCCGATAGATGATGTCGAGATCGTTGGCCCAGGCCGACATCATGCAGTCGGTGTTCGGCTTCCTGAACTGGTAGAAGAGGGTGCCGTTGAGCAAGCGCGTCTTGCTGACCGGCAAGCCCCATTCCTCACGGGTCTGGAATACCGGGGAACCCTGGTATTTGTGGCTCTGCATGGCGCCGTACTGGGTCGACGGCGTGCAGGCCGTCGTGGCGAGCGCCAGAACACCGATTGCCATCCACCGCCGCTGCAGCACGCATCGCACTCCGTTTCAGCCAGGAGCGCATTCTACACCCAGGGACGAGATTCGGCGTCAAGCTCCGCGCCGGAACCCGACACACCCTTGAATGAGGGCGGGTCGATTTTCCGCCCGCCCGGCAGGATGGGGCGGCCGCGCCGGGCCGCGCCGCCTCCGCTCAGGCCATGGCCGCCTGCTTCAGCCGCTTGGGCAGCAGGAAGTCGATCGCCGCGAAGGCGACGATCGCCAGGCCCGTCAGCGGAAGCACGATCGCCACCGCGAGCCCGATGGGCAGAATGCCCCGCGGGATCCGGTAGTCGCCGGGATAGCGCGGCGCACCGAGCGCGCCGGCCCGAGGGACGGCGCCACGGCGGGCGGCGTCCCGAACGATTCGGGATTCATGATTCAATTTCTCTAAAAGGTACGAAGCGAAAGCGGCGATCGGATCAGGCCGCTTGCGGTGGACCTTGGGAGAAGAGGTTGGAAGGATAGAGCGAGAGGGGCGCCGGAATCGCCGCGGCGCGCCGGACCGGCACAGCCTGATCCTTGGCGCGCGGCAGGAACGCGATCGCGCCGTCGGCCGGCATGGCGAGCGGCACCTGGAAAGCCATCGCGCAGCTCGGGCCGCAGAGCTGGCACTTCTGCGGATGGTCGGACGGCGCCGCCGGCGCCTGGTCGCCTTGCGACCTGCCCGGCCCACAGAGATGGGCGTCGAGCTCGGCCTGCAGCGGATCGGCCGCGACCGCGAAGGCGGGGATGAGCGCGCCCAGCAGCAGTGCATAGGCCGCGAGCAGGCCGATGCCGAAACGATGCCGCCGCACCCGTCCGATCATGGGCGGCAAGCCTCGTATTCCGGCGGGTTGCGCGGATAGAAGGTGGCGCAGAGCGCATAGGCCTCCGGCAGGTCGACATCCGTCGGGGTCGCGCGCTGCAGGGCGAGGTGTCCCGGCAGGAGGTGGGTGTGCGGCCCGTCCGGCGACTTGCCGCCGGGTGGCGGGATCGGCGTCGCGACCTCGATGCGGCCGAGCGGGCTTTCGACCACGCGGGTCGGGTTCGACTCCAGCAGCAGCTTGCCGCAGCGTTGCAGCACTGCATCGAGCGGCAGACCGACGGCGGCGTTCAGCGCGGCATCGAGCGCCGGCGACGCGCTGCGCAGCAGGAAGCGCATATGGTCGCGGCCGAGGCCGAGATCGAAGAGATTCTCGCCGCGATGCGCGGGCTGGATTGCCGCCGTATCCGGGCCGCAGGCGGTCAGCAGCAAGCTCGGCGCCGACAGGATGCGCGGGCGCGGGATGACGATGAAGATCGCCCGCACCCCGCCCGCGGCATCGGGATCGCGCCATTGCAACGCGCGGAGATCGGGGCGCGGCGTGAAGCGCAGCGCCCCGCGCGCGGTGACGGCGCGCAGCTCGGGCTCGACCGAAACCTCGGCCGGCTCGCCGGCGCCGAACGTGAACTCTGCGGAGGCGCCATGGCAGCCGGCCACCCAGGTGCCGCTGCGCCGGAGCAGCGTGTCGGCGATGAGGCCGGCGACTTCGTCCGGCAACCAGGGCAAGCGCGTGACGGCGATGCCGAGTTGATCGATGCGCGGCGGCAGCGCCGCCCAGATCGCGCGCTTGCGGTCATCGCCCGCCTTCGACCATTCGGAGATCTCGGCCGACGAACGCGCACAGCCGAGGCAATAGCCGCTGACGTCGTCAACTTTGCAGATGCCGGTGCAGGGCGAGCCGATCGGGCGAACCTCGATGTTCATGGTGCGGCAGACTAGCGCCTGATCCGCCTGCGATCGAGTCGCATCTTGACCGGCAAGCTGCGTCTCTCTACCAAGAACGCCGATGGTTCCTCGCCGCAGCAATGGGGCGGGGATAATAGGGAACACGGTGCGATGCCGTGGCTGCCCCCGCAACTGTAAGCGGTTCGTCGAACATCCATGCGGCCCAGCGTTCAAGACCTGGGCCGCGGCCACTGAGAAAGCCTCTCGGGAAGGTGGATGCCGACAACAACCGCGAGCCAGGAGACCTGCCATCACCCATGCAACTCTTCTTGCCGGCGGGGCGTCCGGAGAAAGAAAACATGTTCCGGCCATCTTCCCTCGAGCGTTCCGTCGACCGCCTGGCGGCGCTCTTCACCCTGTCCACCAAGAGCAACGGCGAGCTGCGCCTCGAGGTCTTGCGCTGGGTGCTCGACCTGCCGCCGGAGATCGACCCGGCGCTGGCCGCGCAGGCCCTGATCGGCCGGCAAGCGCGCGGCCAAAGCGCGCCGCTCTGCGATTTCGCCCAAGCGATCCTCGCGGAGCTGGGGCGTTCGGACCGCGCCCGGCTCGCCGCGATCCCGCAGGCCCGGCGCCGCCATGCGGCGCTAACGTGACCGAATGAGTCGCTGTCGCGCCAAGTTCCGGCCCTCGCGCCGGATTGACGCTTTGCCGGCCGAATCCTTATAATTCCCGGCGATGGTGCCCCGACGGATGAAGTCCAGGGGCTTAAAAGGGAACACGGTGCGGACGACCCAAAAGGGGCCAATGCCGTGGCTGCCCCCGCAACTGTCAGCGGCGAGCCGAGCGTCACTTATGACCACTGGAGGAAACTTCGGGAAGGTCGGCGCAAGGCGGAGACCCGCGAGTCAGGAAACCTGCCATCGGGAGTGAGACCTGCAACCGCGCGACGGGGATGTCGCGCCAGATAGGAGACTTTCGATGACTTCCGCCACCACCCAGACCCGCATCAACACCGCCACGATCAGCACCACCCGGTCGAAGACCCTGATCGCCGCCAGCATGGCCGCCTTCCTCGGCGCCTTCATGATCTGGGGCGTCGGCATCTCGCATATCGCGGCGGCCCATAACGCGGCCCACGACACCCGCCACTCCAACGGCTTCCCCTGCCACTAAGGGGCTAGTCACATGCAGATGTTTCGGCGGCTGTTCATCGCAGCCGCGAGCGCCGGGCTATTATCCGGGCTCTTCGTCACGCTGGTGCACAACGTGACGACAGTCCCCATCATTCTTCAGGCCGAGGTGTTCGAGAGGGCCGCCGAGGAACAATCCGCCGCTGCCGATGCCGCAGCGACGGAGGAAGGGCACGACCATGACGCCGCGGGTCAATCGGCCGAGGGTCATGCGCATGACGGCGAAGCCTGGGAGCCGCAGGACGGGTTCGAGCGCACTGCCTTCACCGCCCTGGCCGATCTGCTGACCGGCATCGGCTTCGCCCTGCTGTTGCTCGCCGTCTATGCGGTCTCCGGACGGGCGATCGATTGGCGCCAGGGCGTCTATTGGGGTCTCGGCGGCTTCGTGGTCTTCATCCTGGCCCCCAGCATCGGCCTGCCCCCGGAGTTGCCCGGCAGCGCCGTCGCGGATCTCACCGCCCGGCAGATCTGGTGGGTCGCGACCGTGGCGCTGACCGCCGGCGGGCTCGGCCTGCTGTTCTATGTCCGGGAACCTAAGCCGCTCTGGGTCGTGGTCGCGTTGGCCATGATCGTGGTGCCCCATGCGATCGGCGCACCGCAGCCGGCGGAATACGCCGCCGCGGCGCCGGAAGCCCTGCAGCACCGCTTCGTCGCGGCCACGATGATCGCGCAACTGCTGTTCTGGGCCGCGCTCGGGCTGCTCAGCGGATATTGCTACAAGCGGTTCGTCGCGCCGGCCGTTTGATCGATTGTAGGCCCCGGCACGTCGTGTCGGGGCTTACGCCTTCCCGAAACCGCAATGCCGCATCACGAAATCGGCGATCGCGCCGATATCGTTGAGGTCGATGACCGGCAGCTTCGTCTCCGGCTTCGGCCCGTCGACCAGCACGGCGACGATGTTCGGGTCCTCGACGGCCAGCAGCGGCTTGCCGTTGGCCTCACGGTAGATCTCCAGCTTGTCGTGACCTTCGCGCTTGAAGCCTTCGACCAGCAGCAGATCGACGTCGCTCATATGCCGCATCAGCTCCTGAGACGTCGGCTCCGGGCTGCCGCGATGCTCATGCATCAACGCCCAGCGGTTGCCGGAAGCGACCAGCACCTCGGTGGCGCCGGCCTCGCGGTGGACATAGGAGTCCTTGCCGGGCGTATCGACGTCGAAGGCGTGGTGCGCGTGCTTCATGGTGGAGACCGTGATGCCGCGGCGAATGAGCTCGGGGATCAGCTTGGCGAGCAGGGTGGTCTTGCCGGCCCCGCTCCAGCCGGCCAGGCCCAAGACCTTCACTTCTTCGCGTCCGCGCGGTCGTCTTCGGCCATATGCTTGATGCCGACCCGGAAATAGTCGTAGCCGGTGACCAGGGTCAGCGCCGCGGCCAGCCACATCAAGCCTTCGCCGACCAGCTGGACCGGCCAGCCCGGCATGACGTCGCCGACGATCAGGAAGCCGACCGCCACCATCTGCATCGTGGTCTTCCACTTGGCCAGCATCGAGACCGGCAGGCGGACCTTCAGCTCGGCCAGGTATTCGCGCAGGCCGGAGACCAGGATCTCGCGGCAGAGGATGATCAGCGCCGGCAGGACCACCCAGCCGGAGATCTGGCCATGGGCGGTCATCGACATCAGGATCGCCGCCACCACCAGCTTGTCGGCGATCGGGTCGAGGAAGCGGCCCAAGGCCGAGACCTGGTCCATCCGCCGGGCGATATAGCCGTCGAAGAAATCGGTGATGCAGGCGACCGCATAGAGGATGAAGGCGATCCAGCGCAGCCACGGCTGGTCGAAGAACAGCAGGGCCGCGATCAGCGGGATCGCGGCAATCCGCGACAGGGTGAGGATATTGGCGATGTTGGTCATGACGTTTGGCGCACGTCTTCTTCGCTGTTCCGGGGAAAAAATAGCAGGTCGAATCCGGCCTGTCATAGTCACGAATCGGGGCTGAAATGCGGCGAATCAGCCTCCCTCACTCAGCCACCGTGGAAGTGATCGTAGATCTTCTTCGCCACCGCCTCGGAAACCCCCGGCACCGCCGAGAGATCCGACAGCCCGGCCTGGGACACCGCCCGGGCCGAGCCGAAATGCAGCAGCAGCGCCTTCTTCCGCTTGGCGCCGATCCCCGGCACGTCGTCCAGGATTGAATGCCGGATCTCCTTGGAGCGCTTGGCCCGGTGCGCGCCGATCACGAAACGGTGCGCCTCGTCGCGCAGCCGCTGCAGGAAGTAGAGCACCGGGCTCTTGGGGTCGAGGCTGAACGGCTCGCGGCCCGGCATGAAGAAGCGCTCGCGTCCGGCATTGCGGTCCGGCCCCTTGGCGATCGAGGCCACGCAGACATCGGCGATGCCGAGATCGGCCATGACCTGCATCACGGTGTTGAGCTGGCCCTGGCCGCCGTCGATCAGCACCAGGTCCGGCCAGAGGCCCTTGTCGCGATCCGGATCCTCCTTCAGCGCGCGGTTGAAGCGGCGGGTCAGCACCTGCCGCATCATCGCGTAGTCATCGCCGGCGGTAACCGGGGGCCGAGCCGGATCGATGGTCGCAATCGCCTGCTCCAGCGAGGCATTGGGCTCGACCTCGAAGCGCGGCATCGGCGCTTCCGCAAGCCCTTCGGGACTCTGGGGGCCATCGGGCATCTCCGGCGTCTCCTCCTCCGCTTCCTCCTCCTTCCGCGTCACGTCGCGGATCGAGTATTTGCGGTACTGGTTCTTCATGAAGCCTTCCGGCCCGGCCACGATCATCGCGCCATAGGGATTGGTGCCGGAGATATGGCTGTTGTCGTAGACCTCGATCCGCTTCGGCGGCTGCTCCATCTTGAACAACTCGGCCAGCGCCGCCAGCAGCCGGGTCTGCGAGGCCGACTCCGCCATCCGCCGGGTCAGCGCGTCCTTCGCGTTCAGCAGCGCGTGATCCAAGGCCTTGCGCTTGTCGCCGCGCTGCGGCGCCAGGATCTCGACCTTGCGATTGGCGCGCAGAGACAGCGCCTCGGTCAGCAGCGCGGCTTCCGCCGGCATCTCGTTGACCAGGATCAGCTTCGGCGGCGTCTTGTTCTCATAGAACTGGCCCATGAAGGCCGCCAGGATGTCCTTCACCTCGGCCTGACGGTCATGGGCCGGGAAATAGGCGCGGCTGCCGTAGTTGCTGTTGTTGCGGAAGAAGAACACCTGCACGCAGCTATGGCCGGACTCTTCCTGGTGCGCGGCGATGATGTCGGCTTCTTCCACATTCTCCAGGTTGATGTCCTGGCGGCTCTGGATCGCGGCCAGGGCCTGGATGCGGTCGCGGAGCCGCGCCGCCTTCTCGAACTCCAGCGCATCGGAGGCCTGCTGCATCTCGGCGGACATCCGCAGCTTCACCGCATCGCTCTTGCCGGTGAGGAATGAATGCGCCTCCTGCACCAGCCCATGGTAATCGGCCTCGGTGATGCGTCCGACGCAAGGGGCCGAGCAGCGCTTGATTTGGAACTGCAGGCAGGGCCGGGTGCGCGCGGCGAAGATCGAATCCGAGCAGGGCCGCAGCAGGAAGGCGCGCTGCAACGCGACGATGGTGCGATTGACCGCGCCGGCGGAAGCGAAGGGCCCGAAATATTCGCCCGGCCGGTTGCGTGCGCCACGATGCTTCGCAAGTTGTGGCGCCGGATGATCGCCGGTGATCAAGATATAGGGGAAGCTCTTGTCGTCGCGCAGCAGCACGTTGTAGCGCGGCATGTAGCGCTTGATCAGATTCGCTTCCAGCAGCAGCGCTTCCACCTCGGTGTGGGTGGTGACGAATTCCATCGACGCCGTTTCGGAGATCATCCGCTGGATGCGATTGCCCTGACGGTAGGGCTGCGTGTAGGCGGTGACGCGTTTCTTCAGGTCGCGCGCCTTGCCGACATAGAGAACGTCGCCTTTCGCATTCATCATGCGATAGACGCCGGGGCTGTTCGGCAGGGTTTTGACCTTCTCGCGGATCACGCCGGCGCCCTGCGCCAGCCGGCCGCGCTCGGCGCGCGGCGCTTCCGTTGAATCTTCAGGCGTTTCCGTGTCGGTCCAATCGTCGCTCATGCTGTTCGGGATATAAGCTGTTCCAGAGCATTATTCTGGCGGCAGCAAAGCCGCGCGTCGTTTTCCGGACTTTTACGCCGCGACTCTGGTCTTAACCAGGACGGATATCCCCTGTTTCTGTGGATAAGTCTGTCGGTAATCTCCGGCCGGTTTGACGGCGATCAGAGCTTCCGGCAGCCTCCCGGAAATGCATAGAAAACGGGCAGAAATGCCAAGATATTGATCTATATGATCTTATTCAGCCCGCCCTGAAATATCGTGGTCATAAAGCGGACTCCACTCTTGACTCCCGGGGGCGTTTGAGACTCCCGCCGCCATGTGAACAACTTGGCTCAGGATTCTCCGATTAGGGGCCTGATACGATTAATTTTTCGCTGTCACGGCACTGTCGCGGTTTGGGCTCTTGCGCGTCGCAAAAACGGGGACCGCAGCGCATCAAGGCCGTGTCACCGGGAGTTGCGGACCCTTTCGATCTCCACGCCGACGCTGTCGGCCTCGGGGAAGACGTCGAGCTTCTCGATCCGCACTTTTGCAGATTGCACACGCCGGTCGACGAGGCAGGCTTGCGCGATCCTGTCGGCCAAGGTTTCAACCAGGTTGATATGGCCCTCGTCGACGATGGCGCGCACCTGCTCGACGAGATCGGCGTAGTTCACGACGTTGTTGAGCTCGTCCTTGATCGCCGGGTGTTCGGTGGCAACCAGCTCGAGATTGATGCGCACGCGCTGGGTGCCCAGCTTCTCGTGCTGATAAACGCCGATCCGTGCCGGCAACACCAGGTCGCGGACCAGGACCTTCATCATGCGGGATGCCGCAGTTGAGGGATGCGCGGCGATTTTTTCAGCCTGACTCATGCGGTTAGAACCCTCCACAGCTGAAGATGTTGCCGCACTCTGGGGCCGGCTCGACAATCGAGCATATGAAGAAGCCGCGCTCTGGGGCTTCTATGCAGGGGCTGCCCGCCCCCTGCACACCATCATTATAGTGTTTTGCCGCGCCCGAGTCCCGCCCACTGTCGGCCGCGGTTATCCTCAAAGCGACCGGCTTCTTTCTCACACCGGCGCAGCGATCATTACTCGCGCGGCATGAAGCCTTTCGTGGATTGCTGCCAGGCCAGGTGCTCGCCGCCGTCCAGCGCGATCATCTGCCCGGTCATGGCCGGCGCGGAGAGGATGAACCGCACACCGGCTGCGATTTCTTCCGGAGTCGCACCATGGCCGAGCGGAACGGCCGCGGTCTGCGCATTGAACTGATCAGCGGTCTGCCGCTCGCTGGCCATAGTCGGGCCTGGTCCGATCCCGTTGACGCGGATGCGCGGCGCCAGGGCCAGCGCCAGAGTCCGGGTCAATGTCCAGAGTCCCATCTTGGCGACCGTGTAGGACAGGAAATAAGGCGTCAGTTTGAAGACCCGCTGGTCCAGCATGTTGACGATGTTGCCTTCGGCGCCTTCGGGAAGCTGCTTCGCGAAGGCCTGGCTGAGCACCAGCGGCGCGCGCAGGCCGGTCTCGATATGACGGTCCCAGCTGTCCCGCGTCACCGTATCGATCTTGTCCATCTCGAAGACGGACGCGTTGTTCACCAGGCAGGTCAGCGGCCCGAGCTTCTCGCGTGCGCGCGGAATCAGCGTCTCGACCTCGGATTCCTTGCCGAGATCGGCCTGCAGGACCACCGTGCGGCAACCGAGCGCACGAATATCTTTCGCGGTCGCCTCGGCCTCGGCGAGCGAGTGGTGGCAATGCACGGCGACATCCCAGCCGTCGGCGGCGAGGCCGAGGGCAATGGCGCGACCGAGACGCTTCGCCGCCCCGGTGACCAGGGCTGTCTTGATGGGGGCTGATTCCGGCATGGCCGGAGCATGGCGGGCGAAGCCGGCAGAGGCAAGCGGCAAGGCGTGTTGAAATCGCTGGCCTTTCGGAGGAAGCCCGGCGAACCTGCTTGACGCAAGTCAAAGCCTCCGACAGCGGATTCGGATCACATCGACCGCACAACCGAGCGAGTTCAGCATGCGTCTGGTCCCCTTCGTCATCCTGGCGGTGATTGCCGCCGTGGCCGCCGCCTTCTTCATCCGCTGGCAGGCCGACCAGGCCGACGCGATTCCCGCGGGCCTGGCCCGCGCCAACGGCCGGATCGAGGCGGAGCGCGTCGCCGTCGCCACAAAATTCGCCGGCCGCGTCGCCGAGATCCTGGTCAAGGAAGGCGACTTCGTCGAGCGCGGCGCGGTGATCGCGCGCATGGACACCGCCGAACTGGTGGCGGAGATCGCCGCCGCCAAGGCCAAGGTCCAGCAGGCGGTGCAAGGCATCGGCCAGGCCAAGGCCCAGCTGCTGATGCGCCAGGCGGAATTGAAGCTCGCCAATGTCGAGCTGCAGCGCGCCCAGACCCTGAGCAAGCGCGACTACGTCTCGGCTTCGACGGTCGATCAGCGCCAGGCACAGCGCGACGTCGCCGCCGCGACCGTGACCGCGGCCCAGGCCGCGATCGGCGATGCCGAGGCGGCCCGGGATGCCGCCGAAGCCTCGGTCGCGCAGCTGCAAGCGGTGCTCAACGACATGACCTTGCTGGCGCCGGTCTCGGGCCGCATCGAATACAAGCTGGTGCAGGCGGGCGAAGTGCTCTCGGCCGGCGCCTCGGTGGTGTCGCTGCTCGACCTCACCGACGTCTACATGACGATCTTTCTGCCGACACTCGATGCCGGGCGTGTCGGGCTCGGCAGCGAAGGGCGGATCGTGCTCGATGCGGCGCCGGACTACGTCGTGCCGGCCGGCGTCTCCTTCGTCGCCGCCGAGGCGCAGTTCACGCCGAAATTCGTCGAGACCGAGAACGAGCGCGACAAGCTGATGTATCGGATCAAGCTTCGGATCGACCCCAAGCTGCTGGAGACCTACCGCGACTATGTGAAGGCGGGTCTCACCGGCGACGCCTATGTGAAGGTGCAGGCCGATGCGGCCTGGCCGGACACCCTCGCGCCGAAGCTGCCGCCGGCACCCGGCAATGCCGCTCAATAACGCCGAGCCCGGCCCGGCGGCGCTGCGGATCGACGGTCTCTCGCATCGCTACGGCAAGACCGTCGCCCTCGATGCGATCGCGCTCGAGATTCCGCAAGGCGCGTCGGTCGCGCTGGTCGGACCCGACGGCGTCGGCAAGTCGACCCTGCTCGGCGTGATCGCCGGGGCTAAGCGAATCCAGGCCGGCCGGGTCGAGGTGCTCGGCGGTGACATGCGCGACCGCCGGCATCGTCGCAAAGTCGGTCCGCGCATCGCCTACATGCCCCAGGGCCTCGGCCGCAATCTCTACCCGACGCTGTCGGTGGTCGAGAACATCGACTTCTTCGCGCATCTGTTCGGGATGGATCCCGCGGCATTGGCCGAGCGCCGCGCCCGACTGCTGGCGGCGACCGGCCTGGCGCCGTTTCCCGACCGCCCGGCCGGCAAGCTCTCGGGCGGGATGAAGCAGAAGCTCGGCCTCTGCTGCGCCCTGGTGCACGATCCCGATCTGCTGATCCTGGACGAGCCGACCACCGGCATCGATCCGCTGTCGCGGCGCCAGTTCTGGGAACTGATCGCCACCATCCGGGCCGATCGCCCCTCCATGACCATGCTGGTCGCCACCGCCTACATGGAGGAAGCCGAGGGCTTCGACCAGCTGCTGGCGATCGACCAGGGCCGGCTGCTGGCCGCCGGCCCGACGCAGGCGGTGATCGCGGCGGCCGGCGCCGTGCATCTCGATGCCGCCTATGTCGCGCTGCGCCATCGCGGCGCCGCCGCGCCGCCGCCGCCGCTGGAGATCCCGCCCCGCGTGGCGCATGACGGCGCCCCGGCCATCGTCGCGGAGGGACTGACCCGCCGCTTCGGCGACTTCGTCGCGGTGGATCATGCGAGTTTCAGGATCGAGCGCGGCGAGATCTTCGGCTTCCTCGGCTCCAACGGGTCCGGCAAGACCACCACGATGAAGATGCTGACCGGCCTGCTCGCCGCCAACGAAGGCAAGGCCGAGCTGCTCGGCCATCCGGTCCAGGCGCAGGATATCGCGACCCGGCTCAAGATCGGCTACATGTCGCAAGGCTTCTCGCTCTATGAGGAGCTCACCGTGCGCGCCAACCTCGCGCTGCATGCCCGGCTCTATCGCATCGCCGCCGGCGAGATAAAGCCGCGCATCGAGGCCGCGCTGCAGCGCTTCAAGCTCGAAGACGTAGCGGATTCGCTGCCCGGCAAGCTGCCGCTCGGCCTCCGGCAGCGGCTGCAGCTTGCGGCGGCCTGCCTGCACCGGCCGGAGATCCTGATCCTCGACGAGCCGACCTCGGGCGTCGACCCCGAGGCGCGCGACGACTTCTGGCGCCTGATCCTGGAACTCTCGCGCAACGAGGCGGTCACCATCTTCATCTCCACCCATTTCATGAACGAGGCCGAACGCTGCGACCGCATCTCGCTGATGCATCGCGGCCGCACGCTTTCGGTAGGAACGCCGGCGGAGATCATCGCCGCGGAGAGCGCCGCCAGCCTGGAACAGGCCTTCATCCAGCAGATCGCCCGCGCCGATCCGGAGGCCGCCGTCGCGACGACACCACCGGCGGTCAAGCACAAGCCGGCACGTCTCCCGCTGCCGGCTTTCCTGCAGCGGCCGCTCGCCTTTGCGCGGCGGGAGCTGATCGAGCTGATCCGCGACCCGGTGCGCCTGGCCTTCGCCTTCCTGGGCCCGATCTTCCTGATGATCACCTTCGGCTTCGGCGTCTCCTTCGACGTGGACCGCCTCACCTATGCCGTGCTCGACCGCGACCAGTCGCTGGAAAGCCGCACCCTGCTGGAGAATTTCCAGGGCTCGCGTTACTTCCTCGAGCAGGCGCCGCTCTATACCGAGGCGGAGATCGACCGCCGGCTCAAGTCCGGCGAGCTGAAGATGGCGCTGGAGATCCCACCGGATTTCGGCCGCGACCTCCTGGCCGGGCGCCGGCCGGAGATCGGCGTCTATCTCGACGGCAGCATGCCGTTTCGCGCCGAGACCATCCGCGGCTATGTCGAGGGCATCGCCGTCGATTATGTCGAGACGCGTCTTAGCGGCAGCACGACCGCGGTGATGCCGGTCTCGATCCAGCCGCGCTTCCGCTACAACCAGGATTTCAAGAGCGTGGTGGCGATCGTGCCCGGTACCATCATGCTGCTGCTGATGCTCATTCCCGCCATGCTGACCGCGGTCGGCGTGGTGCGGGAGAAAGAGCTGGGCTCGATCGCCAATCTCTACGTCTCCCCCGCCGGGACCGGCGAGTTCCTGATCGGCAAGCAGTTGCCCTACGTCCTGCTCGGCTTCATCGCCTTCCTGTTGCTGGCCGGCCTCGCCGCGCCTGTGTTCGGCCTGCTGCCGAAGGGCAGCCTGGCGGCGCTGGCGCTGGGCGGACTGCTCTATGTCGGTGCATCGACCTCGTTCGGCCTGCTGGTCTCGGCCTTCGTCCGCACCCAGGTCGCGGCGATCTTCGCCGCGGCGATTCTCGGCATGATTCCCACGGTCAACTTCTCCGGCCTGTTCTACCCGACCTCGACGCTGGAGGGGACCGGCCGGATCTTCGGCATGCTGTTCCCGGCCTCGTGGTTCCAGACGGTCAGCCTCGGCGTGTTCGACAAAGGCCTCGGCTTCACGCATTTCCTGCCGCAGCTCGCGGCACTGGCCGGCTTCGCCTTCGGCTTCCTGCTGCTCGCGCGGCTGCTCGTCCGGAAGCAGGAGCGCTGACCCGATGAGTCTCTTCCGGCACGCCTCCAACGTCTTCCGTCTCGGCCTCAAGGAGCTCGCCAGCCTGTCGCGGGACGTGGTGATGATGGTGCTGATCCTCTACACCTTCACCATGGCGGTCTATGACGTGGCCAAGGGCGTCCGCACCGAGGTGCAGAACGCCGCGGTCGCCATCGTCGATGACGACGGCTCGGGTTTCTCAAGGCGGCTCATCGATGCGGTCCAGCCGCCCTACTTCCAGCAGCCGATCCGCGTCGGCCGCGACCAGGTCGAGGACCTGCTCAACCGCGGCGCGGTCACCTTCGTCCTCGCGCTGCCGCCCAAGCTGGAGGCCGATCTCCTCTCCGGGCGCCGGCCGGAGATCGCGATCGAGGTCGATGCCACCGCCATGACCCAGGCCGGCGTCGGCACTGCCTATCTGCAGAACATCGTCACCCGCACCGCGCGCGACTTCCTGCACGAGCACGACGCCGATTCCGGCCTGCCGGCGACGGTGGTGACGCGGGCACTGTTCAACCCCAACCTGGAATCGATCCGCTTCAACGCGGTGATGCAGGTGCTGGAGAACATCACCATCCTGGCGGTGATCCTGGTCGGTGCCGCCGTGATGCGCGAGCGCGAGCGCGGCACCATCGAGCATCTGATGGTCATGCCGGTGACCGCGGCCGAGATCGCGCTCGCCAAGATCTGGGCCAACGGCCTGGTGATCCTGGTGGCGGTGGCGCTCTCCCTGATCTTCGTGGTGGGCTGGGCACTCGGCGTGCCGGTCGAAGGGTCGATGCCGCTCTTCCTCTGCGGCGCGGCGCTCTATCTCTTCGCGGCCACGTCGCTCGGCATCCTGCTGGCGACGGTCGCGAATTCCATGCCGCAGCTGGGCCTGCTGGCGATTCCGATCTTCGTGGTGATGAACCTGCTCTCCGGCACCACCACGCCTATGGAGGCGATGCCGGAATGGCTGGGCGTGGCGATGCAGGTCTCGCCCTCGACCCATTTCGTGGCGCTTTCCCAGGCGATCCTCTACCGCGGCGCCGGATTCGAGACCGTCTGGCCGCAAATGGCAGGGATCTTTGGGCTGGGCTTGGCCTTTCTCCTGGTGGCCTTGCTGCGTTTCCGGGCGATGCTCGCGCGACAGGCCTGAAGCGCCCCAGGGGTCAAACCCGGGCTAAGTCAAGGGTTGGGCCAAGGGTTAGCGATGAACGAACTGGATCTGGACTGGGAGACTCTCTCCCATCCGCTCGAGCTGCTGGTGTCCCTGGCGGTGGGCCTGCTGATCGGCATGGAGCGCGAGTGGCGCCAGCAGCGGGACGCGGACCAGCCCGACGAACATGCCGGCTTACGCACCTTTGGCCTGTTCGGGCTGCTGGGCGGCATCGCCGGCCTGTTCGAGCAGAATGCCGCCTGGATCGCGGCGGCCACCCTGCTCGCGGTTGCCGCGGTGCTGATCGCGCAGCGGCGCAAGGGCGACCGCAACCTGCCGCTGGAAGACGTGACCACCCTGGCCGCCGCCCTGGTGACCACGATGCTCGGCGCGCTCGCCACCATCGGCATGCCGCAGCTCGCCGCCACCGCCGCCGTGGTGATCGTGGTGCTGCTGCACCTGAAGCCGACGCTGCACCGCTGGATCGGGGCGTTGAGCAAGGACGAGCTGCGCGCCGTGCTGCGCCTGCTGGTGATCTCGCTGGTGATCCTGCCGGTGCTGCCGGACCAGGGATACGGTCCCTATGAGGCGCTCAACCCGCGCAGCATCTGGTGGTATGTGGTGCTGATCTCGCTGCTCTCCTTTGCCGGCTACCTGGCGATCCGCATCCTCGGGCCGAAGCGGGGCTATCTGGCGACCGGCCTCTTCGGCGGCATGGTCTCCTCGACCGCAACCACCGCGGCCCTGGCGCGCCTGGCCAAGCAGGACCAGAAATCGGTCGCGCCGCTCGCGGCCGGTATCGCGCTCGCCAACGGCGTCAGCGTCATGCGCATGCTGATGATCGTCGCGGCGATCTATCCGCCCCTCGCCCTTGCCGCGGCCTGGCCGCTCGGTTGCTTCGCGCTGGTCGCCGTCGCTTGCGCCCTTCTGCTGTGGCGCTTCCAGACCGCACGCGGCAAAGGCAAGGCGATGGAGATCGCCAATCCGTTCGGCATCGGCCCGGCGCTCAAGCTCGCCGCGGTCCTCGCCACGGTGCAGGTGCTGGCGGCGTTCCTGGAGGACCGTTACGGCCAGGCTGGGCTGCAGGGCCTGGCGGCCATCGCCGGACTGGTCGATGCCGACGCCATCAGCCTGACCGTGGCCCGCAGCGCCGCGGGCGGCGCGGAGATCGGCTCGGCGTTGACCGCCTTGCTGATCGCGGTGCTCGCCAATGCGGTGTTCAAGTCGGTGCTGCTGTTTTCAGCCGGGGGCAAGATCGCGGTCTGGGGGATCGGCGCGCTGGCGCTGATGTGCAGCGCCGCCGGAATCGCCTGGTTGATTCCTATGCCGCTCGAGCTGGAGACGGATCAGCCTTCGGGCTGATGGCAGACCGCCTCGATGTTGTGGCCGTCCGGGTCGAAGACGAAGGCGCCGTAATAGTTCGGGTGATAGTGGCCGCGGATGCCCGGACCGCCGTTGTCGCGGCCGCCGGCGGCGAGCGCCGCGGCATGGAAGGCGCGCACCGCTTCCCGGGTCTTGGCGACGAAGGCGAAATGGATCGTGCCCGGCGCATCGCCCGCCCCCAGCCAGAATTCCGGCTTGCCGTCGGTGCCGAGCAAGGCCCAGCCCTCGCCCTCCTCGACCACGCTCATGCCGAGCGGCGCCAGGACCGCGAGATAGAAGGCTTTGCTTTTCGGGAAGTCGGCGACGGTGAAGCCGATGTGATCGAAGGGCACGCTAATACTTCCCCTTGCGCTGGCGGAATTTCGGCTTCATCCCCGCCTTGCCGGCGGTGGAGCGCGCCGAGGGCGGCAGCGGCTTGCCGTCGAGCCCCATGCCGGCGCGGCCGGCCGCGGTGTTCGGGATCTCGAGGTCGATCGATTCCAGGCGCTTGATCTCGTCGCGATACCGGGCCGCCGTCTCGAACTCGAGGTTGGCCGCCGCGTCGCGCATCTTCTTCTCGAGATCGGCCACCGTGGCCTTGAGATTATGCCCGACCCGGTGCATGTCGCCGATGACGCCGGTATCCACCGTCACATGGTCGCTCTCGTAGACCGAGCTCATGATGTCGGCGATGCCCTTCTTGACCGATTCCGGCGTGATGCCGTGGGCGGCGTTGTAGGCCTGCTGCTTCTCGCGCCGCCGGGTGGTTTCGGCCAGCGCGTATTCCAGGCTGTCGGTCATGTTGTCGGCATAGAGGATGACCCGGCCCTCGACGTTGCGCGCCGCGCGGCCGATGGTCTGGACCAGCGACGTGCGCGAACGCAGGAAGCCTTCCTTGTCCGCATCCAGGATGCAGACCAGCGCGCATTCCGGAATGTCCAGGCCTTCGCGCAGCAGGTTGATGCCGACCAGCACATCGAAGGCGCCCAGGCGGAGATCGCGGATGATCTCGATCCGCTCCAGGGTCTCGACATCGGAATGGATGTAGCGGACCCGCACACCGGCATCGTGCAGGTATTCGGTGAGGTCCTCCGCCATGCGCTTGGTGAGCGTGGTGATCAGGACCCGCTGGCCCTTCTTCGCCACTTCCTGGCATTCGGCGACGACGTCATCGACCTGGGTCTCGGTCGGGCGGATGATGCAGACCGGATCGATGAGGCCGGTCGGGCGGATCACCTGCTCGGCGAAGACGCCGGCGGTCTGCTTCATCTCCCAGGCGCCCGGGGTCGCGGACACACAAATCGTCTGCGGCCGCATCCGCTCCCATTCCTCGAACTTCAGGGGCCGGTTGTCGATGCAGGACGGCAGGCGGAAGCCGTATTCCGCCAGGGTCGATTTCCGCGCGAAGTCGCCTTTATACATGCCGCCGATCTGCGGCACGGTGACATGGCTCTCATCGACGAAGATCAGCGCGTCTTCCGGGAGATATTCGAACAGGGTGGGCGGCGGCTCGCCGGCCTTGCGGCCGGTCAGATAGCGGGAATAGTTCTCGATGCCGGCGCAGCTTCCGGTCGCCTCCATCATCTCCATGTCGAAGGTGACGCGCTGCTCCAGGCGTTGCGCCTCCAAGAGCTTGTTCTCGACGTTCAATTCGGCGAGCCGAAGCTTCAGGTCCTCTTTGATATGCTTCACCGCCTGGTGCAGGGTCGGCTTCGGCGTCACGTAGTGGCTGTTGGCGTAGATCTTGATCTCGTCGAGATCGGCGCTGCGCTCGCCGGTCAGCGGGTCGAACTCGTAGATCGCCTCGATCTCGTCGCCGAACATCGAGAGGCGCCAAGCGCGGTCCTCCAAATGGGCCGGGAAGATCTCCAGGCTGTCGCCCTTCACCCGGAAGGTGCCGCGGAAGAAGGCCGCCTCGTTGCGCTTGTACTGGATCTCGACCAAAGCGCGGAGCAGCTCCTTCTGGTCAATGCTGTCGCCGCGCTTCAGGGTGATGGTCATCGCCGAATAGGTCTCCGGCGAGCCGATGCCGTAGATGCAGGAGACCGAGGCGACGATCACCACGTCGCGCCGCTCGAACAGCGCCCGGGTGGCGGAGTGGCGCATCCGGTCGATCTGCTCGTTCAGCGAGCTCTCTTTCTCGATATAGGTGTCGGTGCGCGGGACGTAGGCTTCCGGCTGGTAGTAGTCGTAATAGGAGACGAAATACTCGACCGAGTTCTCGGGGAAGAAGCTCTTCATCTCGCCGTAGAGCTGGGCCGCCAGGGTCTTGTTCGGCGCAAGGATCAGCGCCGGGCGCTGCACCTGCTGGATCGCATGCGCCATGGTGAAGGTCTTGCCCGAGCCGGTGACGCCCAAGAGCACCTGGTCGCGCTCGCCTGCCCGAATCCCGGCGACGATATCGGCGATCGCCTGCGGCTGGTCGCCCGCCGGCTGGAACTCGGACATGAGCTGGAACGGCCGGCCGGTGGTCGGGCCCACTGGCACGCGCTGCTCGACGATGACGGGTTCGGACTGAAGCGGCTTCTGCATGCGCCCTATATAATACGGGCGGATTGCAGCGAAAAGGCAGCCGCGGCGGTCCCGCGGCTCGGACTGTCACGCTGCTGACAGTAGGGTGGCAACTAGCCCTTGCGTTGCTCCGGGGTTCGGACCGCCCTTAGGCATTCGGCGTAGGTGTCGAGGATCCACTGGCGGTCGGCATTGACCCGGTCCTTGGCCGGATTGCCGTGCAGCGTGCGGTTTTCCAGGTCGGCGACCAGCAGCAGGAGGCGATAGGCCACGCTTTCCGGTGATTCGTCGGTGGGGTGCTCGGTTCCGTTCTCGGACATGCGGCGATCCTTCGGCTGCGGGTCTCGAGTGTTAGCCGCCGGGACCGGGCCGGGCTCTGATCCAAGTCAAAGACGCATCAGCGGTCGGCGCGGCCCAATACCTCGATCAATTCCGCGATCTTGGCCCGCTGTCCCTTGGGATCGCCGCTGGCGATCGCATGTTCGACGCAATGCCCGACATGATCCTTCAACACCAGTCCCTCGATGCGGCGCAGGGCGGCGCGCACCGCGGCGATCTGCGTCACCACGTCGATGCAATAGCGGTCCTCCTCCACCATTCGGGCGAGGCCGCGCACCTGGCCCTCGACGCGGTTGAGGCGTTTCAGGCAATCGGTCTTGGTTTCTTTCTGCATGCCTTGACATATACCCCCGCCGGGTATATTTGACAAGTGGAAAAATACCCCCCAGGGGTTATACGATGGATCAGGAGCTTCCCATGAGCGACCCGCGCGCCGGCCACGACCATGCCCACGGCGAAAAGCCGGCAGCAGCGAAGCAAGGCTGCTGCGGCGGCGGCGGCGCCAAAACAACCCCGAAAGCGGCCCCACTCCAGGCGCCGTCCGCGACGGCCAAGGATCCCGTCTGCGGCATGGACGTCGAGATCGCCACCGCGAAGCACCGGCACGAGCACGCGGGTCAGGCATATCATTTCTGCTCGGCGGGCTGCCGGCTGAAGTTCGAATCCGATCCGCAGAAATATCTTGCGGCTAAGGATCCGGTCTGCGGGATGTCGGTCGACAAGGCGAGTGCGCAGCACAAGACGGCATATGCGGGCCAGACCTATTACTTCTGCTGCAACGGCTGCCGCAGCAAGTTCGAAGCCGATCCGCAGAAATACCTGGCGCCCCCCTCTGGTTTACTGGGGCCGGCAGCCGCCGCCGCGCCGGCGAACAAGGACGCGATCTTCACCTGCCCGATGCACCCGGAGATCCGCCAGGTCGGTCCCGGCTCCTGCCCGATCTGCGGCATGGCGCTGGAGCCGCTCGACGCTACGGCCGACGCCGGTCCGAACCATGAGCTGATCGACTTCACGCGCCGCTTCTGGATCGGGCTCGCGCTGAGCCTGCCGGTGGTGGCGCTGGAGATGGGCGGGCATGTCTTCGATTTCGGCCATCTCGTGCCGGCGCAGATCTCCAACTGGATTCAGCTGGCGCTGGCCACGCCGGTCGTGCTTTGGGCCGGCTGGCCATTCTTTCAGCGCGGCTGGGCTTCGGTCGTCTCGCGCCATCTCAACATGTTCACCCTGATCGCGATCGGCACCGGCATCGCCTGGATCTACAGCCTGGTCGCGACCCTCGCGCCGCAGCTCTTCCCCGCCGCCTATCGCGGCCATGCGGGAACGGTCGCGGTCTATTTCGAGGCGGCGGCCGTCATCACCGTGCTGGTCCTGCTGGGCCAGGTGCTGGAGCTGCGCGCCCGCGAGCGCACCGGTGGTGCGATCCGCGCGCTGCTCGACCTTGCCCCCAAGACCGCGCGTCGCCTCGAAGGCGACAGCGAGCAGGAGGTGCCGCTGGACCAGATCGCCGCCGGCGACAGGCTCCGCGTCCGCCCCGGCGAGAAGGTGCCGGTCGATGGCGAAGTGCTCGAAGGCAAGAGCACGATCGACGAATCCATGGTGACCGGCGAGTCGATGCCGGTCACCAAAGGCCAGGGCGACAAGCTGATCGGCGGCACGCTCAACACCACCGGCAGCCTGATCCTGCGCGCCGACAAGGTCGGCGCCGAGACCATGCTCGCCCGCATCGTGCAGATGGTGGCGGAGGCGCAGCGCAGCCGCGCGCCGATCCAGCGTCTGGCCGACCAGGTGGCCGGCTGGTTCGTGCCGGCGGTGCTGGCGGTCGCGGTGCTGGCTTTCGCCGCCTGGAGTCTCTGGGGACCCGAGCCGGCCTATACCTACGGCCTGGTTGCCGCCGTGGCGGTGCTGATCATCGCCTGCCCCTGTGCGCTCGGGCTCGCGACGCCGATGTCGATCATGGTCGGCGTCGGCCGCGGCGCCCAGGCCGGCGTGCTGATCAAGAACGCGGAATCGCTGGAGCGCATGGAGCGGATCGACAGCCTGGTGGTGGACAAGACCGGCACCTTGACCGAAGGCAAGCCGCGGGTGATCGAGATCGTCCCGGCCGAGGGCATGGACGAAGCACAGCTGCTGCGCCTCGCCGCCGGCGTCGAGCGCGCCAGCGAGCATCCGCTTGCCCATGCCATCGTCGCCGCGGCGCAAGACCGCAAGCTCGAGATCCCCAAGGTGCGCGGCTTCGATTCACCGGCCGGACGCGGCGCCTATGGCCTGGTCGAGGGCAAGGTCGTCGCGTTGGGCAGCGCCGCCTTTATGGCCGAGCGCAAGATCGACACCGCGCCGCTGGCCGCGGCCGCCGACCGGCTGCGGCAGGACGGCGCCAGCGTGATCTTCGCTGCGGTCGGCAACCAGCTCGGCGGCGCGATCGCCATCGCCGATGCGGTGAAGGCGACGACGCCGGAGGCGCTGCGGGCGCTGCGCGCCGAAGGAATCCGCATCGTCATGCTGACCGGCGACAACCGGGCCACCGCCGAGGCCGTCGCACGCAAGCTCGGCATCGACGCGGTCGAGGCCGAGGTCCTGCCCGAGCACAAGCGCGACACGGTCGAAAAGCTCAAGCGGGAAGGCCGCGTGGTCGCCATGGCCGGCGACGGCGTCAACGACGCGCCGGCTTTGGCCGCCGCCGAGATCGGCATCGCCATGGGCACCGGCACCGATGTCGCGATCGAAAGCGCCGGCATGACCCTGCTCGGCGGCGACCTGGGGGGCATCGTCCGTGCGCGCAAGCTGTCGCGCGCGGTGATGGCGAACATCCGGCAGAACCTGTTCTTCGCCTTCGCCTACAACGTGATCGGCGTGCCGGTGGCGGCCGGTGTGCTCTACCCCGCCTTCGGCCTCGTCCTCTCGCCGATCATCGCCGCCGCCGCCATGGCGCTCTCCTCGGTGAGTGTCATCGGCAATGCGCTGCGGCTGCGGATGACCAAGCTCTGAGCTTGCGCGGGCGTCGCGTTTGCGTAGACTGCCCGCGCTTTTCACTCTCCCGGGACCTTTCTCCCCTAGGATTCAAACATGGCCAAGACCTACGCGATCGCCATCGTCGGCATCGGCAAGATCACCGAGGACCAGCACCTCCCCTGCATCGCCAAGAATCCGCGCTTCAAGCTGACCGGCCTGGTCAGCCAGCGCGGCGTGGCGCGCGACGGCGTGCCGACCTTCAAGACCCTGGGCGAATTGCTGAAGTCCGGCGTGGCCGTCGATGCGGTCGCGGTCTGCACCCCGCCCAACGCGCGCCACGCGATCGCGGTCGAGGCGATGGATGCCGGCAAGCATGTCCTGCTGGAGAAGCCGACCACCGCGACCACCTTGGAAACCGCCGACCTGGTCGCGCATGCGGCCAAGACCCAGCGCGTCGCCTATGCCACCTGGCATTCGCAGCACAACGCCGCCGTCGATGAGGCGAAGCGCCTGCTGGCGGGACAACGGCTGAAGCGCCTGCATGTCGAATGGAAAGAGGACGTGCGGCGCTGGCATCCGGGGCAGGAATGGATCTGGGCGCCGGGCGGCTTCGGCGTGTTCGACCCGACCATCAACGCGCTGTCGATCCTGACCAAGATCCTCCCCGGCCCGCTGTTCGTGACCTCCGCCGAGCTGATCACGCCGAGCAATCGCGAGACGCCGATCGCCGGCAAGGTCACCTTCCGCAGCCCGGCGGCGGCCGCGAATGCATCTTTGACCGCCGAAGTCGATTGGCGCCAGACCGGCCCGCAGAGCTGGAACATCGACATCGAGACCGAGAGCGGCACCAAGCTCGAGCTCCGCGAAGGCGGCACCAAGCTGAGCGTGGACGGCAAGCAGACCGTCGCCGCGCCGATGGAAGAATACGAGCGGATCTACGAACATTTCGCCGATCTGCTGGACCGGGGCCAGAGCGACATGCACTACACCCCGCTGCAGCTGGTCGCCGACGCTTTCTTCGTCGGCAAGCGCGTGCCGACCGACGCCTTCCACTGGTAAGGGTCAAACCCGTCGACCCCTCACCCCGCCCTCTCCCGCAAGGGGAGAGGGGGTTCCTATTCGCTGCTTCGAAAGAGGACTTAATTGCTTACGCGCGGAGCGCGGACAACGTCCCCCTCTCCCCCTGCGGGAGAGGGCAGGGGTGAGGGGTCGATGACTCTCACCGACATCCCTCACCGACTTTAAGCTTCCACCAGCCCCAGCACCTGGCGGTCGAACAGCTTGCGATAGACGCCGCCCGCGCGCTTGGTGAGCGCCCGGTGGTCGCCTTCCTCGATGATCCGGCCGCGGTCGAAGACCAGGATCCGCTTCAGCGCCCGCACGGTCGACAGCCGGTGCGCGATCACGATCGCCGTGCGGCCCTCGATCAGCCGTTCGGTCGCCTCGTGGATCAGCGCCTCGGATTCCGAATCCAGGCTCGAGGTCGCCTCGTCCAGAATCAGGATCGGCGCATCCGCCAGGAAGGCGCGGGCCAGGGCGACGCGCTGACGCTCGCCGCCCGAGAGCTTCACGCCGCGCTCGCCCACCAGGGTGCCGTAGCCCTTCGGCAGGCGCTCGATGAAGACGTGTGCGTTGGCGAGACGCGCCGCTTCCTCGATCTCCGCCATCGTCGCCTGCGGCCGGCCATAGGCGATGTTCTCCGCCAGCGAGCGGTGGAACAGGATCGGCTCCTGCTGCACGATGGCAATCTGGGACCGCAGTGCGGACTGCGGCGCCAGGGCGATGTCCTGCCCGTCGATCAGGATCCTTCCGCCGTTCACGTCGTGCAGTCGCTGGATCAGCTTCACGAAGGTGGTCTTGCCGGAGCCCGAGAGCCCCACCAGGCCGACCTTCTCGCCGGCCGCGATGGTCACGTCCAGGCCGTCATAGAGCGGCTTGTCGTGGCCGGTATAATGGAAGCGCACGTTCTGGAACTCGATCCGCCCGTCGGTGATGGCGATCGGCCGCGCCTCGCGGTGATCGGCGATGCCATAGGGCTCGACGCCGATCGCCACCAGCTCCTCCATCTCGTTCACCGCGTGCTGCAGGTCGCGGATGTACCAGCCCACGTCCCGGAGATAGCCGTGGATCACCAGATAGGCAGTCAGCACATAGGCGAGATCGCCCGGCGTCGCCTGGCCGTTCCACCAGAGCCAGAGCGCGAAGCCGATGATCGACGCGCGCAGCGCCAGCAGCGCGATCAGCTGGGCCGAGCCGTTGTTGGTGCCGCGGGTCCAGGTGCGGCGCGTGCGCCTGGCCCATTTCGCGGTGAGCCCCGCCAGCCGCAGCTCCTCGCGCTGCTCGGCGCCGAAGGCCTTGACCACCGGGTTGCAGGAGATCGCATCGGCCAGCGCGCCGCCGACCTTGGTGTCCCACTGGTTGGAGAGCCGCGCCGAGGGCCCGACATAGGCCACCGACCCCAGGCAGGCGAGCACCACGAAACAGACCGCGCCGCCGAAGACGATGGCGCCCATCAGCGGCCAGCGCGCGCCCAGCAGCACGGTGGTGCCGAGCAGCACGACCGCCGACGGCAGCAAGGCCACCAGCAGGGTGTCGTTCAGGAGATCGAGCGCCCAGATGCCGCGGGTGATCTTCCGGACCGTCGAGCCGGAGAAGGTATTGGCGTGCCAGTCGGTGGCGAAGCGCTGCACCCGGTGGAAGGCCTCGCGCATCGCATCCGACATGATGGCGAGGGTCATTCGAACGACACCGAGGAAGCCCAGATGCCGGAACAGCACCAGCATCGCGCCCAACGCGATCATCGCGCCCAGCGCCTCCAATGCCGCGATCAGCGCCGCGTCGCGATCGCCCAGCGCCAAGGCATCGATCAATCGGCCGGCGTAGAGCGGCACCACCACGTCGGCCAGCGTCTGCAGCAGCACGCAGCTGCCGATCCAGAACGCCAGCAGCGGCCGGCGCCGCCAATGGCCGAAGGTGAAGCCGAGCACGTTCCTGAACGGCGCTGCGCGGTGGCGCAGTTCGGTGAGGACGGAAAGAAGATTGGTCTTCATGGTCTTGATCCGGCGCCGCCTCCCTGGATTCACCGGGAGGCCGGCAGCCGCTCCACTCAAATGGGTTCGACAGACGCGAATGCGGGATCAACCACGCATCGGCGCAGGGTCGGCCTGAATCTCAGGAATTTGGTGCGGGGCGGTGATCTTGGCCCCGCGACACCCGACCGCTCCGGTCGGGGCCTTCTCTCTCGGACCTAGTGTCGAGAAGGCATTCGAGATTCCGCGGCATCGAGCGACCCCGGCTTGACCTTCAGCCGACCCATTTCAGCGGTATGGATCGCCAAGGCATACGGGGTCCGGCCGAAGTTCACGGACATGATAGCGATAGACATGCTGATCCTCCGGCCACGCGTTGAGTGAAGAGGCGCGGAATGTACCGAAATCGCGCGGGAATTGCAACCCGTGGGGTTGTCGCTCGCTCGCGGACGCGCCACATTTCGCCGATGAGGGACGTCTCTGGAAATGGAAGGAGGACCTGGTGGCGGAGCGGCGCGGCCAAGGCTCTCTATTACACCTTGGTGTTTCTCAACGCAGTGGTCTGGGCGATTCTCTTGCTTAAGGGAATCATCGCGCTGGTCTCGACGAAGGGCTCAGCCGAATCGATTTTCGGCCCTGCTTATCCGCTGACATCAGTCTTCGCCAGCCTGGCTATTCTCGTCGTCGGCACACTTGTGGTGTTCGTCCTTGTCGACAAATGGTGCAGCAAAGGTTTCCGAGGGCGAAGTCCCAAACGCATCCTCGACTCAGATTGATCGGACTATCTCCACCGCGATCTCGGTGCAGACCCCGCCGTTGGTCGGGTGGAAATCGACCGAGCAGGCGGTGACCACCAGCAGCAGATCCATGTGCGCCCACAGAACGACGTATCCTCCCGGGGGATTGCTCGATTCCAGCACATCCAACCGGCCATCCGGCTGCGGCGGCGAGTTCTGGAAGAAATCGACCGGATCCGGAGCAAAGGGAATCGTGATTCCCTCACTCTTTAGCGCGATCATCAGGTTATCCCGGCAATTGGGATGGCCGGGCAAGCCAGCGCGTGCGTAAAGGAGCGCGTCGCAGGCCGGGAACAACATGTCATGCCTGCCGGCTGAACCATCCTTCCAGAAGGTCAGCATCGCCTGTGCCTTGTCGCTGTAGAACAAGCCGCCGATCTCCGGAAACATGCGCTCGTTGAGGTCACGGGTCTGAGAGGTGCTGAGCCAGTCCAGCGCGCCCTCCGTCGAAAAGGCGAAGAGATCGGCGACCTGTTTCCCCTTCACATCAGTGATGCGGATGAACTCGCCCTGCCGCACGCGGAAGGCGCGGCCGGATTGCGGCGGGATGATGAAACTTCTCGATTCGCTCATGCTTTCGCCTTCATCTCCGCTGCCAGCACGTCGGTCAGGCGTGCCGGAATGCTCTGCGCGATGTTGATCCTGAGGAAGCGCTTCCATTGCCGCGAGGGGCTGAACACGCTGCCCGGCGCCAGCACCACGCCGCGCCCGATGGCGCGCGCTGCCAGCACCTCCGCATCCGGGGCGTGCTTCGGCAACTCCATCCAGAGGAACATGCCCTGCTCCGCCTCGGTCCAAAGCTTCAGCCCAAGCGCCTCCAGCCGCCGGCACAAGGGCGGCGTCGCCTTGCGCAGTTTCTCGCGCAAGGCCGCCACGTGCTTGCGATAGCTGCCGTCCTCCAGCAGCCGGTGGACGACCTGCGCGGCACCCTGGTTGTTACCGAAGGTGGTGGCGAGCTTCAGGTCGGCGAGATGCCGGATCGTCTCCGCCGGCCCGGCGATGAAGCCGACCCGGAGCGCCGCCGAGATGGTCTTCGAGAAACCACCGAGATGCAGCACGCGGGTGAAGCCGTCCAAAGCCGCGAGCCGCGGCGTCGGCACCGCCTGGAAATCTCGGAACACGTCGTCCTCGACGATCCGGAAGTCATGGCGTTGCGCCAGGTTGAGCAGCCGATGCGCCTGTCCGGGCGCGAGGCTGAGGCCGGTCGGGTTCTGGATCGCCTGGTTGGCGAGATAGAGCTTCGGGTGCTCGGCCGCCGCCAGCCTTTCCATCGCCGCGAGATCGACGCCGTCCCGGGTCATCGGCACCGGCAGGGCCCGCGCCCGGTGCGCACGCAGCACCGCGTGGTAGTTGAAATAACCGGGGTCATCGACCAGCACCGCATCGCCCGGCTGCAGCAGATGCCGGCAGACCAGGTCGACCGCCTGCGAGGCGCCGTCGGTCAGCAGGATCGTCTCCGGCGCCGCGGCGATGTCGAGCTCGGCCAGCCGCATCCGGATCTGCTGTCGCAAGGGCAGATAGCCGAGCGGATGGCCGTATTGCAGCAGCTGCGCACCGGGCATCGCGGCGATGCCGCGCAGGGCGCGGCGGATGCCTGCCTCCGGCAGCCAGGAATCCGGCAGCCAGCCGCAGGCTGAATGCACGACGCGATCGTCCAGCGAGAGCGACTGGCGCATCATCCAGACCGGATCGACCGTCTCCGGCGCGGCATGCCCCGGGCTGGCCGCGCGATCGATCAAGGTGAGCGGTGCTTCACGCCCGGCGACGAAGAATCCGGATTTCGGCTTGGCAGTGATCAGGCCCTGCGCGATGAGCCGGTCGTAGGCCTCGACCGCGGTGAAGGGCGAGATGCGGTTGGCCGCCGCCAGCTTGCGGATCGAGGGCAGCCTCTCGCCCGGCAGCAGGGTCTTGGCCGCAATCGCCGCCCGCAGCGCCGCCACCACCTGCTCCTGCAGCGGCGCGGCCGCGGCGGATTTGAGCTGAAGATCCATCTGTATAGGTCTCTGTAACGGTACAGAATGTCCAACTATACCGCATCTGTGGCTGGAGAGGCGAGCGTGGAGAGATGATCTTCGACGGTGACTCGCACCCCCACCCTAACCCTCCCCCGATTCGGGGAGGGACCGCAGCGAGCATGCCTTCTTCTCCCTCCCCCGAATCGGGGGAGGGCCGGGGTGGGGGTACGCAACACTGTCTTCCAGGCGACCAAGAAGATGACCATCCAACTCACCACCGCCCCACGCGCCGACCACCATCGCCTCGCCGGTATGATTCATGGCGCGATCGGCATGGCGATCTTCGCCGGCTCGCTGCCAGCGACGCGCGTGGCGGTGATGGGGCTCGACGCGATCTTCCTCACCGCCGGCCGCGCGGCGGGCGCCGGCATCCTGGCCGCGCTCCTGCTCGCCGCAACGCGCCAGAAGCTCCCCGCGCGCAGCGATCTCCTTCCGCTGCTCGTCGTCGCGGGCGGAGTCGTGCTGGGCTTTCCGCTGCTGACGGCGCTGGCGCTCAAATCTGTGCCGTCTGCTCACGCGATCGTCTTCGTCGGCCTGCTGCCGCTGGTGACCGCACTGTTCGCCGTATTGCGTGCGGCCGAGAAGCCGCGCGCACCTTTCTGGCTCTGGGCGATGGCCGGCAGCGCCTCGGTTTGTATCTATGCGCTCTGGCACAGCACCGGTGGCTTCGCCGCGCCTGATCTCCTGATGCTGGCAGCGATCGTGGTCTGCGGTCTCGGCTATGCCGAGGGCAGCCGGCTTTCGAAGCGGATCGGCAGTTGGCAGACCATCTGCTGGGCCTTGGTCCTTTCGCTGCCAATCAGCCTGCCGGCGACACTCGCGACGCTTCCGGGCGACTTGAAGACGGTCGCGCAGCCGGTCTGGCTCGGCTTCGGTTATGTGACGCTGTTCAGCATGTTCATCGGCTTCTTCTTCTGGTACCGCGGCCTGCTCCTCGGCGGCATCGCCCGGGTCAGCCAGATCCAGCTGTTCCAGCCTTTCCTGGGCCTCGCTTTGGCCGCCGTGGTCCTGGGCGAAACCGTCTCGCCGGACATCGCCGTCGTGGCCCTGGTGATCGGCGTCTGCGTCTGGCAGGCCAGGAAGCACGCTTAGCTTTACAAGAGCCACCCGAAACTCATTCCCGGCCCGCCCAAAAACGCATTTCCAAAGCCCCGGTCCGGCGATGGATTTTGCTCCCGACCAGTTCGGGATCGCGGATTTCAATGGAAACTTTCGACACCATCATCGTCGGCGCCGGTTCCGCCGGCTGCGTGCTTGCGGACAGGCTCTCGGCCGCGGGCCTTTCCGTGCTGCTGCTGGAAGCCGGCGGCAGCGACCGCCGCTTCTGGATCAAGCTGCCGATCGGCTATGGGCGCCTGTTCTATGACGAGACCGTGAACTGGGCCTATCAGACCGAGCCCTGTCCCGAGCTCAACGGCCGCAGCCTCTACTGGCCGCGTGGGAAAGTGGTCGGCGGCTCGAGTTCGATCAACGCCCTGGTCTATTATCGCGGCCTGCCGCACGACTATGACGACTGGGTCGGAATGGGCGCCCAAGGCTGGGGCTGGAACGACGTCCGCCCGGTCTTCGAGGCGAACGAGCGCCGGATGAGCGAATCCGGCATGCGTATCGGCAGCGGTCCCTTGAGCGTCTCGCGCATCGACGACGACGCGCATCCGCTCAAAGAACGCTACTTCCAGGCCGCGCGCGAGCTGCAGCTGCCGCTGACCGCCGACATGGTGAGCCAACCGGAAGGCGCCGGCCTCTACCAGATCACCACCAGGAACGGCTTCCGCTGCTCCGCCGCCGATGCCTTCCTGCGGCCGGCGCTGAAGCGCGGGCTGGTGAAGCTCGAGACCGATGCGATGGCGACGCGTATCCTGTTCGAGGGCAAGCGCGCGGTCGGGATCGAATACCGCCGCTACGGCCATCTGTTCCAGGCGCGCGCGAACTTCTCGGTGATCCTCTCCGGCGGCGCGGTGAACTCGCCGCAGCTCTTGCAGCTCTCCGGCATCGGCCCGGGCGCGCTGCTGCAGAGCCAGGGTATCGCGCCGGTCGTGGACAATGCGAATGTCGGCGCGCATCTGCAGGACCATCTCGCCGTTACCTACTATTACAAGTCCAAGGTCCCGACGCTCAACGACGAGCTCAATTCGATGTGGGGGCAGTTCAAAGCGGCGTTGCATTACGTGCTGACCCGGCGCGGCACCTTGAGCCTCAGCGTCAACCAGTGCGGCGGCTTCGTGCGCTCGTCGGCGGCGGCGAAACGCGTGGACATGCAGCTCTATTTCAACCCGATCACCTATCCTTCGCCGAAGCCCGGCGAGGTGCGGCGCATCGATCCCGATCCCTTCTCGGGTTTCATCCTGTCCTTCCAGCCTTGCCGGCCGACCAGCCGTGGCACAATTTCGATCCGGGACAACGGCATCGACACGCCGCCGAAGATCGCGCCCAACTACATGTCGACCGACCTGGACATCGCCGAGGCGATCGCCGGCGGCAGGCTGCTGCAACGCCTGGAATCGACACCGGCGATCCGGGAGATCATCAAGGAGACCATCCCGCCGGTGCTCGGGCCGATGTCGGACGCCGACCTGCTGGCCGATTTCCGCCAGCGCTGCAGCACCGTTTTCCACCCGACCTCCACCTGCAGGATGGGTGCCGGCGCCGCGGATTCCGTGGTCGACAACCGCAGCCGCGTCTTCGGGATCGAGGGCCTGCGGGTCTGCGACGCCTCGATCTTCCCGACCGTCACCTCGGGCAATACCAACGCAGCCACCATCATGGTCGCGCGCAAGATGAGCGACGCCATCGTCCAAGACTCGAAGTCCTGATATAACCGGCGCAAAGCGCAGGGGAGGCCCAGCATGAAAATCAAGGACCTGAAAACCTTCATCGTCGGCAACCCGCCGCCGGGATTCGGCGGGCGCTATTTCGTCTTCGTGAAGCTGATCACCGACAACGGCATCGAGGGGATCGGCGAGGTATATGCTGCGACCTTCGGCCCGAAGGTGGTCGAGGCGATGATCAAGGACGTGTTCGAGCGACATCTGCTCGGCCGCGAGCCGTTCCGGATCGAGGCGATCTGGCGCGAGGTCTATTCCCGCGGCTATTCCCAGCGCCCGGACATCTCGCTGATGGGCGTGCTCTCGGCGATCGAAATGGCGCTCTGGGACATCATCGGCAAGGCAACCATGAAGCCGGTGCATGCGCTGATGGGCGGCAAGGTGCATGAGCGGCTCCGCAGCTACACCTATCTCTATCCGGACGAGAAGCAGGACGCGACCGACTTCTACAACAACGCCGATGCCTCGGCGAAGCGCGCGGCGGAATACGTGAAGATGGGCTTCACCGGGATCAAGTTCGATCCGGCCGGCCCCTACACGATCTATGACCCGCACCAGCCGAGCTTGTTCGACATGGATCAGTCGGAGCTGTTCTGCAAACGCCTGCGCGAGGCGGTCGGCAGCAAGGCCGATCTTTTGTTCGGAACCCACGGCCAGTTCACGACGTCGGGTGCCATTCGCCTCGGCCGCCGCATCGAGGCCTATGACCCGCTGTGGTACGAAGAGCCGACGCCGCCGGAAATGCCGGAGGAGATGGCCAAGGTCGCCCGCGCCTGCAAGGTGCCGATCGCGACCGGCGAGCGCCTCACCACCAAATACGAGTTTGCCCGCGTGCTGGAGCTCGGCGCCGCCTCGATCCTGCAACCAGCGCTCGGCCGGGTCGGCGGCATCTTCGAGGCCAAGAAGATCGCTGCGATGGCGGAGACGCATTACGCCGTGATGGCGCCGCATCTCTATGCCGGCCCGATCGAGGGAGCGGCGAACATTCAGTTCGCCGCCACCCTGCCGAACTTCCTGATCCTGGAGAGCATCCAGACCTGGGGC
This sequence comes from Dongia sp., assembly GCF_041905885.1. Lineage (NCBI taxonomy): Bacteria > Pseudomonadati > Pseudomonadota > Alphaproteobacteria > Rhodospirillales > Dongiaceae > Dongia > Dongia sp. The sequence goes on along the minus strand of NZ_JAYRKD010000004.1, from coordinate 170,743 downwards.
GGCTTTCACGCCGAGATCCTGAAGAAGCCGATCCGCTGGGAAGACGGCTACGTGATCGTCCCCGACGAACCTGGCCTCGGCGTCGAGCTCAACGAGGAAATAGCGCTGGCGCATCCCTATACCGGCGACGAGCTGCATCTCGAAGTGCAGACCACGCCGATCAGCTATTCGACGGCCAACAAGTTCGGTGGAGGCTCCTGAGCCATGCGTTACGGTTTCATCGGCCTTGGCCACCTCGGCCGCCATCTCGCCTCCAGCCTGGCCCGCGGCGGGTTCCAGGTCGCGGTTCACGACCGCGACCGCGCCGCCGCCGAGCCGGCCTTGAAGCTCGGCGCGACCTGGGCCGCCTCCCCGGCGGAAGCGGCCAAGGATGCCGACGGCCTCATCACCTGCCTGCCCTCGCCCAAGGCGAGCGAAAGTGTGATCACCGCCGCATTGCCGGGCTTCAAGCCCGGTGCCACATGGATCGAAATGAGCACGGTCGATGAGGACACGCTCGCCCGCCTCGCGGCGCCGCTCTCGGCGCGCCAGGTCGATGTGCTGGCTTGCCCGGTCACCGGCGGCGTGCATCGGGCCGAGGCCGGCGAGATCACCGTGCTGGTCGGCGGCGACAAGGCCTTGTTCGACAGGCATCGCGGCGCCCTCCAGGCCATGGGCGGCGAAGTCATCCATCTCGGCGGCCACCAGCAGGCTTCGGTGACCAAGGTGGTCACCAACATGCTGGCCTTCATCCACCTGATCGCCGCCGGCGAGGCACTGATGCTCTGCAAGAAAGGCGGCGTCGATCTCGCCTCCGCCTTCAAGGCGATCAAGGCCAGCTCCGGCAACAGCTTCGTGCACGAGACCGAGAGCCAGGTAATCCTGAACGGCTCCTATGACATCGGCTTCACCATGGACCTCGCCTGCAAGGACGCCGGCTTCGCCCTGGAGATGGGCCGTCGCTTTGGCGTGCCGCTGAAGCTGGCGGGCCTCATGGAGCAGATCTTCGTGGAAGGCCGCGCCAAATACGGCGGCGGCGCCTGGTCGTCCATGATCGTGAAACTGCTGGAGGATTCGGTTGGCGAAGATTTGCGCGCCCCGGGCTTCCCGGCAAGGCTGGAGGCGAGCTAGGATCAACATCGAGAGGCAGGTCGTTGGGCGGACCGAAGAGCTACGTTCTTTCAGGCGGCGACGTGATCTTGTGGACCGAGGACGGGACCATCATGCTGAAGGCCAGCGACACCTACGACGAACCCGTCGCGCTCAGCCGCGCAGAAGCCAAGGCGCTCTCGCAAGCGCTGTTGGCGCTTGCCGCAGGTGATTCGGAGACGAAGTGATGCAGCGCCCGATCGATATCCCGACCGTCATCAAGACCGATCCCAGCTCTTTCGAGGACTACACGCTCGACGGACCGGGCTATCCGGGTTTGCGCTGGAAGCCGATCACCTTCGACCTGAAGACCAGCCGCGGCAGCTACTACTTCCACATGCTCCCGGGATCGGTCACCAAGCCGCACACCCACCCCAACTACGAAGAATTCTACGTGATCGAGGGCGAGGCGATCGAGAGCGACGGCCGGGTGCTGAAGACCGGCGACTTCGTCTCCTTCAAGCCCGGCTCCTATCACAACACCCGCACCGAGATCGGCTGCCTGATGATCGTATTCGAATGGGCGCCGGCCTGAAGGCCTGACATGGCGGAGATCAGGGCGATCCGCGCCAACATCGTCACCCTGCACGTTGACGCCATTGTCAACGCTGCCAACGAGAGCCTGCTCGGCGGCGGCGGAGTGGATGGCGCCATCCACCGCGCGGCAGGGCCGGAACTCCTGGAAGAATGCCGGACCTTGCATGGCTGCAAGAGCGGCGACGCCAAGATTACCAAGGGCTACAGGCTGCCGGCCAAGCACGTCATCCACACCGTTGGCCCGGTCTACCGCGGCGGCGAGGCCGGCGAGCCCGCGGTGCTCGCCTCCTGCTACCGCCGTTCCCTGGAGATCGCGGAGCAGCATGGCTTGAAGTCGATCGCCTTTCCGGCGATCAGCACCGGCATCTACGGCTATCCAATCGAGGATGCGACCAGGATCGCGGTCGAGACCGTGCGCGCATCGCTCGATGCCGCGCCGAGCGTCGAAGACGTGATCTTCTGCTGCTTCTCGGAGAGTGACCTGGCTGTCTATCGGCAGGCGCTCGCTAGCCGAGTATCCAGGTAAGGCCGCCGACGATCGCCGCCGCAACCGCCGCACCAACGCCGAGAATCACGTAAGCTCCGCGACTGACGTTGCGCTTGATTTTCTGAAACTCAGCGCGGTCGTTGACGTTGGGGAAAGGTGCGTTGGGCACCGCGACGTCGAGGAACCGGCACAACGGTCCCCAGCCCTGGTCAGCGGTGAAGATCAGCAGCCGCTCGGGCGGCACCGCGGCCTTCACTTCATCGATATGCCGGTTGTAGAAGGCCGTCGCTTTCGCCCGGTCGGGCATGGTGTCGCGGTGGAGGTGCTGCCAGATCAGCTTCCGCGACATGTCGCCGAACTTCCGGCCGAACGGCGTCACCGCATGCAGCAGCCTGAACTGCCAGGTGTTCTCGGTGAAATAGATCGTCTCCATCACGCTCTCGTACCAGGCATCGGCACCCTTCGGGTGCAGGGTCAGCAGCACCTTGGCCTCCGGGTAGAAGCGGATCAGCTCGCGCCAGACGCAGACCGCGGGGTTGTCCACGCTCGCGGTATATTGGCCGAAGACCTGCTCCCAGTCGTTCCGTGGCCGGTCCGGCGCGTCGGCGACCCGCCGCCAGAAATCGAGATGGGTCTTCTTGTTCTCGGGTTTCCCCAGGACTTCGAACATGTGATAGCAGGGGAAGCCGAGCTGCTTCAGCGCGGTATAGGTCGACATGGTCCCGGTCCGGCCGAAACCGGCCCCCACGATCTGCAGCGGCATTGGCGTTCTCCCCTGGTTCCGGCCATTGTTTCCATACAATTGGCCCGTGGACAATCGGGCGGACAATCGGGCGGCAATCGGGGTCACAAACCCCGCAGATTCACCCTATCCGGCACGGATGCCGCATTGCGCCAAGGGCCGCTGGGCGGTATTTTCCGCGCCGTTTTCCCCGTCCCGCCAGAAGTGAGAATCATGGCCTTCATCGCCGAACGCCTCGACCGGATCCAGCCCTCGCCCACCATCGCCGTCACGAGCAAGGCGCGGCAGCTGAAAGCGGAAGGCCGCGACGTGATCGGCCTCGGCGCCGGCGAGCCGGATTTCGACACGCCCGACAACATCAAGGAAGCGGCGATCCAGGCGATCCGCTCCGGCGACACCAAATACACCAACGTGGACGGCACCGACGCGCTGAAGAAGGCGATCATCGCCAAGTTCAAACGCGAGAACGGCCTCGACTACAAGATGGACCAGATCACCGTCGGCACCGGCGGCAAGCAGGTGCTGTTCAACGCCCTGGTCGCCACCCTGAACGCCGGAGACGAGGTCATCATCCCGGCGCCCTACTGGGTCTCCTATCCGGACATCGTGCAGTTGGCCGACGGCAAGCCGGTGATCGTCGAATGCGGCGAGAACCACAAGTTCAAGCTGACCGCCGAAGCCCTCGAAGCGGCGATCACGCCGAAGACCAAGTGGCTGATCCTGAACTCGCCGTCGAACCCGACCGGTGCCGCCTACAGCGCCGCCGACCTGAGGGCGCTGGCCGACGTGCTGCTGAAGCACCCGCAGGTGCATATCCTGACCGACGATATGTACGAGCATCTGCTCTATGACGGCTTCAAGTTCGCGACCATTGCCCAGGTCGAGCCGAAGCTCTACGACCGCACCTTGACGATGAACGGCGTCTCCAAGGCCTATTGCATGACCGGCTGGCGGATCGGCTATGCCGGCGGCCCCGCCCCGCTGATCAAGGCCATCGCCAAGATGCAGTCGCAATCGACCTCGAACCCCTCCTCGGTCTCCCAGGCGGCGGCGGTCGAGGCCTTGAATGGCCCGCAGGACTTCATCGCGAAGCACAACGCGGTGTTCAAGGAACGCCGCGACATGGTCGTGAAGATGCTGAACCAGGCGCCGGGCCTGCATTGCCACACGCCGGAGGGCGCGTTCTATGTCTACCCCTCCTGCGCCGGCTGCATCGGCAAGACCACGCCGCAGGGCAAGAAGATCGCCACCGACGACGATTTCGTGACCTATCTGCTGGAGGCGGAAGGTGTCGCGGCCGTGCAGGGTTCGGCCTTCGGGCTGTCGCCCTATTTCCGCATCTCCTACGCGACCTCGACCGAAGCGCTGAAGGAGGCCTGCACCCGCATCATCCGGGCGTGCCAGGCGCTGAAGTAGAGACTCCGCCGCTTCTCCAAACTCGTTAGTCACCCCAAGGCTTGGCCACATATGCGCTAGGTTAAGGGGATTCCCTCTGGATGGCGAATGTGATTCAAGCTTGGGATGGAACAGGACGAGCTTGATTCGGACGATTGGCTGCAGCTTGTGGCCAGGCTGGGCGGCGAAGCCGCCTTGGCGGCATCTGCTCGTGAGCATGGCGCATTTTTGCGGGCGCGCCGGCTCAAGAGCGCAGTAGACCTGCTGAGAATGGCGCTGATGTACGGGCCTGGCGGCCAGTCGTTGCGAAGCTTGGCGGCGATGGCGGCGGCGCAGGGCGTGGCGGATCTGTCGGACGTGTCGCTGATGGAGCGCCTGAGGAACGCGGCGGGCTGGCTGGAGGCTCTGTGCGCTGAGAACCTAAGCCGGGTCGCCCGGACCATCGGGGTCAAGGACGGCAACCGGCCGATCCGGATCGTCGATGGCAGCCGGATCGAAGGGCCCGGCAATCGGGCTTGGCGGCTGCATCTCTGCTATGCCCCCCACCTTGCGCGGATCACCGATGCCGCCATTACGACGCTCAAGGAAGGCGAGCGGCTGGACCGACTGGCGGTGACGCCGGGCGAGATTCGCCTTGGCGACCGCGGCTACCCGCATCCGGACGCGATCAAGGATACTCTAGAGGCCGGCGCCGATGTTCTGCTGCGCCTGACCTGGAACAGCCTGCAATTGCGGCACGCCGACGGCCAGCCTCTCGACTGGATGCGGTTGTTCGAGCAGGCGAATGCACAAGGTGCGCTCGACTTGGCCGTTCGAGTGCACAAGGCGCACAGCCGAGAGAAGCCGTGTGAGATGCGCCTCGTCCTCATCAAGAAGCCGCCGGATGCCGCAGCCAGGGCTCGCACCAAGGCGCGGCGGACGCGCTCCAAGTTCCAACGACAACGCACCGATCCCAGAACGCTTGCCGCTGCCGATCATCTCATTCTGCTCACCTCGCTCGGTGCGCAGGACTTCCCGGTGGACGCGATCGGCGCCCTCTACCGGCTGCGCTTGCAGATCGAAATCGCCATCAAGCGCCTGAAGTCCATCCTGCGCATCGACCGGCTACCCGCCAAGGACCCCGATCTCGCGCGAGCATGGCTCTACGCCCATCTGCTCCTCGCCCTCATCCTTGATGAAACGCTCGCCGACCCGGGCGCCATTCCCCCCTCGACCGGCAACCTCTCGCCAGACGTCCCTCTGGCGCACGACAATTCTGCTCGCAAACGCCCTGCTCGCCGCGATCTGGCCGCCGCCTAACTTGGCAACCACCTTGCGGTTCGTTCTCCGCAAGATGCGGCAGCTCGACGAACCGCCTAGAAAGCGGAAACTCCAAATGAAGCCCTTAACCTAGCGCTCATGAGGCTTGGCCTTGGGGTCCACGAGTTTGCCCGCAACAAAGCAACTCGTGGATGCCAAGGCCAAGCCTTGGCATGACTGCGGAGCTATAGTCCGCAGCTCGCCTATGATATTTCCGCCCTGGACACCGCTCCACCGCATGGCAAGCTGATCGCCTTGCCGGGGAGAGCTGCATGTCGCCTGATTCATCGCGTCCGTATAAGCCCGCGAACCCCTATCCCTTCGCCCGCGCCAAGCGTACGCCGCCGACAGCGCTGATCGACACCGAGGGACAGGTCGATATGCGGCGGCTGCGCAAATACCGGCTCGATCGAGTGCGCGCCGAGCTCAAGAAGAACGATTTCGCCGGTATCGTGCTGTTCGACCCGATCAACATCCGCTACGCGACCGGCAGCCGGAATATGGCTGTCTGGACCCTGCACAATGCGGGGCGCTACGCCTTCGTGCCGACCGAAGGGCCGGTGGTGCTGTTCGAGTTCCATGGCTGCGCCCACCTTAGCGAAGGTCTCGAGACCATTGCAGAGATCCGCGGCGCCAAGGCTTGGTACTTCTACGCCGCCGGGCCGCTGGTCGAGAAGCGCGCGGGGCAATGGGCGGCGGAGATCGCCGATCTGGTGCAGGCGCATGGCGGCGGCAACAAACGCCTCGCCCTCGATCATTGCGATCTCGCCGGCGCCCGCGCGCTGCAGAAGCTCGGCATCGACGCGCATGAGGGCGAAGGTGTGATGGAATTCGCGCGGCGGATCAAGTCGGCGGACGAGATCGCGCTGATGGGCGTGTCGATTGCGGTCTGCGAGACCGGCATGGCGAGAATGCGTGACGCGCTCGAGCCCGGCATCACGGAGAACCAGCTCTGGGCCAAGCTGCACGAGACCAACATCGCGATGGGCGGCGAGTGGATCGAGACCCGCCTCCTGGCCTCGGGCGGCCGCACCAATCCCTGGTTCGCGGAATCCAGCGACCGCATCATCCGGCCCGGCGAGCTGGTCAGCTTCGACACCGACCTGATCGGTCCCTACGGCTATTGCGCCGATCTCTCCCGCACCTATTTCTGCGGCCCCGGCAAGCCGACGCCGAAGCAGCGCGAGCTCTACCGGCTCGCCTGGGAGCAGATCCATTTCAACATCGACGTGTTGAAGCCGGGCCTCACCTCGAAGGAGCTGGTCGAGCGTTCCTTCCAGCTGCCGGCGAGCTGCCTCGAGAACCGCTATTGCGTGGTCTATCACGGCGTGGGTCTCGCCGACGAATACCCGCAGGTCGTCTATCTCGAGGACCTGGAAAGCGGCGGCTTTGACGGCCTGATCGAGCCCGGTATGACGCTCTGCGTCGAGAGCTACATGGGCGAGGTCGGCGGCGACGAGGGCGTGAAGCTGGAGCAGCAGGTGCTGGTCACGGAAACCGGCTGCGAATTGCTGACCAGCTTCCCGTTCGAGGACAACCTGATGGTGCGGGAGATCTAGCCGTCAATCGACCGCGTCGATCGCCCTGACCGAAAGATTCCATTGTCCTGCGGCGTCCTTTCCCTTGAGGATCCGGGGGAAATTGCCACATTAGCCTTGTAAATCACGCCCCCAGAACACCAGACGAGGGATTCCATGTCGATCGACATCGGCATCAAGCCGAAGGACCGCAAGGCCATCGCCGAGGGTCTGAGCCACCTGCTGGCCGACACCTACACGCTCTATCTGAAGACCCATAACTTCCACTGGAACGTGGAAGGGCCGATGTTCAACACGCTGCATCTGATGTTCGAGACGCAGTACACCGAGCTGGCCCTCGCGGTCGACCTGATCGCCGAGCGGATCCGCGCTTTGGGCCATCCGGCCCCGGGCAGCTATTCCGCTTACGCCAAACTGTCCTCGATCAAAGAGGCGGCCGGCCAGCCTAAGGCAGAAGAGATGATCCGCCAGCTGGTCGAAGGCCAGGAAGCGGTTGCCCGCACCGCGCGCAGGGTCTTCCCGGCGGCCGAGAAGGCCTCCGACGAACCGACCGCCGACCTGCTGACCCAGCGCATGCAGGTCCATGAAAAGAACGCCTGGATGCTGCGGGCCTTGCTAGCCTAACCCCAGTCGATACCCGACCGGTCACCGGCACGTGACCGGTCGGGAGTAACCAATTCCCGCTTTCCGGCGTACTATCCTGGAATCCTTCAGGAGCGCGCCTCATGTTCATCAAGATCAAACGCGGCTGGGAACTGCCGGAAAGTGCTGCGACGCCGGAAGGCGTTTACCTGCGCCGGCGCCATTTTCTGGCCGCGGCCGGCATTGCCGTGGCCTCGCCTTTGGCCCTTTCCAGCGCCCACGCCGACGACACCGCCGACCCTTCCGCCGGCCTGTATCCGGTGAAGCGCAACGAGACCTACAAGCTCGACCGGGAGGTGACTTCCGAAGGGCTGTCGACCCATTACAACAACTACTATGAGTTCGACACGTCGAAAGACGTGGCGGATCTGGCGCAGGCGCTGCCGATCCGGCCCTGGACCGTCACTATCGACGGCATGGTGGAGAAGCCGCAGACCCTCGACATCGACGCGCTCCTGAAACAGATGCCGCTGGAAGAGCGGCTCTATCGCCACCGCTGCGTCGAGGCCTGGTCGATGGCGGTACCCTGGAGCGGCTTTCCGCTGAAGCGTCTGGTCGATCTCGCGGCGCCGCTGTCGAGTGCGAAATACCTGCGCTTCGAGAGCTTCAACAATCCCGACGTGGCGCCCGGCATCAGCGGCCAGCCCTGGTCGCCCTGGCCCTATATCGAGGGCCTGACCATCGCCGAGGCGACCAACGACCTCGCCTTCATGGTGACCGGCATGTACGGCAAGCCGGCGCCGAAGCAGAACGGCGCGCCGCTCCGCCTGGCGACACCGTGGAAATACGGCTTCAAGTCGGCCAAGGGCATCGTGAAGATCACCTTCACCGACCAGCAGCCCTTGAGCTACTGGGAGCAGTTGCAATCCAGCGAATACGGCTTCTGGGCCAATGTGAACCCCGAGGTCGCCCATCCGCGCTGGAGCCAGGCCGACGAGCGGGTGCTGGGCCAGAACGGCACCGTGCCGACCCAGCTCTTCAACGGCTATGGCGAGTTCGTCGCGTCGCTCTACAGCGGCATGCAGGATCTCGGCGACCGGCTCTACCGCTGAGGCTTGGCCGGCGTTTCGCCGGGCTTCCCGACCAATCCACTGGCGCAGTGCGGCATCCGCCCAAAGGCCGAGGCCGGGGCGATCTGTTGCACATTTACAACGCTAAAAAGAAAAATGCCGGGCCCGAGGGCCCGGCAAGTTAAACAGGGAGGCTTTACGTCTGGGAGACGTAGGATCCGAAGACCCCATCTGGGCCTTGCGCCCAGATCCGATTTGAGACTTCCAACCTAATTCCGGCCGTTCGTCTCGAAACTCGCGGTCCGCTTCTTCCGGTGCTCCAGCCCTTTGTTCGGGGGTGCAATCTTCGTCAGAACCGGGGATCGAAACTGTTGCGTTGCCGCAACAACACTGTGCTCCAATCCACACGCGTAAACATAGGTGTTTCTGCCAAGCTAACCAGAGTCAAAAACACAAAGGGCCCATGCAAGTTCCGCATGCCTATTTCATCATTCTGCCTCAATGTTTTAGCAGGTGATTTTCACATCGTTCCAGACGCGAAAAATGCGAAACTCGATAATATCACTCGGGTAGAGCGCTGGAATCGCTGCCGGATTCGACGGCAGTGCAGCAAAAATCCGCCCAAAACTTTCGCAGATGCGAAGGCAAATCGCCGGGTCCCATCGGCCCGGAGATCAGCCCTGCATCTTGCCTTCGGCGACCTTGCGCAGCAGGAAATCGCGGAAGACCTGGATGCGTTTCGAGTTCCGGAGCTCTTCCGGATAGACGAAATAGGCATCAATGCGCGGGCCCTGCAGCTCGGGCAGGACGCGGACCAGGTTCTGCGAATCCGTCGCCATGAACTCCGGCAGGCTGGCGAGACCCATGCCGCTCTGCACCGCGCGGCGGATCGCATAGACCGAGTTCACCTTCAACACCGGACGGCGCGGGCGATCCTTGCGCACGCCGGAGCGCATCAGCCAGTCGATCTCCGGCACCGGCGGGCGCTGATCCTCGCCGAAGACGATGATGCGATGGCCGTCGAGATCCTCCGGTGTCTTGGGAATGCCATGCCGCTTAAGATAACCTGGCGATGCATATACGTAGGTGTGCATGGTCAGCAGGTGCCGCTGGATCAATTCAGGTTGCCGCGGCGGCTGCATGCGGATCGCAACATCCGCCTCGCGCATCGAGAGATCGAGCTCGCGATCCTCGAGCAGCAGATCCACCTCGACGTCGGGGTAGAGCTCGACGAACTCCACCAGCCCCGGCGTCAGCCAGGCCGAGCCGAAGGCCTGGGTCGCCGTCACCTTGAGCTGGCCCTTCGGCCGGTCCTTGGACTCGCCGAGCTGCGCCTCGGCCATGGCCAGCTTGGAGAAGACCTCGTGCGCCGTGCGATAGAGCAGCTCGCCCTGCTCGGTCAGGATCAGGCCGCGGGCATGACGATGGAACAGCGCGACGTTGAGGCTTTCTTCGAGGGAGGAAATCTGGCGCGAGACCGCGGATTGCGAGAGGTTCAGCGTCTCACCCGCATGGGTGAAACTGCCGGCTTCAGCGACGGCGTGAAAGATCCTGAGCTTGTCCCAGTCCATCATGGACTGACCCCCGTAAAATCGCGGCGAAGCGCACGGCTGTGGCCTTCGCTGCTATTCGGCCGCGCGTGCTTCCTCGTGCTCATGCGCGGCCAGGAAGCGCTCAGCTTCCAGAGCGGCCATGCAACCCATGCCGGCGGCAGTCACGGCTTGGCGGAACACCTTGTCCTTCACGTCGCCGGCGGCGAAGACACCGGGAATCTCGGTCGCGGTGCTGTCCGGCTTGGTCAGCAGATAGCCCTCCGCGTCGAGCGGAAGCTTCCCCTTGAAGAGCTCGGTCGAAGGCGTGTGGCCGATCGCCACGAAGAGGCCGTCGGCCGGAATATCGGTGCTGGCGCCGGTCTTCACGTTCTTGATGCGCACAGCCGTGACACCCGCGGGCTCGCCGCTGCCCAGTACTTCCTCGACCGTCGAATCCCAAACCACCTTGATCTTCGGGTTACGGAACAGGCGCTCCTGCATGATCTTCTCGGCGCGCAGATGGTCGCGGCGATGCACCAGCGTCACCTTGGTCGCGTGGTTGGTGAGATAGATCGCCTCTTCCACCGCGGTGTTGCCGCCGCCGACGATGACGACTTCCTTCTCGCGGAAGAAGAAGCCGTCGCAGGTGGCGCAGGCGCTGACGCCGAAGCCGCGGAACTTCTGCTCCGACGGAATCCCCAGCCATTTGGCCTGGGCGCCGGTCGCGATGATCAGCGTGTCGCCGTAATAGATGTCGCCGGAATCGCCGACCGCCCGGAACGGCCGGCGCGAGAGATCGACCTCGGTAATGGTGTCGAACTTGAGCTGGGTGCCGACATGCTCGGCCTGCTTCTGCATCTGCTCCATGAGCCAGGGGCCCTGGATCACGTCGGCGAAGCCCGGGTAGTTTTCCACGTCGGTGGTGATGGTCATCTGGCCACCCGGCTGGATGCCCTGGACCAGGACCGGTTTCAGGTTGGCGCGCGCGGTGTAGATGGCCGCGGTATAGCCCGCCGGGCCAGAGCCGATGATGAGCGCCTTAGTCCTGATTTCCGCCATGTCTGGAGCCTTCGCGAGTCGGGGCCGAATCCCGTTGCGTTAAGATAAGTGTCCGGCGGAGCTTACTCAAGGCAAGCCCGTCACACTTCCCGAAAAGCGACGAAATCCCGCGAAATTCCTGCCTGATCTAAGGCTTACGAGCTAAGCCCGCTTCAGCCGGATATGCACCGTGGTGCCGTGGCCGAGATGGCTCATGATCTTGAGCCGCGCGTCCTGGCGCTCCAGCAGCGAGCGGGTGATGGCGAGGCCCAAGCCCGCGCCGCTCTTGTCCTTGCTGAGCGTGTTATCGACCTGGAAGAAGGGCTCGGTCACGCGGTCGATGTCCGGTTCGGGAATGCCGATGCCGCGGTCGGCGACCATGATCACCACTTCCTGGTCGACCCGGTCGGCCGAGACCAGGATCTGCGGCGCGCCGTCGGAGAACTTGATCGCGTTGTCGATGATGGCCAGCAGGCACTTCGCCAAGGCGGCGCGGTCGGCGACGACATCCGGCAGGTCGGGGGCGATCTCGACGATCGGCACGATCTCGGCATCGGCGAACTGCTGCTGGCGCATGGCGAGGCAGGATTCGATGATCGGCTCCAGCTGCACATTGTCCTTCTCGATGATGTAGGAGCCGGACTGCAGCCGTGTCATCTCCAAGGCCTGATTGACGATGTGCATCAGGTCGTTGGCGTTGTCGTGGGTGATCTGGAGATAGTCGAAATCCTCCGGCGCCAGGCGGCCGTTCAACCGCGACAGCAGCAGCGAGGAGAAACCGATGATCGCATTCAGGGGCGTGCGCAGCTCGTGGCCCATGTTGCGCAAGAGGTCGTGCTTGCCCCTTGAGAGCTCCTCGCGCTCGATCTTGGCCAGGCTGAACGCCTCCTCGCTCTGGGCCAGCAGCCGCTCGGCCTCGAGCCGCGCCTCCCGCTCCCGGGCAAACGCGGCACGCAGCTCTTCGAGCGAAGGCAGGGTCGTGGTGGCGGCGGAACTGATCATGGCGAAAGCCCGTCGCCCTTCCTGAGCAACCGGTGACAGCGGGAAAATCGACGAAATCCTATCTTACTTGGCTTCCCCGAAAGCCGATAGAGACGCGGCTCACATCATTTGCGAAAGGAAATTTCTCGTAATATAATTTCCCAAATTCACGCTTCGCTGGTGGAAGATTTCATGCGCCGGGCCAAACTGGACAAGATCGATCTCCGCATCCTCGCCGACCTGCAGGCGAATGGTCGGATGACCAATGTGGATCTCGCGGCGCGGGCCGGGATCTCGGCGCCGCCCTGCCTGAGAAGGGTGCGGGCGCTGGAAGAAGGCGGTTACCTGAAAGGTTACCATGCCGAAGTCAATGCCGAGGCGCTGGGCTTCGGCGTGACGGTCTTCGCCCATGTCGGTCTGAACAGCCAGGCCGAGACCGACCTTAAGGCCTTCGAGGCTCTGGTCGGCGGGTGGCCCATGGTCCGGGAATGCCACATGCTGGCCGGCGAGACCGACTTCCTCTTGAAGATCGTCGCCCACGACTGGGACGCCTATCAGAAATTCCTGACCACGCACCTGACGCCGGCGCCCAATGTCAGCCATGTCAAATCGGCGCTGGCGATCCGCACCTCCAAACTGCTGCCCGGCGTGCCGATCGACGCCGAGGAGCCGAACGCCGTCGCGCGCGAGGCGGCCGGGTTCAATTGAACCAAGAAAAAACCTCCCCCGTTGGCGGGGGAGGTCAGTTGGGGAGGAAAAGGCCAAGCAGGGTGACTGCGAAACTCAGGCCCAGGAATCTCAGGCCCAGACCGGCGCCGGGGCGCAGAACTTGTGGGCGGCTTCCGGGCAGTCGTCCTTGCCGTATTCGAAGTGGAAATCGCTCGGCTGCAGCCGGCCGCGATAGGTGTCCGTGAGATCGACCAGGCTGCCGTCCGGCAGAGCGGCGCGGACGTTGCAGCTCGCTCCCTGAACAAACTTCACGTCGCAGCCATCGGTGAAGATATCGGCGAAGCTCAGCATTTTGCTCTCGAGCTGGATCGGGGTGAGGATCGACATCCGGGTCTCCTAGATGCGCGTCATGTCGCGCTTGACAATGGGTCGCCCGAGACCTTCCGGCGGTTGGTGATGACGGTCACCGAGGCCCGGTGACGGCCATCACCAAGACAAAGAGTCGAAAACCCCAGCCGATCGCTCGGCCGGGGTTTCCTGCAGGCTGGTGTGCGGTGATGACTTAGACGATCTGGCTCCAGCTCACGTCGATGCCGGCATTCTGCAGGTCCTGGACATTGGTCCAGCCCTGGTTCTGCACGCCGTCGAGCTCCACGGTGCCGCCCTTCCAGCTGAACAGGACGTCGCCATCGGCGCTGCTGCCGACGAACAGGTCCACCTTGCTGCCGCCGTACGGATCGTAGAATTCCAGCGAGTCGGCCAGCGGATCGAAGTCAGTGATCACGTCGTTGCCGTGCAGCGGCGCATCGACCATCCAGACATAGTGGTCCTCGCCCGCACCGCCGGTCAGCGTGTCCGAACCGGTCCCGGCGTTGATGAAGTCGTTGCCTTCGCCGCCGTCGATCTTATCGGCGCCCTGGCTGCCCAGCAGCGTGTCGTCGCCCTTGCCGCCGAGGATCGTGGAGCCGCCGGTGTTGCCCGAGGCGTAGATGTAGTCGTTGCCGTCGCCGCCATCGAGGAAGTCCAGGCCGCCGTTGCCGTAGAGGCTGTCGTTGCCTTCGCCGCCGATGATCTTGTTGTTGGCGGAGGTGCCTTCGATATAGTCGCCGAACTTGGTGCCGATCACGTTCTCCATGTTGGAGATGCTGTCGCCCGCTGCCGCGCCGCCGTAGACATTGCCCTTCATGTTCACGAACACGCCGGTATCGGCGGCGGAATAGTCCACGGTGTCGATGCCGTTGCCGCCGTCCATCTTGTCGGCGCCGGCGCCATGGATGAACATGTCGTCGTTGTCGCCGCCGTTCATCGTGTCGTTGCCGATGCCGCCGTCGAGATAATCGTTGTTGGCGCCGCCGCTCAGGATGTCATTGCCGTCGCCGCCCAGCAGCTTGTCGTTGCCGGCGTCGCCCGAGAGGTTGTCGTTGCCGGTGCCGCCGTCGAGCACGTCATTGCCGCCGCCGCCGGTGGCGGTGTCGTTGCCGCCGTAGAGGTACATCGTGTTGTGCTGCCAGTCGCCGTTCACGGTCTCGCTGGCATTCGACCCGTAATAGGTCGTGTAGTACTGCTGAATCATGATCGACGGATCGAACTGGGTCGGGTCGAGCGGCATGGTCGTGGTGGGCTGGTTGGTAACGAGCGCCATGATCTAGAAGACCTCCTTGGGGGTCGGTTGAGTTTCGGTTGATGTTGGTGACGGGTAGTGCCGCCATCCGCGAAAGCCGTTCGACCCCATGGGCAGGCTTGTGCGATCAGTCACACCGTTCGGTGTGAAATCGATTATTTGGCTAAAATCAGCGAGTTAATATCGATCATCGCGTAGCGATCGCGCCCCGGAAAAGGGCGCAGAATCAACCCGGCCAGGCCGGCACGAAGACATCGGCGGCGCAGTCGCCGCGGGCGGGTTTGGCCGGTATGGCGAGGCTCTTTGGGGTCAGCGCCTGGGCGATGCGGCTGCGCTTCAGGCGGATCCGGATCTCCTGGAGCGCCGTGACGCCGTCTTCCTTCCGGCAATCGAGCATCAGGGCGCGGGCGCTGCCGCGGCCGAAATCGGCTTCGAAGGCATCCAGCAGCTGCTTACGCTCGATCGCGCCGCCGGCGCTATCGATCAGCAGTCGGGCCAGGCTGCCCTGCTCCACCGCGCGCAGCAGAGCGATGGCGTTTCCGAAATAGTCCTCCGGCTTGAGGCCGGTGCAGCTGCCGTGCTTCCACCATTCATGCCGGTCGAGACCGTCCCTGCTGCCCGGCATCGCCCGTTCGAGATCCTTGCTGCCCGCGCCTGAGAGCACGACCGGTGGAAGCTCAAGCCAGTTCCCGGCGTCCAGCCCCATGATGACCTTGCGGTTGAAATCGCCGAGGACGCAGAAATCGTCGTCGTCGTCGCGCTTGCCGTCGCCGTTCACGTCCCATTGCGGCCAGAGCCCATGCAGCGTGAGGCGCGGCTGGTCCTTGGGGGCGGGGTTGCACTCGGCCGCCTCAGGACGCGCCGCGCAAAAGCCGGGTTGCCAGGAGAGCGCCAGAACATAGCTGTCTTCAGCCTGCGCGAAGCCGCAGGCAAGCAGCGATCCCGACAGAAACAGGCAGGTGAACAGCGCGCGCCGGACTGTCCCGAGGATGTCCGGCATTGCGGTCCCTATTTGAACTGGACCTTGGCGACCTCGTAGGACTTGGAGCCGCCGGGGGTGGTTACCTCGACGGAATCGCCGACCTTCTTTCCGACCAGGGCGCGCGCCAGGGGCGCGGTGATGGCGAGGCGCTTCGACTTGATGTCGGCCTCGTCTTCGCCGACGATCTGGTAGGCGCTCTTCTCGTCGGTGTCCTCGTCGATGAGGGTGACGGTGGCGCCGAACTTGATCACCTTGCCGGACAGCTTGGAAACGTCGATCACCTCGGCCCTGCTGATCTTGTCCTCGAGCTCGAGCACGCGGCCTTCGATGAAGCTCTGGCGCTCGCGCGCGGCGTGATACTCGGCGTTTTCAGAGAGATCGCCGTGCTCGCGCGCTTCCGCGATCGCCCGGATGATGGCGGGACGCTCGATCGTCTTCAGCTGCTTCAACTCTTCTTCCAGGCGGCCGTAGCCGTCGGCGGTCATCGGGATCTTGTTCATGTCTTCGAGTTCCGAAACGCAAAAACGACCCCTCGGGCGAGGCGATCCCGGCTTCCCGATCAATGGGTTAGCCAAGCAACCAGCACCCGACAGGCCCAGATTATCTGGCGGTCGAGCGGTAAAGGTACGATTGGAGGCAGGCGACTTCAAGCCCAACGCGGCTTAATCGGAGCCGGGCAGTGCCTCCGCTCGGCCGAAAAGAACCAGGCTAAGTCTCTGAAGAACTGAGCGTTTTCTTCCGTCAGACCGTGCGGAGGGTCGGCGCTTCGACATTGAAGTAGGATTGCAGCGGCGCCACGTCGAGATCGCCGCTGGCAAGCGCCCCCACCGCTTCGACCGCCGCCAAGGCACCGGCCATGGTGGTGTAGTAAGGGATCTGTCCCATCAACGCCGCCTGACGCAGGCTGAAGCTGTCGGCGATCGCCTTCTGGCCGGCGACCGTGTTGAACATGAGCTTGATCTCGCCGCGCTGCATCGCCTCGACGATATGCGGGCTGCCCTGATGAACCTTGTTGATCGCCCGCACGTCCAGGCCCTGATTGCGCAGATACGAAGCCGTGCCGGGTGTCGCCACGATGTCGAGCCCGAGCTCCAGCAGCTTCCGCGCTGCCGGCACCATGCCAGGCTTGTCCTTCTCCTTGAGTGAAATGAACACCGTGCCGGTACGCGGCAGGCGTTGCCCGGCGCCGAGCTGGGCTTTGAGGAAGGCGCGGGCGAAGCTGGAATCGAGCCCCATGACTTCGCCGGTCGATTTCATCTCCGGCCCGAGGATGATGTCCACGCCGGGGAAGCGGGCGAAGGGGAAGACGGCTTCCTTGACCGCAAAATGGTGCCGCTTGCTGGCGTCGAGCTGGAAGTCGCCCAAAGCCTCGCCGGCCATGACGCGCGCGGCAATCTTGGCGATCGCCAGGCCCGTCGCCTTCGCGACGAAGGGAACCGTGCGGCTGGCGCGCGGATTGACTTCGAGGACGTAGATGTCGTCGCCCTTGATCGCGAACTGGATGTTCATCAAGCCGACGACATTCAGGCCCAGGGCCAGCGCCACCGCCTGGCGCCGGAGCTCGGCGATCACCGCAAGGCTGAGCGTGTGGGGCGGCAGCGCGCAGGCGCTGTCGCCCGAATGGATGCCGGCCTCTTCGATATGCTCCATGATGCCGGCGACGAAGACGTCCTTGCCATCGCAGAGCGCATCGACATCAACTTCGATCGCATCCTCGAGATAGGAGTCGATCAGCACCGGGTTGTCGCCGGAGACCTGCACCGCGCGGCGGATGTAGCGCCGCAGCTGGTCCGGCTCGTGCACGATCTCCATGGCGCGGCCGCCCAGCACATAGGACGGGCGGATCACCACCGGATAGCCGACCTCGGCGGCGATGCGCTCGGCTTCTTCGCCGGAACGCGCGATGCCGTTCTTGGGCTGGCGCAGCTTCAAGTCATGCAGCAGCTTCTGGAAGCGCTCGCGGTCCTCGGCAAGGTCGATCGCGTCCGGCGAGGTGCCGAGGATCGGAATCTTCGCCTTCTCCAATGCGGCCGCGAGCTTCAGCGGCGTCTGCCCGCCGAACTGCACGATGCACCCCAGGAGCGTGCCCTTGCGCTGCTCGACCCGCGCCAGCTCGATCACGTCCTCGGCGGTCAGCGGCTCGAAGTAGAGGCGATCCGAAGTGTCGTAATCCGTCGACACCGTCTCCGGGTTGCAGTTGACCATGATGGTCTCGATGCCGGCGTCCTTGAGGGCATAGGCGGCATGGACGCAGCAATAGTCGAACTCGATGCCCTGGCCGATCCGGTTCGGGCCGCCGCCGAGGATGATCACCTTGCGCCGGTCGCTGGGCTCCGCCTCGTCCTCGGGCGTCTCGACATTCTCGCCCTCGTAGCACGAATACATATAGGGGGTTGCCGAGGCGAACTCGGCGGCGCAGGTGTCGATCCGCTTGTAGACCGGGCGCACCTTCAAGTCGTGCCGCAGCTTCTGCACCGCGTCCGCCGTGGTGCCGGCAAGCTCGGCCAGCCGCGCATCGGAGAAGCCCTTGCGCTTCAGCCGCAGCAGTGCCTCGTGGGTCTTCGGCAGGCCTTGCGCCTTGATGAGCTTCTCGGTCTCGACGATCGCTTCGATCTGCCGGATGAACCAGGGATCGAACTTGGAGGCTTCGAAGATCTCCTCGACGGTGAGCCCGCGGCGCAGCGCCTCGGCGATCACCAGCAGACGGTCCGGCGTCGCCTTCCCGAGCTGAGCCAGGATCGAGGCCTTGTCGTCCTTCTCCAACGCCACTTCGTTGAAGCCGGTCAAGCCCGTCTCCATCGAGCGCAAGGCTTTCTGCACCGATTCCTGGAACGAGCGGCCGATCGCCATCGCCTCGCCCACCGATTTCATCGAGGTCGAGAGCAGCGGCTCGGCGCCGGGGAATTTCTCGAAGGTGAACCGCGGCATCTTGGTGACCACGTAATCGATGGTCGGCTCGAAGGAAGCCGGCGTCACCTTGGTGATGTCGTTGAGCAGCTCGTCCAGCGTGTAGCCGACCGCCAGCTTGGCCGCGACCTTGGCGATCGGAAAACCTGTCGCCTTCGAGGCCAGCGCGGACGAACGTGAGACGCGCGGATTCATCTCGATCACGATCAGGCGGCCATTGTCTGGATTGACCGCGAACTGCACGTTCGAGCCGCCGGTATCGACCCCGATCTCGCGCAGCACCGCGATCGAGGCGTTGCGCATCAGCTGGTATTCCTTGTCGGTCAAGGTGAGCGCCGGCGCGACCGTTATGGAATCGCCGGTGTGGACACCCATTGGATCGACGTTCTCGATCGAGCAGATGATGATGCAGTTGTCCGCCTTGTCGCGGACCACCTCCATCTCGAACTCCTTCCAGCCGAGGATCGATTCCTCGACCAGCACCTCGCCCACCGGAGAAGCCTGCAGGCCGCCGCTGACGATCTTGACGAACTCCTCGCGCGTGGTGGCGATGCCGCCGCCGGTGCCGCCGAGCGTGAAGCTCGGGCGGATGATCGCGGGCAGGCCGACCATGTCCAGCGTCTTCAGCGCCTCGTCGAGCGAGTTGACCAGCGCGCCCTTGGCGCTTTCGAGGCCGATCCGGTCCATGGCGTCGCGGAACAGCTGGCGGTCTTCGGCCATGTCGATGGCGCGGGCATTGGCGCCGATCAACTCGATGCCGAGCTCCTTCAGCTTGCCGGACTTATAGAGCGCCATCGCGGTGTTGAGGGCGGTCTGGCCGCCCATGGTCGGCAGCACCGCGTCCGGCCGCTCCTTCTCCAGGATCCGCGCCACCACATCGGGCGTGATCGGCTCGATATAGGTCGCGTCCGCGAGGTTGGGATCGGTCATGATCGTCGCGGGGTTGGAGTTCACCAGGATCACCCGGTAGCCCTCCTGCTTCAGCGCCTTGCAGGCCTGGGCGCCGGAATAGTCGAACTCGCAGGCCTGGCCGATGACGATCGGGCCGGCGCCGATGATGAGGATCGATTGGATGTCGGTACGTTTCGGCATTCTCTGACGTGTCTCTGGCTCTAGCGTATCTCGGTCGCGCGTTGAAAACACCGGCGGCGCAAGATGCTCCGCCGGTTGAATGAGTCATGCCGTCTCATCGCAGGGCGATCAGATCGGCGTCGTCGGAAAGCATATAGACGGTCTTGTTGGCAACGACCGGCGGCAGATGCGACCGGTCCGGCAGAGTCTGCTTGCCCAGGAGCTTGCCGGTATAGGGCGAGAAGGCGAGCGCGACGCCGTTCGAGCCCGTGACCAGCAGCCGGTCCTCGACCAGAACCGGACCCGACCAGTAGATCGGGTCTTCCTTGTCTTCCATGTCCTCGAACGGCGGCAGGGCCTGCACCCACTTGATGCGGCCGTCCTCGCGGGTCAGGCAGACGACTTCGCTGGAGCTGGTGATGACGTAGAGGAAGTCACCGGCCACCCAGGGCATCTGCGTGCCGCCGAGGCTGTTGTCCCAGATCCGGCCGCCGCGGCGGAGATCGATCGCCGCCATGACGCCGCCGTTGCCGATCGCGATCACCCGGTCGCGGTCGATCACCGGCCGGCCGCGGATGTCGGTCAGTGCCGCGACCGCGTTGCCGCCGGTGCGTCCGGCGAGGTTGTCGCTCCACAGCGATCGCCCGGTGACCACGTCGAAGGCCAGCAGATCGCCCGAGGTATAGGCCGCGACCACGACGTCGCCGAGCACGGCGGGGGTCGCACCGCCGAGGAAGCCCGCAGCCTCCTCGACGCCGGTGTTCGACCAGAGCCGGCGGCCGTCGTCGCTGGCATAGACGACCAGCTGGTTGTCGATGGTGACGGTGAAGATGCGGCCGTCGCTGGCGGCGGGCGGGGCGCGCATCGGCGAGGGCGCGTCCACTTCCCAGACCTTCTTGCCGTCCTTCTCGTCGAGCGCGATCAATTTGGCGAAGGGCGTGGTGACGAAGACCTTGCCCTCGTAGACCGCGATGCCGCCGCCGAACAGGTCGTCGTCGTCGTTCTCCGGGGTGAGGTCGTTTTCCCAGACCAGCTTGCCGGTCGCGGCGTCGAAGACGCGGACCAGGCTCTCGGAATCCAAGGTGAAGACCTTGCCGTCGGTGATCACGGGCTCGGCCAGCAGGCGGTTGGCGCTGTCGGCCGAGCTGCCGATATTGGCGCTCCAGAGCTGCTTGAAGGCGCCGGTGCCGGCCGACAGGTGGTACATCGCATGGGCCTGGTTGCCCCCGGACTGCGGCCAGTCCTGGTTCTCATAGGGCCGCGGCAGGCGGACCGGCGTGTCGGTCAGGCTGGGGTCGCTGTTCAGCTCCTTGTTGAGCTGCAGCACCGACACGCGCTCGCCGGGCAGCGGAATCTTGGTGGGCTCGCAAGCCGCCAATAGAAATGCCAGAAGACCCGCCGCCAGGGCTGCGCCGCATTGCTTCGCAGGGGAACGGCGGAAGGTCACAATCGTCAATCCTTGAGCCGCTCGAGCATGATTTCGGCCCGCGCCGCTACGCCTTGCGGCGCATTCGGCAGCGCGCCCAGCTGCTTCAGTTGCTCATAAATGGTCTTGGCTTTCGCCTTGTCGCCGCCGGTCAGCGCCGCCTGGGCCTGCACCTCGAGTGCGGAGAAGCGGTAAGGCTCGTTATCGCCGGTCAGTCCTTCGACCAGCTTCGCCGCGTCCTCGGGCTTGCCGGCATCGAGCCAGGCGAGGCCGCCGAGAACGGCCGCGAGATCTTTGAGCGCCTTGTCGACCGAGCCGTCCTTGGCGATCGCGGTGAACTGCTCCGCCGCCTTGGCCTTGTCGCCGTCCTTGAGGGTCTGGCTGGCCGACTGGAACCGCGCCAGGACGGCAAACCCGCCGCCGTCCTTGGCCAGGGTCTCGAACTCGGCAAGGCCTGCCTTGGGATCTTTCTCCAGGGTCTGGAGCGCCTGGAGATAGGCGGCGCCATTGGCCTCGATGCGCTGCTGCTTCCAGTATTTCCAGCCCTCGAAGCCCGCGGCCGCCGCGACCGCGATGATGGCAAATCCGATCAGGTGATTCTGGTACTTCTTCCAGAAAGCGAGGGCTTTATCCCGCCTCAGGTCCTCGTCAACTTCCTGAAAGATATCAGCCACTTAAACTCCCTCGGGCGCAGCGGCCGGGACCGGAATCGCCCTGAATCAGGAGGGGGGTCGGCCGAAATCGGCGGTAACATAGCGACTTGGTCATGGGAGTGCAAACAAGCCCTTGCGGGCCGATCCGGTGGCCGGGCCGCGCCCCGGCGGCGGATTGGAACGGAACTTGCTTTAACCTCTCCGACCCATTGGAAGGATGCCCGGAGATGCGTGCCCGCACCCCGTTTCGACGCCTGTTCGCCCTCGCCCTGCTCCTCGCCGGCGGCTTCGCCCTGGCCGGCTGCGAGACCATCGGCGTGCTGCCGGCCGCCGGAATCGCCGCCACGGTCGAGGGGGTATCGCTGAACGCCTCCGGCAAGACCGTCTCCGACCACCTGGTTTCGGCCATCACCGGCGACGATTGCTCGGTCCTGCGCTACACCAAGGACGGCAGATATTGCCTCTCCGATGCGGAAATCGCCGCCGAACAGGCGCGCCTGCACCGGCCCTACGAAGGCACCTGCTACAAGGTGCGGGGCAATGTCGCCTGCTACGACCAGCCCGACGCCGAGCACACCTCCGAAACCACGGTCTACGTCTATCAGCCGTGATGGCGCGACTGTCGCGCCGGATTTTCGGCGCGAGACTCTTTACGACCGGGCGCGAATGCGGCAATGATTCGGTCATCATGCGTGGCACGGCGATTCGCTCGCGCTGGCGGGGAGGCTGATTGGCGCAGCTCCTTCTTCTGTCCGAATACCGGCGAGACGGCCGCAGGGTCTTTTTCGACCGCGAGGACCTGAACCATCTGCTCGGCGTCTACAGCCGGCAAGTCGCCCGCGGCGTCTGGCGGGACTACGCCATCGACCACCGCTCCAACATGGCGATCTTCTCGGTCTTCAAGCGCAGCCAGGAACAGGCGATCTTCAGCGTGACCAAGGTCCTGCTGCGCGGCGACAAGGAGCCCAACTACGTGCTCCTGTCCCGCAACCGCCAGATCAAATCCAGCCGCGACCTCAAACAGATCTGCGACGTGCTGCAGCGGCAGCTGACGGTGATCGAAGGTTAGCTCTCCCATGCGCGCCAGCCGATGACGCGGCTCCATCGGACTTTCACCGCATTGGGGCTGGCGACGGCTCTGCTCATTGCGCGCGGTCCCGCCTCCGCCGAAGACACGGCGCCGCGCGCGCTCATCGCCTTGTTCGAAACCGCGCGCCTCAGCCTGCCGCAGGGTCCATTGCCGAACGGCTTGCGCTTCGTTCTCTACGATGACGGCCAGATCATCACCCGCATCGGCCCGACCGATCAGGATCCGGCCGGGCGCGGCGTCGCCTATAGCCGGCTCGACCGCGACGCGGCGGAGAGTCTCCGCAGCGAAGCCGCCGCCGATCTGAACACGGTTGCCACGCCGCATTCCGGCCTTGCCGCCGCCGCGAATGTCGGCAGCACCATCATCGAGGTCTGGGACGGCGCGCGCTATCAGCGCTTCAGCGCGAATGCCTGGCCCTGCGCGATGGAGGGGCGCGTCTTCACCGGCGGCTGGCAGCGCAACCGCGACGCCACCGACCCGCAGTTCCGCAAGGTCTGCGACCGCCTGTTGCAATACAAGATCGCCGCGCCTCAGACCTGGCAGCCGAAGGCGGTGAAGCTGATGCTCGGCGCGACCGAGGATCCACCCGAACGGCAGGTGCCTTGGCCCCGGGAATGGCCGGCAGCGCCGGCCGACCTGAAGCCCAAGGCCGCCGTCGCCTTCTGCGCGCCGGTCAGCAACGACCCCGCCGCATTCTCCAACCAGCTGATCGCCGCGCGCTGGGATGAGACCGGGCGGACCGCCCTGGTCAGCGACGCCGGTCACTCCGCGGTGATCTGGGATTGGTACTTTGACCTGCCCGCGCCGATCCCGATGCTGAGCGACGCGGGGGCGCAGGAAGAACCGGTCGGCGCCGATTGCGCTTCGGCTGCGGCACCCTGAGGCCGTTCAGGCGTTGACGCAGCCCACGCTCCAGACCACGCCGCTCGCATCGGCGATGCGGTCGAGCCGGGTCAGCGACAAGGGATCGACCTGCAGCGCCAAAGCCCGCGCCGGGCCGAGGCCGAGCGCCTGCGCCACCGCGGCGCGGATCGAGCCGCCATGGCCGACCACCACGACGTCGGCATCGGGATGCGCGGCGGAGCGGCGCTCCACGGCCCTTGCAACCCGCATCATCACGTCGGCGAAGCTTTCGCCGCCCGGTGGACGGGTGGTGCCGGGCGCGATCCAGAATTTCTTGTAGCGGTCGGCGTCGCTCGCCTCGAGCTCGGCATAGGTCTGGCCCTGCCAGTCGCCGAAATCCTGCTCGGCGACGTCGCGCTCCACTTCGACGCCCGCGCCCGTGATGCCGCAAGCCTTGTGCAGCACATCAATGGTCTGCCGCGCACGGCGGAGCTGGCTCGACATCCAGACCGGGTGTTGCGGCAGGCGGACCGCGACCCGGGCGATCAGTTCGTGGTCGCTGCAATCGGCTTCGAGGTCGAGCTGGCCGGTGACCCGGCCGCCCGCTTCTTTCACCGGTGCATGCCGCACCCACCACCAGCGCGTGACGGTCCGGGTCATGTCAGCAGCGAGACCAGGTTGATCAGCACGGCGACCTCCGCGACCTGCTCGATCGCGCCGAGGACGTCGCCGGTATAGCCGCCGAACTGCCGCTTCGCGATCGCGCCGACCAGGGCGGCGGCGACGATGGCGACGACCAGCGCCACGATCGCCGCCGGGAGATAGACGGCGAAGAAGGTGATCACCAGGCCGAGGCCGAGCGAAACGTAGACGCCTTGCGCCGAGGGCCGCCCCGCCATCACGGCGAGGCCTTGCGCCGTCGCCAGCGGCAGCGAGCGCATGGCGAGCGGCAGCACCGCGCGGGACAGCACATGCGCCGCGACCAGCGCGGTCACCACCCGGTCCGGCGTATAGAGCTGCGCCAGGGCGACGGTCTTCACGCCGGTCGCGAAGATCAGGGCCAGCACGCCGAAACTGCCGATATGGCTGTCCTTCATGGCGCTGAGCTTGCGGATCCGGTCGCCGCGGCAGCCGAGCCCGTCGGCGAAGTCGGCCCAGCCGTCCTCATGCAGGGCGCCGGTCAGGGCGGCGGTCGCGGCCACGGCAAGGAATGCCGCCAGCAGGCCGGACAAGCCGAGCTTGACCGCGATCCAATAGGCCAGTCCGCCGGCCAGGCCGACCACCAGCCCGGCCAGCGGGAAGGCGCGTGACGCTTGCCCGAGCCGGGCCTGCGGCGTGGCCGGTTCAGTGCCGGGAACTGGTTCCGGCGTCTTCGGCGCCATGAATCCGACCGGGAGACGGGTAAAGAATGACAAAGCCAGGAAGAGGTCCCACCACCATGACGTGATGAATCGAGCCAGGCCGATGCCGCGCCGCGCGGGAGACTTCCCTTCCGTGCTGGTGCTCATCCGCGACGATCCAACGGCCTTTTCCTGGTGGCGCTTCACCCGAACTGATAACCCGTTTATAGGACAGGCGGTCGCGCCGGAAAAGCCGAATGCCGACCTCCAATCGTCCAGAAAGACCCATTCCAGATGCCCGCTTCCGCTGCCGAAAAACGTCCTACCAACGATCTCGCCGACATGCGCCGCATCGTCGCCGACTTTCCCGGCCCCGATCTCGAGGCGGCGAAGGCGACCGCGGCGCGCGAGGCGGTGCTGACCAAGCCCGCCGGCGCCCTGGCGCGGCTCGAGGAAATGACCCAGTGGATGGCGACCTGGCAGGGCAAGACGCCGCCGACGGTCGAGCATCCGCGCGTCGCCGTCTTCGCCGGCAATCACGGCGTCGCGGCGCTCGGTGTCTCCGCCTTCCCGGCGGAAGTCACCAAGCAGATGGTGCTGAACTTCACCAGCGGCGGGGCCGCGGTCAATCAGCTCTGCAAGAACGCCGATGCGGATCTGCGCGTCTACGAGATGGCACTCGACCAGCCGACCGCCGATTTCACCAAGGCGCCGGCCATGACCGATGCGGAATGCGCCCGCGCCATGGCCTATGGCATGACCTGTGTCGAGCCCGGCATCGACTTGCTGGCACTGGGCGAAATGGGCATCGCCAACACCACCAGCGCCGCGGCGATGGCGGCCGCCTTGTTCGGCGGCAACGGCGCGTCCTGGGCTGGGCCCGGCACCGGCGTCCATGGCGCGCAGCTCGCCCGCAAGGCCGAGGTGATCGATCTCGGCCTGAAGCAGCACCGCGATCAACTCGGCGATCCCTTGAAGGTGCTGCAATGCCTGGGCGGCCAGGAGCTGGCGGCGATCACCGGTGCGGTGATCGCGGCGCGCATGGCCAAGGTGCCGGTGCTGCTCGACGGTTTTGCGACCACGGTCGCCGCCTCGATCCTCTACCGCATCGATCCCCATGCGATCGACCATTGCTGGGTGGCGCATTGCTCGGCTGAGCCCGGTCATCGCCGGCTGCTCTCCGCGATCAACCGGGTGCCCCTGCTCGATTTCGGCATGCGGCTCGGCGAAGCCTCGGGCGCCGCTTTGGCGATCCCGCTGTTCCGCGCCGCCGCCGCCTGCCACAGCGGCATGGCGAGCTTCGCCGAAGCCGGCGTCAGCGATAAGAGCTGACGCCCGTGCAGAAGACCGCGCCGAAATCCCCGGCTGAAGTCCGCGCCTTTCTCGCGGACCGGCTGGGCTTGCGCGGTCCCTTCTGGCGCGCGGCGGAGTCGATGGACCGCGCGGTCGATCTCGGCATGATCCAGATCGATTCCATCATCCGCACTGGCCTGCGCAACCACGAGATCGTCTGGGCCGCGCGCAGCGATGCGCCGGTCGCCGACTTCTACAAGATGGTCTATGGCGAGCGGCGGATGCTGGAGACGCATTACCCGATCTTCGCCACAAGGCGCGACTGGCTGCCGCAATTCCTGCAGGACTTCCACAAGGCGGTGGAAGGCTCGATGCATTTCGAGGAGCTGAAACCGATCAAGCGCAAGCTGGTGAAGCAGATCTTGGCCGGCGGCCCGGTCAGCCCCGGCGAGCTCGAGGCCGAGCGCATCGTCGGCGGCTTCAACACGGTGAAGGCGACCACCAAGGCGCTGGAGCATCTGTTCTACGAAGGCAAGGTCCAGGTCAGCGGCCGCACGAAGAACTTCCACCGCCAGTTCGACGTGACCGAGCATGTGGCGCCGGAGCTTCTGAAGCATCCGCGCTTCAAGAAATCCGACCACGACCGTTTCATGGTGGAATCGGCCCTGGGCGTGCTGAAGATCGCCAGCCGCAACCAGCTCGCGCAGCGGGTCAACCATCACTTCGGCAACTGGCGCGGCCCCGGCCTGCCGGAGAGCCGCAAGCTGGTCGACCACTATGCCAAGGAAGGCCTGCTCGAGCCGATCACGGTGAAGACGGACGACGGCGAGGAAACCTGGTTCACCCTGGCCAAGGATCATGCGGCTTGGGCTTCGTCGGCGAAGCAGGCGGATGACCGCGTGCGGTTGATCGCGCCGCTCGACAATCTCCTCTTCAACCGCGACCGCTTCACCCAGCTCTACGGCTTCACCTACAAGTTCGAGGCCTATACGCCGGTGCGGCAGCGCCGCTTCTATTTCGCGCTGCCGATCCTCTGGAAGGACGACGTGGTCGGCCTGATCGACGGCAAGCGCGAGAACGGCAAATGGCTGGTGACCGGCCTCGACATCACGAAGCCGGTCGATGCCGATGCCCTGCGCCAAGGCCTGCACCGCTTCGCCCGCATCGCCGGCGCGGAGAAGGTCATGGCCGGCCGCAAGGTCGAAGAGAAGTGGCGCCGATCACTCTCCGGCAAGATAGAATCCTGAACCGGGCTTGAGTTCGATACGACGAAGGTCGGCCGAGGCATCACGCTTCGGAAGAACCCAAGGAGATATCGATGATCACCCGTTTCGCCGCCGGTTTCGTTGTCCTCGCGGCTCTTTCCGCGCCGGCTTTCGCCGGCTGCGACCAGGCCCAGGCGGTCGACAAGATGACCAAGGTCGCGACCGCGCTCGGCCAGAAGGCCGGCGAGGCCAAGACCGCCGAAGACTCGCAGAAGATCGTCGCCGCCAACGAGAAGGTGAACCAAGGCGGCGAAGCCTTGGGCAAGGGCGACTACGACAAGGCCTGCTCGATCTATGACGAAGTCGCCAAGGAGAACGGGATCTCGCTGTAACGCGGCGCCGGTGTCTCGTACCCCACACCGTCCGCGAAGGCGGACATTCGTCCGCGGGCCCTCCCCCGATTCGGGGGAGGGGACTGCATCGCGTGCCAAGGGCGATACCTTTACGGCGAGGTCGATATTGCGGGTGAAAAGCCGGGCCAAGCGCTTGAGCCCGCAGGCAAAACGCCATCGTGTGCCCACCAAGGCCATCCTGTCCCGGTAAAGGCCCTGTAAAGGTTCACCGCGCATGGTTCGGCGGCGCGCGGCCCTGCGCGGCTTTCAATGGATCACTCACGATGTCAAACAGCGCGGCGACTATAGCAGAGTTGGCTCGGTTTGTCTGGCGTGGCGTTGTTTTGCCTGAATTCGGGAGTATGCAGAAGAAAGGCCAGTCAGCCGCCGAATTCGTCAAACGCCCAGAGCCGCGCCCGCTTCTCCACCGCCGTCAGTTTCTTGAAGGCGAGCTCGGCGCGGGTGGCGGTGCTGCGGTCCGGATAGGCCATCACGCCGATCAGGCGCACCGGGGGATTGGCCCGGGTGTATTTCGCCCCCTTGCCCGCCCGGTGCCGTTCGTAACGCGCGGTGGGATCGAGCGCGATCCCGGTATAGAGCGCGCCGTCGGCGCATTCGATCAAATAGAGGAACCAGGGCTGGGGTGGCTCAGCGTCTTTGGGCATCGAGCAAATCCTGGATCCGTGCCAGTGCTTGATCGGGATCCGGAATGTCCTTCAGAACGATGCCGTTCTTCGTGACGACGCCGAGGTTGTGGGCGGACAACGGGTCGAAGCCCTCGATGTCTGCCACCAGGCGCAAGGTCCCGAGCCCGCTGAGCCGGCCGAGAAGCCCGCGCGTGAGGACAACCTTTTTGACGTTCCGATAGTCGAACGTATAGCCATTGCTGAGCAGCAAGCGATCGCGAAAGAAACGATACTCCCTCTCTCGATATCGTCGGCGTTTGGCGCGAAACAGCAGGACCGGCGATACAGCAATCACGATCGCCGGTGGCACCACGAAGTAGGCATAGGGAATGGTGCGATCCGGTGGTTCGCTCATCGCCGCACCGACGAATGGACCCATGTTGAGGGCGAGCAGGGCAAAGACGAGATGATAGGGAATCTGACCCAGAATGGTCGCCCAGCCGATGAAGGCAGGTCGAAGCACAAATTCCGAGTTCTGTCCGTGGGCGGCGTCTGGCATTCTCATGATCTCCGCATCTGAAATACACGCACGTGGTACCTTGAGCAACGCCATGAGCTTCACGATCCGACCCGAGCAAACCATCGACGACGCCGCCGGCATCGATGCACTGCTGCGCGCCGCCTTTCCCGAGGCGGTGGAAGCGGACCTGGTGCAGCGGCTGCGCGCCGACGGCGATCTCGCCTTGTCGCTGGTCGCCGAGGAGAACGGCGCGATCATCGGCCAGGTCGCCTTCGTGCCGATCGCGCTCGATCCCGATCCCGGCTATTCCATCTGGGGCCTGGCGCCGATCTCCGTGCTGCCGCATCGGCAAGGCCAGGGCATCGGCAGTGCGCTTACCGAGGCCGGGCTGAGCCAGGCTGAAGCTGCCGGCGTGGGTCTGGTCCTGGTGCTGGGCGACCAGAACTTTTACGGCCGCTTCGGCTTCGACACGATGCTGGCCGATGGCATCGAGGTCGCCTGGGCCGGCCCCTATTTCGCCGGGCTCAGCTTGAACGACACCGCGGCGCCGCGCGGAAAAGCCACCTATCCCGCCGCCTTCGCCGACCTCGGCTGAGCTTTACCGCTTCTTAAGCGAGGCCGCGCTAAATAGGCGCCTGCCGGCGCAATTCTGCGCTGCCATCATCAATAAATTCCTTTTTAAATCAATTATTTAGCGTGAAGTTTCACGCCACTGTCATCGATCTTCTGCTTCACTGGCGGAATGGATGACTCAGTGCTCACCCTGCTCGATTCGAGCTTCGACCTGCCGGACGGCCTGCCGCCGGTGGAGATCGCGCGGCCGGAGTTCGGGCCGGTGCGCTCGGCCTTCGTCATGTGCGCGGGCGATCTGGTCGAGCCCGGCCCGACCGTCGGCCCGGAGGCGACCGGTGGCGAGGTGCTGGCGATTCTCAAACGCTCGCCGCTGACCTCGATCGTCGCGGTGGTCGATGACGACGGTGCGGTCCTGGGCGCGCTGGAGCGCGACCGCATCCTCTCCGCCTTCGCCCAGCCGCTCTGGTACGACGTCTACAACCGCCGCCCGGTCTGGCCGCTCGCAAACCGAAGGCCGCTGCTGGTCGATCGCGCCGTGCCGCTGGACCAGATCAAGCAGCTGATCGCCCGCGAATACCCGGGTGCGATCCAATCCGGGTTTCTCATCGCCGAGGAAGGCCGCTTCGCCGGCTTCGGCGCCATGGCGCAACTGCTGGAGCTGACCGTGCACCAGGCGCAGCGCCGGCTGGTCGAGCTCGACACTGCCCGCAATGCGGCGGAGGCGGCCGCCGCGGCGCGCTCGCGCTTCCTCGCGACCATGAGTCATGAATTGCGTACGCCGTTGAACGCGATCATCGGCTTCTCCGATCTCCTGCTGATGCAGGTGACGCGCAGCGAGCCGGCAGAGAAGCTCGGCGAGTATCTCGGCGATATCGGCTCCAGCGGCCGGCATCTGTTACAGATCATCAACGACATCCTCGACTTCTCGAAGCTGGAGACCGGCGCGGTCACGCTGGACGCGGCGGATTTCTCGCTGGAACCGATGATCGCCTCGGCGATCCGGATCGCCCGCGGCCAGAGCCAGACCAAGGACGTCGCGCTCACCGCCGCGCCGATCGATCCCGCGGTCGTCCTGCACGGCGACGAGCGGAAGCTCCGCCAGGTGATGCTGAACCTGATCTCCAACGCGGTGAAGTTCACGCCGCATGGCGGGCGCGTCGAGGTCTCGACCCATACCGATCCCACCGGCGCGCGGGTCATCGCGGTCAAGGATACCGGCGTCGGCATCTCGCCCGAGGACATCGAGCGGGTGTTCGAGCCCTTCGTGCAGGCCGACGGCAATCTCGACCGCGCCAGCAGCGGCACCGGCCTCGGCCTGCCGCTCAGTCGAAAACTGGTGGAGTTGCACGGCGGCACCCTGCATCTGGAAAGCAGGCCGGGCGAAGGCACCACGGCGGTGGTGACGCTGCCCGCAAAGTAAAGCGTCATGCCCCGGGCTTGACCCGCTGCTGTCCGACTAAGTTCGACCTGAGATGACGGGGAGCGCAAACACCATGCTGCTCTTGGAGCGATTGCCGAACATCAAAGCTCGGAACGCCGGTACTCCATTCTCAGCCACTCACTCGGTCGTCATCCCAAGCCTTGGGCTTGGGATCCACGAGTTTGTCACCGCTGCACCACACTGGCTCATCGAAACTCGTGGATGCCAAGGCCAAGCCTTGGCATGACGAGCCTTTGTGGGGCGAACAGCGTGCACCAGATCCGCGGGTCGATCCCCGGATCAAGTCCGGGGACGCGGATGACGGTGCAATTTATTCCCCGACCTGCAGCAGCAGGCCGAGCGCGCGGGCGCGGGAGAAGCTCCAGAGGTAGATGCCGTAGCCGATCAGCAGATAGAGCAGGTCGAGCCCCAGCGCGGCGCCGAACAGGTCCCAACGAAAGACCTGCTCGAACATCTGCGCCCGCATGCCCTCGAAGACGTAGGAGGAAGGCAAGGCATGCGCCACCGTCTGCAGCCAGCCGGGCAGCACCGAGACCGGGTAATAGACGCAGGAGACCGGCGCGATCAGGAAGACCACGAACCAGGCGAGATTCTCGGCGGCGACGCCGAAGCGCAGGATCATCGCCGTCACCAGCAGGCCGAGGCTGCAACCCATCAGCATCAGGCAGAAGAAGAATGCGGCGAGCGGCAGGCCGAGACCGAAGATCGAATAGTGGTAGAACGGGATCGCCAACAGCATCGCCGGCACGACGCCGATCACGCAGCGGATCAGCGCCATGACGAACAGCGACGCCACATGCTCGCTCGGCGTCAACGGACTGCAATAGAGGTTGGCGAGATTCCTGGACCACATCTCCTCGAGGAAGGAGAGCGAGAAGCCGAGCTGTCCGCGGAACAGCACGTCCCACAGCATCGCCGCCGCCAGCAGCACGCCGAAGGCCCCGGCCACCCACGAGCTGTTCTGATAAAGAAAGGTCGAGATGAAGCCCCAGATCACCATCTGCATGGTCGGCCAATAGGCCATCTCCAGGAGCCGCGGCCAGGAGCTCCTCAGCACATAGAAATGCCGCAGGCACATCGCCCCGACCCGGCCGATGGAGAAATGCATCACGCGCGCTCCTCGGCCCGATTGGATCCGCCCCGATCCGCGCCATTGGGCGCGACCTCGCCGGCGGCACGGCGGTCGCGGGCGATGTCGAGGAACACCTCCTCGAGATTCTGCCGGCTGTAGCGGAACAGCAGGTCGTCCGGCGATCCGGAATCGACGATCTTGCCCTGGCGGAGCATCAGTACCCGGTTGGCGAGGCGCTCGACCTCGCCCATGTTGTGCGAGGCCAGGAGAATCGCGCAGCGCGTCTCCTGCTGATAGCGCTCCAGATAATGCCGCACCCAATCGGCGGTGTCGGGATCGAGCGAGGCGGTCGGTTCGTCGAGCAGCAGCAACTCGGGCCGGTTGATCAGCGCCTTGGCCAGCGCGCCGCGGGTCTTCTGCCCGGCCGAGAGCGAGCCGACGCGGCGGTCGAGCAAGGCTTCGAGCTCCAGCGCCTGGGCCAATTCCGCGATCCGCCCCCGCGCATCCTTGAGGCCGTAGAGCTTGGCGAAGACCATCAGGTTCTGCCGGAGCGTGAGGCGATGCGGCAGGTCGACGTAGGGCGAGGAGAAGTTCATCCGCCCCAGCACCCGGTGGCGGTGCCGCGCGAGATCGAGGCCGAACAGCTGGATCACTCCCCGCGTCGGCTTCAGCAGGCCCAGCAGCATCGAGATCGTGGTGGTCTTGCCGGCGCCGTTGCCGCCCAGCAGGGCGACGGTTTCGCCCGGCCGAACCTCGAAGTCGATGCCGTCGACGGCCGCAACTTCGCGGAAATGCTTGGCGAGATCTTTGACCGAGATCAGAGCGGAGGCCGATTCGGGCGGGATATCCTGTGAAGGATGACTGGGATGTTCAACCAATGTACCACCTTGCCACACTCTATTAGCCGATCGGCCGAAGGCTTGCAAAACCGGGGTCCAGGGGCTCTATTCGAGCCCATGGATGCCGCGCTTAGCCCTGAACGGAACACGGTGCGGCCGAAACGGCTGCCGAAGCAGCGCGGCCGGATCCGCCTTCGCACCATCGTCTTCATCCGCTGGATCGCCGTCGCCGGGCAGCTTTCGACCCTGCTGTTCGTGCATTTCGGCATGGGCTATCCGCTGCCATTGCTCTGGTCGCTGGCGACGGTCGCGGCACTGGCCGCGGTCACCGTCGGCGCGCAGATCCGGCGCAGCGCCTCGCATCGCCTGACCGACCGCGAATCGGCGCTCTATTTCGCCTTCGACATGGTCCAGCTCTCGGTGCTGCTGTTCCTGACCGGGGGTTTGAACAACCCCTTCGCCATCCTGATCCTGGCGCCGGTCACGGTCTCGGCCACCACCTTGAGCTATCGCAGCACGCTCGGCCTCGCGGCGCTCGCCATCACCTGCATCAACCTGCTGGCTGTCCGCCACCTGCCGCTGCCCTGGGGCGACGGCGGCTACGAGCTGGCGCCCAACTTCATCTGGGGCTTCACCATCTCGCTCGGCCTCGCAGTCATCTTCATCACCTCCTATGTCTATCGCGTGGCGCAGGAGACGCGGCGGCTTTCCGATGCGCTGTCGGCCGCCCAGGCGGCGCTCGACCGCGAGCAGAGTCTCTCCTCGTTGGGCGCGCTGGCCGCCGCCGCCGCGCACGAGCTGGGCAGCCCCTTGGGCACCATCTCGCTGGTCTCGCGCGAGTTGCAGCGCGAGATTGAGGCGGACGATCCGATTCGCGCCGACATCGACCTGCTGGTGAGCCAGAGCGCCCGCTGCCGCGAGATCCTAGCCGAGCTGTCGCGACGGCCGGAGGAGCAGCCGGATCATTTCAACGCCATGCCGGCGCCGCTGCTGATCGAGCTTGCGGCGGAGGGCCATCGCCGCCCGGAAGTGGCGCTCCGGATCGAGGAGCAGGCCGATCCCGCCGATCCGGTGACGCCGATGCTGCCGCGCCGGCCGGAGCTGATCCACGGCCTCGGCAACCTGCTGCAGAACGCGATCGAGTTCGCGCGCGAAGAGGTCAAGGTCGCGATCACCTGGAACGCGGCCGAGATCAGCATTACCATCAGCGACGACGGCAAGGGCTTTCCCAAGGAGCTGCTGGACCGGCTCGGCGATCCCTATCTCTCCTCCGGCACCGACTTGAAGAAGACGGCGGAGCGGAAGGGCGACCATATGGGGCTCGGCATCTTCATCGCCCAGCAATTGATCGAGCGGTCCGGCGGCGCGGTGAGTTTCGACAACAATTCCTATGGCGGCGCCGAGGTGATCGCGACCTGGCCCCGCAGCGCATTCGAAGGAGCATCCGAACATGACTGACACCGGCGCGAATGTTGGGGGCGTCAACGCAGGAGAGAAGACGCTGCTGATCGTCGATGACGACGCGCCCTATCGCCAGCGCCTGGCGCAAGCGATGGAGAAGCGGGGCTTCAAGGTGACCCAGGCCGAGAGCTGCGAGGCGGCGATCGCCGCTGCGCGGGCCGAGCCGCCGCGCTATGCGGTGGTCGATCTCAGGCTGACCGACGGCAGCGGACTCGACGTGGTGCCGCAGATCCGGCGCGCGCGCGAGGATTGCCGCATCGTCATGCTGACCGGCTACGGTAACATCGCGACCGCCGTGGTCGCCATCAAGGCCGGCGCCATCGACTACCTGCCCAAGCCCGCCGACGCCGACCAGGTCGAAGCCGCTTTGCTCGACCGCAAGGACGCGCTGCCGCCGCCGCCGGAACAGCCGATGACCGCCGACCGGGTCCGCTGGGAGCATATCCAGCGGGTCTATGAGCAATGCGACCGCAACGTCTCGGAAACCGCGCGGCGCCTCAGGATGCACCGCCGGACCTTGCAGCGGATTCTGGCGAAGTACGCGCCGAAGGCGTGACATCTTCTTGAAGGGCCTTATGCCGCGGCGAGGCCCTCACCCTGTCCCTCTCCCTACGGGCGAGGGGACGCTGCTGCATAAGTCGTTCTAGTTCGCTGCGAGCGAATGCTCCGCTGCACTCCCTCGCCCGTAGGGAGAGGGTTGGGGTGAGGGACTTGAAGCTGCGTGAGACGTATGGGTCTGGAACGCGACCACGAGAGCGACGTCACTTCGACGGCAGGTGGTACCACCACTGGTTCTCGTTCAGCGACATCACCGGCTGGAACTCGAGCTTGACCAGGCTGGCGTCGAGAACGGACCTGGTGCGGTTGTCGAGCACCCAGGCCTTGTTGCCAATATAGACCACCAGGATCGCATGGCCGATGCCGCCGAGGCTGCGGATGCGGACCGAGAAGATCCGCATGTTCTCGACCGGAATGCCGGCTTCCTTGAGCAGCATGTATTTGGTGATCGTGTAATCCTCGCAGTCGCCGCTCTTCCTCAGGAACTCGTAGCTGGTCGCCCAGAACTCGGACTTGCCCCAGTTCGGCTGGTCCTCGATGTAGGGCTTCAAGTTCATCAGCGCATTGGCCTTGTCGACCTGTGCCTTCGCGTCGCCGGCGCCCTTCACCTCGGCGACCAGCGAGGCCCAGCTCTTGGAGGTGCAGATATTGGTCTCGCAGGGCGCACCGTTCTTCCAGCGGCCGAGCATCGCGCGCCAGTCGGGGACCACGCCCTTCTTGAAGTTCCAGTTGTTGGAGCCGATCTCCTTGGCGCCGAACAGCGGCGGATAGGTCTTGGCCTCGGCGACGCCGCCGAAGACGAGCAGCGCGGCGGCCAGGGTGAAGGCAAGGAAGCGGTGGGCCAGCATTCAGCAACTCACTTTCCGGGCAAATGCACCCACCAGGAATTCTCGTTGACCGAGGGCGCCGGCTGGAACTCCTTCCTGACCAGCTTCTCGTCCATCACCGGCGCCACCCGGTTGTCCAGCACCAGCGCCTAGTCGCCCCGATAGACCACCAGCACCGCGTGGCCGATGCCGCCCAGGCTGCGGATCCGGACCGCGACATTGCGCATGTCGTCGACCGGCATGCCGGCCGCCTTCAGCAGCATGTATTTGGCGATCGAGAAATCCTCGCAGTCGCCGCTCTTCTTCAGGAACTGGAAGGCGGTCGCCCAATACTCGGTCTTGCCCCAGTTGTTGATGTCCTCGATGTAGGGGTGCTGCGCCGGGCCGTTCATCAGGCTGTTGGCGGTCCTGATCTGCGCCATCGGATCGCCCGCCGCCTTCACCTTGGCGACCAGCGCCTCCCAACCCTTGGAGCTGCAGGTCGGACTCTGGCAGGGAGCGCCGTTGGACCAGCGCTGCAGCATCGCCACCCAGTTGGCGATGGCGCTGGTCTTCACCGTCCAGTTCTTCGACGCGACCTCCTTGGAGCCGAAGATGTTGGGATAGGTGCGTGCCTCGGCAGGCACGGCCAGCAGCAGCGCCAGCGCGCCAAGCAGCAGGCCGGTCAGCCGCCGTGGCCGACTCCCTCGACAGCTTCCGGTCGGGCCGGACATGATGATCGCTTCCTCTATGCATACGGCCGCCGTCGCCCTGGCTTCCTTGTTGGGACCGGCCCTCAATCCGGAAGAATGTTAAGCGCAGCGGCCCGCCGCCGTCGAGGACCTAGCGCAGACAAAAGTGTGAGCGGCCTCGACCCTAGCTTGGGGTTGGGGGTTGGGGGTTGGGGGTTGGGGCTTGGGGTTGGCCGATTGGACCTTGGGCCTCGCTTTTGGCGGGCCGTACTTTGTGCTAGGGTTCCGGCCGCTGTCAGCCATGGTTAACCGGGCCGCTGCGGGGGCGGGGGTTCGGCCATCCCGAGCAACGCGCCCCGCCACGCTATCGAACCGCGCCAATCACCAAGGGAGAGGGCCTTGCCCACCGACACCACGCCTGCGCCGGAGCCCCGGTTCACGATCGTCGAAGAATCCGCGAAGCCGCGGATCGACTGGCGGATCTGGTTCCCGTTCGCGATCCTGGTCCTGATTGCCATCATCGGCCTGTTTCTGGTCAGGATGTTCGTGGACAGCGAGCGCGACCAGGCCAAGACCGAATGGCAGACCCGGATGGGGATCGTCGCCGACAGCCGTGCGGCCGACATCAACCGCTGGTTCGACGAGCAGTTCTCCGACCTGCAGGGCATTGCCGGCAACCAGGCGGTGCAGGTCTATCTGCAACAGATCGCCGAGCTCTCGGCCGATCCGACCCAGCAGGACCAGATCGAGGGGCTGAAGGAGTATCTGCGGAACATCATCACCGTCACCGCCGATCGCGCCGGCTTCACGGTGAACACCGCGACCAATGTCGACGTCAACGAGACGCAGCCGGCGCTGGGCGGCATCCTGATCGTCGACGCCAAGGGCACCGTGCTCGCGGCCTCGCCGAACGCGCCCGCCTTCGAGGCCGATCTCAGGAGCTTCGCCTTGGGCGTTGCGCCGGGGCAGAAGGCGGTCAGCGACCTCTACCTCAATGACAAGAACGTGCCCTCGCTGCGCTTCGTGGTGCCGATCCTGGCCCAGTCCCAAGGCGCCGGCAGCGCCGAAGTCGGCCGGGTGGTCGGCGTGAAGCAGGTCGCCCAGGAGCTCTACGGGCGCCTCGCCCAGCCCGGCGAGACCACGCAGAGCGGCCGCTCGGTGCTGGTGCGGGTGAAGGACAACAAGCTCATCTATCTATCCCCGGTCGCCGATCCGCAGCATCCGTTGCAGCCGCTGACCTCGCCCTTCGGCATCGACGCGACCGATCGCGACGTGGTCTTCGGCGCGCAGAATCCCGGCAGCTTCGCCACCGACAAGACCAACTACAGGGGCGAGCCGGTGCTGGTGACCTCGCGCGCATTGTCGGCAGTGCCCTGGGTCCTGGTCTACACCGTGGCTTACGACGAAGCCCTGGGCGCCGCGGAAGCGCGCTTCAAGACCCTGACGGCGGTGCTGTTCCTCACCGTCGGCCTGATCGCCGTGATCATCGCCGCGGTCTGGTATTACGGATCGTCGCGCCGCGCCTCGCAGGCCGCCTATCAGTTCAACCAGATGGCACGGCGCTTCGAGGAGCAGCGCAACCTCATCCAGCTGGTGACCGACAGCCAGCCCACCAGCATCTTCATTCTCGACAAGGACGATCAGTACCGCTTCGCCAACCGCCAGGCCGCCAAGGATGCGGGGATTTCCGCGACCGAGATGATCGGCAAGCCGATCGCCAACGTGCTCGGCCCGGCGGCCGCCAAGCGGATCCTGCGGCTGAACCACCAGGCGATGGAGGAGAACCGCACCGTCACCGAATACGGCGTGGTCGAGATCGGCGGCAAGCAGAAGATGATCCAGTCCGAGCATATTCCGATCAAGGCCACCGCCGGCGGCATGGCCGGCGTGCTTGCCGTCGAGGACGACATCACCGATTTCGTCACCGAGCGCGAGCGCCGCGCCCGCAACCTCAACCAGCTGGTGAAGACGCTGGTCAACGTGGTCGACCAGCGCGATCCCTTCGCCGCCCAGCACTCGGCCCGCGTGGCCCAGGTCGCCCGCGCGGTCGCCAAGGAGATGAACCTCTCCGACGTCGAGATCGAGACCGCGGAGATCGCCGGCAACCTCCTGAACCTCGGCAAGATCCTGATTCCGGAATCGGTGCTGGCCAAGACCGAGGGATTGACCGACGAAGAGCGCGGCATGATCCGCAACAGCATTATGACCAGCGCCGAGCTGATCAAGGGCATCGAGTTCGACGGACCGGTGGTGGAGACCTTGCAGCAGGCCCAGGCGAACTTCGACGGCACCGGCAATCCGCCGCTGAAAGGCGACGAGATCGTCATCACCGCCCGGGTGATCGCCGTGGCCAACGCCTTCATCGGCATGATCAGCGACCGCGCCTTCCGCCAGGCATTATCGATCGACCAGGCGATCGAGGCGCTGATGAAGGGCGTCGGCAAGGGTTTCGACCGCCGGGTGGTCGCCGCCCTGATTAACTATCTCGACAACCACGGCGGGCGGGAAGACCTCAGCGGGAACGGCAAGGGCTAGGCTCGGAATCGCTCCCAAAGGCTTGAAATAAATCAAAACGTGATTGATTCGGGCGCGCGGTTCTGGCCAGATTTGGCCAACGAAACGAGTCGGCGCGCCACCAACCCGTGAACGCGCCGGCCAACAAGGAGGCTCCACCATGACGTTCATGACACGCGCTGCCGGTGCGGCGGTCGTTCTCGCGCTTTCCACCGGTATCGCCCTCGCCGATCCGGCGGTGGTCTATGATTCCGGCGGCAAGTTCGACAAGGGCTTCAACGAATTGGCCTACGTCGGCATGGAGCAGTTCAAGAAGGAAAGCGGCAAGGGCTACGCCGAGTTCGAAGTGCAGACCGATGCGCAGCGCGAGCAGGCGATCCGCCGTTTCGCCCAGAAGGGCAACGACCCGATCGTGACCGTCGGCTTCGCGCAAGGGACGGCGCTCGAGAAGGTTGCCAAGGAATTCCCCAAGACGCATTTCGTCATCATCGATTCCGTGGTCGATCTGCCGAACGTGGAATCGATCGTGTTCAAGGAGCATGAAGGCTCGTTCCTGGTCGGCATCGCCGCGGCGATGGCCTCGAAGACCGGCAAGGTCGGCTTCGTCGGCGGCATGGACATCCCGCTGATCCGGCGCTTCGAATGCGGCTACGAGCAGGGCGTGAAGTACCAGAACAAGGACGCCACCGTGTTCCAGAACATGACCGGCACCACCGGCGCGGCCTGGAACGACCCGACCAAGGGCGGCGAGCTCGCGAAGTCGCAGTTCGACCAGGGCGCCGACGTGGTGTTCGCCGCGGCCGGCGCCACCAGCCTCGGCGTTTACCAGGCCGCCAAGGACAGCGGCAAGCTGGCGATCGGCGTCGATTCCAACCAGAACCACCTGCACCCCGGCACCATGCTGACCTCGATGATGAAGCGGGTGGATGTCGCCGTGCACGGCGCGGTGGTGGGCTGGAAGGGCGGCGTCACCGAGCTCGGCCTGAAGGAAGAGGGCGTCAACTGGGCGCTCGACGACAACAACAAGCCGCTGGTGACCGAAGAGATGAAGGCCAAGGTCGAAGCGGCCAAGGCGGACATCATCTCGGGCAAGATCAAGGTCCACGACTACGTGGCCGACAACGCCTGCCCGGCCTCGTAAGCGGAGAAAGCTTCACGGCCCGGAATGACCTTCCGGGCCGTGATCCATTTCAGAACCCCTTCGTGACCGCGACAGCAACCTCAGCCTCTCCCGAAGCCGCCGGCCGCGAACCCGCGCCGGCGTCGTCGATTCCTGCGGTCGAGCTTATCGGCATCGACAAGCGCTTCGGCGCTGTCCATGCCAACCGCGACGTATCGCTCAAGATCGCCAAGGGCACGATCCACGGCATCGTCGGCGAGAACGGCGCCGGCAAGTCGACCCTGATGAGCATCCTCTACGGCTTCTACGAGGCCGATCGCGGCGCCATCCAGATCAACGGCAAGCCGGCGCGGATCCGGAGCTCCAAGGACGCGATCGCCGCCGGCATCGGCATGGTGCACCAGCATTTCATGCTGGTCGATCCCTTCACCGTGATCGAGAACGTGATGCTCGGCGCCGAGAGCGGCATGCTGATCCAGGGCAGCATCCGCAAGGCCCGCGCCGAGATCGAGCGCCTGAAGCGCGATTTCGGCCTCTCGGTCGATCCCGATGCGGTGGTCGGCGATCTCCCGGTCGGCGAGCAGCAGCGGGTCGAGATCCTCAAGGCCCTCTACCGGCAGTGCGAGATCCTGATCCTGGACGAACCGACCGGCGTGCTGACGCCGCAGGAAACCGACCAGCTGTTCGAGATCCTGAAAGCCCTGAAGGAGCGCGGCGTCACCGTCATCCTGATCACCCACAAGCTGCGCGAGATCATGGCGATCACCGACAACGTGACGGTGATGCGCCACGGCCAGGTGGTCGCCGAGCGCAAGACCGCCGAGACCGATCGCGAGGAGCTCGCGGTGCTGATGGTCGGCCGCAAGGTGCGGATCGCGCCGGACCGCGGCGGCGCCAAGCCCGGCGAGGTGGTGCTCGGCGTCGATCACCTCAGCCTCACCGACGAGTTCGGCGTGAAGCGGCTCGACGACGTGAGCTTCTCGATCCGCGCCGGCGAGATCCTCGGCGTCGCCGGCGTCTCCGGCAACGGGCAGAGCGAGCTCCTGGAAGTCCTCTCCGGCATCCGTCGGCCGACCGGCGGCGTCATGCACGTGCTCGGCCGCGACGTGACCGCGGACCGGCCCTGCTCGCCCAAGCAGATGCGCCGCCTGGGCGTGGCGCATGTGCCGGAGGACCGGCAACGCCTCGGCCTCGTCACCGGCTTCCCGGCCTGGGAATCCGCGATTCTCGGCTATCAGCGCGACCGCGCCTACGGCTTCGGGCCGATCATCAACACCAAGGCCGCGGCGCGCGACTGCGGCAAGATGATGGAAGCATTCGACGTGCGGCCGCCGGAACCCGAGCTCGGCTCGTCGAAATTCTCCGGCGGCAACCAGCAGAAGCTGATCCTGGCGCGCGAGATGGCGCGGATGCCGAAGGTGCTGCTGGTCGGGCAGCCGACCCGCGGCGTCGATATCGGCGCGATCGAGTTCATCCACCGGCAGATCATCGCCATGCGCGACGAAGGCACCGCCGTGCTGCTGGTCTCGGTGGAGCTGGACGAGATCCTGGCGCTGGCCGACCGCATCATCGTCATGTTCCAGGGCAAGATCGTCGGCGAGACCATCGGCGACCGCACCGACGAACGCCAGCTCGGCCTCTGGATGGCGAATGCGCATGGCGATGCGCC
Organism: Dongia sp.; assembly: GCF_041905885.1. Taxonomy (NCBI): domain Bacteria; kingdom Pseudomonadati; phylum Pseudomonadota; class Alphaproteobacteria; order Rhodospirillales; family Dongiaceae; genus Dongia; species Dongia sp. The sequence goes on along the minus strand of NZ_JAYRKD010000004.1, from coordinate 129,031 downwards.
GGCGGCGCCGGCGCCCGGGCTGCCGCCGCTGCTGCCGCCCGAGATGACGGGACGCGGAAACCTGCCGCCCGGCATGAAGATCAGGCCGCGGAAATGAGCGCAACCCCTCAGGGTGCCCCGGCGCCCATGCCGCGCTGGCTCGATCTGTTCGGCCTGCCGGTCATCAACCTGCTGCTGGCGCTGATCGTCTCCGGGCTGATCGTGCTGGCGATCGGCGCCAACCCGTTCGCCGCGATCCGTGCCATGGGCGTCGGCGCGTTCGGCGATCTCTACGGCATCGGCTACACGCTCTATTACGCCACCAACTTCATCTTCACCGGCCTCGCCGTTGCCATCGCCTTCCACGCCGGCCTGTTCAACATCGGCGGCGAGGGCCAGGCCTATATCGGCGGGCTCGGCGCCGGGCTGGTCGCCCTGGCCTTCGACCATTCGCTCACCATGTGGCCGATGATCGCGCTCGGCATCGCCGCCTCGGCCTTGTTCGGCGCCGGCTGGGCCTTCGTGCCCGCCTATCTTCAGGCCAAGCGCGGCAGCCACATCGTCATCACCACCATCATGTTCAACTTCCTGGCCGCGGCCTTGATGGTCTATCTGCTGGTGAACGTGTTCCGGATCCCCGGCAGCATGGAAGTGGTGAGCCGCGACTTCGACGCCAGCGCCGGCGTGCCCTATGTGCATGAGCTCATCGGGCGGATCGGCATCGAGATGCCGACCACGCCGCTCAACCTCGCCTTCCTCTGGGCCCTGATCTGCTGCGGCCTGGTCTGGGTCTATCTCTGGCGCAGCCGCGGCGGCTACGAGCTCCGGACCGCGGGTCTCTCGCCCAAGGCCGCGCAATATGCCGGCATCAGCCCGAACCGCGTCACCATCGAGGCGATGCTGATCTCCGGCGCGCTGGCCGGTTGCGTCGGCTTCAACGAGATCCTCGGCAACCACCGCCAGCTGGTGCTCGACTTCGTCGCCGGCGCCGGCTTCACCGGCATCGCGGTCGCGCTGATGGGCCGCAACCATCCGGTCGGCATCATCCTGGCGAGCCTGCTGTTCGGCGCTTTGTTCCAGGGCGGCTCCGAAGTCGCCTTCGAAATCCCGACCATCACCCGCGACATGATCGTGGTGATGCAGGGTCTGGTGATCCTGTTCTCCGGCGCGCTCGCCTATGTGAACCGGCCGCTGCTGGAGCGGGCCTGGCGGCTCTATCAATCGCGACGCCAGTCGAGACCGACGCCCGTGGTGGCACCGGTCTCGCCGGCAGCGGCCCCGGATGCGCCGGTGGTCCTGGCGCAGGAGACCGTGACCAAGGCTGCCTTGCCCGCGCCGGAAGTGCCGGCGGCGCTTCCGAAGCCGCAGCCGGCACCAGCACCGGCACCGGTTTCGACTCCCGCTCCGGCTGCGGAGCCGCTGGAAGTCGTCGAGGCCGAGATCGTCACCATGGGACCGGATACCGGGCCGGCGAAAGCGCCCGACAAGTTGCCCTGGCTGCAGCGGTCCGAGCGTGCGCCGGCGGATGCCGCGTCCGCCGGGGAAGCCGCCGCACCGGCGGTTGCCGAGCCGGCGGGCACCGACCCCGCGCCGAAGAAGAAGCGCGGCCCGAAAAAGTCGAAGCGGAAGCCGGGGGAGGCCTAACGGATGGAGTGGTTCACCACCGTCACCTATCTCCTCGGCGCCACCATCCGGGTCTCGACCCCGCTGATCTTCTGCGCCATGGCGGGCCTGATCTCCGAGCGCTCCGGCGTGATCGACATCGGCCTCGAGGGCAAGATGCTGGCCGCCGCCTTCGCCGCCGCCGTGGTCGCGGCGCTGACCGGCTCGGCCTGGGACGGGCTCGCCGCGGCGGTCGTGGTCGGGGCGCTGATGTCGCTGCTGCACGGCTTTGCCTGCATCACCCATCGCGGCGACCAGGTGGTCTCCGGCGTCGCGCTCAACATCATCGCGGCGGGCCTGACCGTGGTGCTCGGCAATGCCTGGTTCCAGCGCGGCGGCGAAACGCCCCAACTCGATGCCGCGCAGCGCTTCATGCCGCTGACCTTCCCCGGCACCGACAACATCGCGCATATGCCGCTGCTGGGCACGCTCTACGTGAAGGTGATCAGCGGCCAGAGCATCCTCACCTATATCGCCTTCCTGATGGTGCCCGCGGTCGCCTGGCTGCTCTACCGCAGCCGGTTCGGCTTGAGACTGCGCGCGGTCGGCGAGAATCCGGCCGTGGTCGACACCGCCGGCATCTCGGTGGATTTCCTGCGCTACCGCGCCGTGCTGCTCGGCGGCATCCTCTGCGGCTTCGCCGGCGCCTATCTCGCGATCTCGCAGAACGCCTTCTTCCAGCGCGAGATGACCGCGGGCCGCGGCTATATCGCGCTGGCCGCGATGATCTTCGGCAAATGGAAGCCGCTCCCGGCCCTCTACGCCTGTCTGCTGTTCGGCTTCCTCGATGCGGGCGCGCCGCTGCTGCAGGGGGTGAAGATCTACGGGAACACCGAGCTTCCGGTGCAGTTGATCCAGGCATTGCCCTATGCGCTGACGGTGATCCTGCTGGCCGGCTTCATCGGCAAGGCGATCCCGCCCAAGGCGATCGGCCGGCCCTACGTCAAGGAGCGTTGATTGGAGAAGAAACTCCTCACCGCGGCGAAGCACGCCCATGGCCGCGCCTATGCGCCCTATTCCAAATTCCAGGTCGGCGCCGCGATCCTGGCCGATGACGGCAAGATCTATTCCGGCGGCAATGTCGAGAACGCCGCCTACCCCAACGGCGTCTGCGCCGAAACCTCGGCGATCTCCGCCATGGTGCTGGGCGGCGCCCGGAAGATCCGCGCCATCGCCGTGGTCGCCGGCGGCCCGAAGCTGGTGACCCCCTGCGGCGGCTGCCGCCAGCGGATCGCCGAGTTTGCCGATCCGGAGACGCCGGTTCATATCTGCGGCCCCGAGGGGCTGAAGACCACCTTCACCATCGCCGAGCTGCTCCCGGCAAGCTTCGGCAAGCGGAACCTCAAGGCCAAGAAAGCGGGCTTGAACCCGAAGCGTGCCCGGTCCAGAACAGCGCGATGATCGAACAGCTCCTCGCAGGCATTCCGAAACAGGCGCGCGGCTTTCGCGCCAAGATCGGACTCATCCTCGGCTCCGGCGTCGGCCCGTTCGCCGAGATGATCGACCGCTCGATGGTGGTCTCCTATTCCGACCTGCCGGGCTTTCCGCGCAGCGGCGTGGTGGGACATGCGGGACGCCTGATCCTCGGCTGGATCGGCGCGACGCCGGTCGCCTGCCTGCAGGGCCGGGCGCATTACTACGAGCACGGCAACCCTTCCGCCATGAAGGCGCCGATCGAGACCCTCGCGGCCTTGGGCTGCCACTCGGTCATCGTCACCAATGCCGGCGGCAGCCTCAATGCGGATATTCCCGCCGGCTCGGTCGCGATGATCACCGACCATATCAGCCTGACCCAGGTATCGCCGCTGTTCAACGAAACCGGCAGCAAGCGCTTCATCGACATGGTCGATGCCTATGACCCGGCGATGCGGACCGAGTTCGCCGCGGTCGCGCGCCGCATCGGCCTCGATTTGAAGCAAGGCGTTTATTGCTGGTTCAGCGGCCCGCAATTCGAAACCCCGGCCGAAGTGCGCGCCGCCAAGGTGCTCGGCGCCGACATCGCCGGCATGTCGACCGTGCCGGACGTGATCCTGGCCCGCTATTGCGGCCTCAAGGTCGCCGGCTTCTCGATCATCACCAACATGGGTGCGGGCTTGAGCAGCGAGAAGCTGAGCCACGAGCACACCATGGTCCAGGCGCGCGCCGCCGCCGACAAGCTGTTCGACCTGCTGCAGGCGTATATAGCGGAACACGCCGGCTAGGGGCGGGCCGACCAGGGCGTCACGGTTCCTACGATTGTCACCGCATCTTCGCTCACAAGCGCGCGCCCGACACCAGCGCTGATCTCCGCATCAGTCAGCCAGCGCGAAAGCCCATCCTCGATCATGAAGCCGAGCACGGCGAGGCGGAGCTTCGCCGGTGCAATCAGCGCCTGCCATTCCGCCAGCCGCTCCGGCTTCGCGGGGTCGGCTGAAGCGCTGCCCAGCACCTCGCAATAGACGTCGCGCGCCTGGCGTGCAATGCGAACGGCGCGTTCCTTGCTGTCGTCGTGCATCCAGGAGATGCAGCGGTTGAACGGCCCGCGCTGCTCGGCCGCCGCCGCCAAACCTGCCGCAAAGACGGCGTCGTCATAGTAATCGAGCACCAGCGGATGAATATTGGGGTGGCGCGCCGCCAGCCGCTGCAGCCGCTCCTGGCCACGTGCGACCACGGTGACCTGGCGACCGTCCCGGGCCAGCGCCTCCACCAGCCCCGACAACATGCCGCTTCCACCGATCACCAGGTCGTGGGCCATGATTGACCTCCACCGCCGAAGCCTCTAGGTCTAATCCATGCTCCCCCAGGAAATCATCCGCAAGAAGCGCGACGGCGGCACGCTCAGCGAGGCCGAGATCGGGTTCATGATCGACGGGCTGACGAAGGGCAGCGTCTCCGAAGGCCAGGTTGCGGCTTTTGCCATGGCGGTGTTCTTTCGCGGCCTGGAAATGCCGGAGCGGGTCGCGCTCACCGTGGCGATGCGCAATTCCGGCACCGTGCTGGACTGGAAGGGGCTCGATCTGCCCGGCCCGGTGATCGACAAGCATTCGACCGGCGGGATCGGCGACAAGATCTCGCTGATGCTGGCCCCGATCCTCGCGGCCTGCGGCGGCTTCAACCCGATGATCTCCGGGCGCGGCCTCGGCCATACCGGCGGTACCCTCGACAAGCTTGATTCCATTCCGGGCTACCGGAGCCAGCCCGATCTCGCGACCTTCCGCAAGGTGGTGAAGGACGTCGGCTGCGCGGTGATCGGCCAGACCGACGATCTCGCGCCCGCCGATCGCCGGCTCTATGCGATCCGCGACGTGACCGCGACGGTGGAGTCGATCGGCCTGATCACCGCCTCGATCCTGTCGAAGAAGCTCGCCGCCGGATTGGATGCGCTGGTCATGGACGTGAAGACCGGCAGCGGCGCCTTCATGGCCAAGCTGGAGGATTCGCGCGCGCTCGCCCGCAGCATCGTCGATGTCGCCAACGGCGCCGGGCTGAAGACGTCGGCGCTCATCACCGACATGAACCAGGCGCTCGGCCGCAATGTCGGCAACGCGCTCGAGGTCGTGGAATCGATCGACTACCTCACCGGCAAGTCGCGCGAGCCGCGCCTGCATGCGGCGACCATCGCGCTGGCCGGCGAGCTGCTGGCGCTCGCCGGACTCTCGGTCACGGCCGAGGCGGGCCGCGCCAAAGCCGAGAAGGCGCTCGGCAACGGCGAGCCGGCGGAGATCTTCGCCCGCATGGTGGCCGCACTCGGCGGCCCGCGCGACCTGATGGATCACCCCGCCACCTATCTCAAAGCCGCACCCGTCGTGAAACCCTGTTTCGCGACCGGCAGCGGCACGATCGCCAAGATCGACGCCCGCGCCATCGGCGTCGCGGTCGTCTCGCTGGGCGGCGGGCGGCGCCGGGCCGAGGACAAGATCGATCACCGCGTCGGCTTTTCCGCAGTGCTGGGGATCGGCGAAGCCGTGGGGCCGGACCGGCCGCTGGCCTTGGTACATGCCGCCAGCGACGGCGCCGCGGATGCCGCCATGGCGGAGCTGCGCGCGGCCTTTACCCTCGGCGCCGGCCCGGCGGAAGCAGGGCCGGTGGTCGTGGAAACCTTGCGCTGAACCCTCTAAACTCGACCTCATGAGCAAGCGCGCGATCATTCTCGTGATGGATTCCTTCGGCCTGGGCGCCACGCCGGATGCGGTGCGTTTCGGTGACGAAGGCGCCGATACGCTTGGCCATATCGCCGAGCGCCGGGCCGGCCAGGGCAAGCCGCTGCAGGTGCCGAACCTGGCGCGATTGGGGCTCGGGCTCGCCGCGCATCTGGTGCATGGCCGCGTGCTGCCCGGCATCGCGACCGACGCGATCACCGGCATCTATGGCGCCGCACGCGAGGTCTCGCGCGGCAAGGACACGCCGAGTGGGCATTGGGAGATGGCCGGTTGTCCGGTCGCCTTCGACTGGGGCTATTTCGAGGAGAAGACGCCCTGCTTTCCGCGCGATTTCCTTGACCGCTTCATCGCCGAGGCAAAGCTTCCCGGCATCCTCGGCGATTGCCATGCCTCGGGCACCGAGATCATCGATCGGCTGGGCGAGGCGCATATCCGCACCGGCAAGCCGATCTGCTACACCTCGGCGGATTCGGTGTTCCAGATCGCGGCGCATGAGACGCATTTCGGGCTGGAGCGGCTCTACGAAATCTGCGCCATCGCCAAGCGCCTCACCGAGCCGCTGCAGATCGCCCGGGTCATCGCACGGCCCTTCATCGGCGAGAAGCCGGGCGGCTTCCAGCGCACGTCACACCGCCGCGACCTCACCACGCCGCCGCCGGAGGAGACTTTGCTCGACCGTACGATCGAGAGCGGCGGCAACGTGATCGGTATCGGCAAGATTTCCGACATCTTCGCCGGGCGCAGCGTCCCGAAGGCCTTGAAGGCCGAGAACAATATGGGCCTGTTCGACCGCACGCTGGAGGCGATGCAGGAAGCGGGCGATCGCTCGATCATCTTCGCGAACTTCGTCGATTTCGACACCCTGCACGGCCATCGCCGCAATGTCGAAGGCTATGCCGCGGCGCTGGAGGAGTTCGACCGGCGCCTGCCCGAGCTGGAGGCCGAGCTGCGGCCCGGCGACCTGGTGCTGATCACCGCCGACCATGGCTGCGACCCGACCTTCAAGGGCACCGACCATACGCGCGAGCATGTGCCGGTGATCTTCTTCGGCCCCGGGCTGAAGCCGCATTCGGTCGGCATCCGCGGCAGCTTCGCCGATATGGGCCAGACCATCGCCGGCCATCTCGGCCTCGGCGCCCTGAAACATGGGGTTGCCTGCGAATTATGAACGCGATCCTTCCCGAGGAGCCCCGGCGCTTCCAGCGCAGCGATGCCGGCCTGACACCGGCGATGGCGCAGGCCTTCGCCGAGGATGGCTATCTGCTGGTCGAGGACTTCATGCCGCCGGCGCTCTGCGACGATCTGCAGGCGCGCGCGAAACAACTGGTCGAGGATTTCGACGCCGAAGCCCATGCGACGGTCTTCTCGACGACATCCGCGAGCCACGCCCGCGATGCCTATTTCCAGGAATCCGGCGACAAGATCCGCTTCTTCTTCGAGGAAGAGGCCTTCGACGCGGCGGGCAGGCTCAAGCAGCCGAAGGCGCTCTCGATCAACAAGATCGGCCATGCCATGCATGACCTCGATCCGGTGTTCAGCGCCTTCTCACGGCATCCGCATCTTTCGGCACTGGCCAAGGGGCTGTTTCGCGACCCGCTGCTGCTGCAGTCGATGTTCATCTTCAAGCAGCCGCGGATCGGCGGCGAGGTCAGCTGGCACCAGGATTCCACCTTCCTCACGACCGCGCCGCTGAGCGTGATCGGCTTCTGGTTCGCGCTGGAAGACGCCAATGTCGACAACGGCGGCATGATGGCGATCCGCGGCGGACACAAGGGCCCGTTGCGGAGCCGCTTCCTGCGCAAGAACGGCAGCCTGGTGACCGAGGTGCTGGATGCTTCGCCCTACCCGACCGGGCCGAAGGTCGCGCTCAATGCCAAGAAGGGCTCGCTGGTGGTGCTGCATGGCTTGCTGCCGCATTGGAGCGGGCCCAACCGTAGCGACCGCTCGCGCCATGCCTATACCTTGCATGTGATCGACGGCGCGGCGTCCTATGGTGCCGAGAATTGGTTGCAGCGCGCCGCCGACCTGCCGCTACGCGGTTTCTGATCCGTAGTAGAGCGTCACCGTGTGCCGCGCCTCGGCGAAGAACAGCCAGCGCTCGGTCAGGGTGCCGACCGCGTTGCCGATGGTAGCCAGCGCCAGCAGGAACACCGCCGGCCAGCCGGTGACGAAGGTCGCGAGAAACACCAGCAGCGCCGGCGCGGTGAAGCCGAGGCCGAGCGCGATCAGCCGCAGTTTCAGCGCATGCTTGCGCGCGACCTTGTAGCCCATCTCCTTCAGGAGATAATTCTCTTCCGTGTGGGGTGCGGCGAACATCCGCACCTTGCCGATGCCGCCGAGGCCGGTAGCGCTTTCCGGCGTCGCGACGCTGCGGCTGCGGTCGATGAAGCGCCAGTAGGCGGCCTTGCCCAGCGCAGCGAGGGCGAGCCCGATGATCGCCGCCCAGTCGAGCATGATCGTGGCGTAGAAGGCCGGGTAGAGGAGCACGGCGATCAGCGCCAGCCAGAGCGCGCCGCTGGCGAAGCCCAGCAGCAGGTAGTTCGGCAGCACATAGCCATTGGCCCAGCGCTGCACCGGCTTGAGGCTCGCGTAGATCATCGCCGTCGCCGAGACGGTCGCGAGCGCGAGGACGAGGGTGAGGAGTGAGAGCCAGAGCGGCGCCTCGCCGAAGAACACCCAGAGGATTGCCAGCAATCCGCTCGGCACGAAGGTGGCGACGGCCAGCACGCCCTCGCGCGAGAGCCAGGAGCTGCGCCATTGGCTGAAGGCGCGCCAGGCGCGCTCGGGATGGCCGAGATGGAAGGTCGAGGAGATAAGACCGGCGGCGGTCATCCCGAAGCCGAGGCCGAAGCCGACCACGCCCAGCACCGGGTCGGCCGGCAGGATGCCGAGCGCGCCGGCGAGGCCGAGCAAGGCCAGCAGCGCATAGCCGGCGCCGGACGCGCTGGTGAAGAAGATGACGGAATAGGCTGGATGCATGCTGGATCAGTCTAGCGCGACAGCAGCCGGTCGACCCAGCGCAGGAATCCTCCGGCCGGCGCGGCATCTTCGTCCGGCAGCGCCTTGGCGCCGGTGCAGCCGGCGCGGGCCTGGGAGGGGCGCGGCGGCAGGTATTGGTTGACCGGCGCGTAGCCGAGCTCCGGCATCAGCCCGTAGCCGCCGCGCTCCGCCACCAGCTGGGAGACCGGCGACTCTTCGTCCCCGAGATCGCCGAAATGCCGCGCGCCCACCGGGCAGGAGGCGACGCAGGCCGGGACGCGGTCGCGCTCGTCCAGGGTCTCGTTGTAGATGCGGTCGATGCAGAGCGTGCATTTCTTCATCACGCCTTCGGCCTGGTCGAATTCCCGCGCGCCATAGGGGCAGGCCCAGGAGCAGAGCTTGCAGCCGATGCACTTGTCTTCATCGACCAGCACGATGCCGTCCGCGGCGCGCTTGAACGAGGCGCCGGTCGGGCAGACGGTGACGCAGGCCGGCGTCTCGCAATGCATGCAGGATTTGGGGAAATGCACGGTGCGGCCGGCACTGCCCTCGCCCGCCTCGAAGGTGTGGATGCGGTTGAACCAGACGCCGTCCGGCTTGGCGCCATAGGCGTCGAAATCGGAGAGCGGTGCGGCATGGCCGCCGCTGTTCCATTCCTTGCAGTTGACGGCGCAGGCATGGCAGCCGACGCAGACATCGAGGTCGATGACCAGGCCGAGCTTCTTTTGCGATGTGGCAGGAAGCGAGGTCATGAGCGTCTTCGATCGCGGCGGAACTTGCGGCCATATTGCAGGAGGTCGAGCGGCCGCTTCAGCGGCGGCTTCAGCGCCGGGAAGCTCGGCGCGGTCTCGCCGCATTCCTCCGCCGCGCATTTCACCAGGCGCACACGAAGGTCATACCAGGCCGCCTGCCCCGTCACCGGATCGGCATTGGCGTAGCGATAGCCGTCCTCGCGCGGCGGCAGCAGCTCGGAGATCACGTGGTTGAGCAGGAAGCCCTGTTTCGACTCCGGCGCATCGTCGGCGAGATTCCAGGCGCCCTTGCGCTTGCCGATCGCGTTCCAGGTCCAGACCGTGTCCTTGTTGACGCCTTCCATCAGCTGCACCGGCGCCTTCACCCGGCCGTGCGGGGATTCGATCCAGACCCAGTCGCCGTCGCTCAAGCCGAGTCTCGCGCCCGTTTCGCGATTGATGAACAGCGCGTTGCGCGATTGGATCTGGCGGAGCCAGGCATTCTGCGAGCCCCAGGAGTGATACATGTGCATCGGCCGCTGGGTGATGGCGTGGATCGGGTATTGCGTCTGGTCGACCTCCTCGCCGAAGGGCGGGTGCCAGTCCGGCAGCGGGTCGAAGCGCTCCTTCAACCGCCCGCGCACGGCTTCCGGCGCCGGCTTCGCGCCGAAGCCTTCGCCGGCCAGGCGGAACTTCTGCAGCGGCTCGGAATAGATCTGCAGCACGATCTGGTCGCGGAGATCCTTGAGGCCGAGCGCGATCGCCCAGTCGAAATAGTCGGCATTGGCATGGCGGAAGAACTTGGCGTTGTCCGGGATCTCGGTGCGCCAATGGCAGCCGTTCTCGATATAGCGTTGGAGCTGATCGGGGTTGGGATCGCCCTTGCCGGACTGGTCACCGTTGCCGCGAAAGCCCGCGAGCATCCCGACGCCCGGCCGGCGCTGGTGGTTGACCAGGTAGTCCTTGAGGCCGCCGGGGAATTTCGGCGTGCCGTCTTCCTTGCAGAGCGCGGTCAGGCCGAGGCGCGCACCGAGATCGAGCAGCACGTCCTGGAAGGCGCGCACGTCGCGGTCGGGTTGGATCACCGGCTGGCGGATCGCGTCGGCGGCACCATCGGCATCGCAGATCGGGCGATCCAGCAGCGAGATGCAGTCCCAGCGCTCCAGATAAGTGGTGTCCGGGAAGATCAGGTCCGCATAGGCCACCATCTCCGAGTAATAGGCATCGGCGTAGATGATGTGCGGGATCTTGTATTCGCCGGTCGCGGGGTCCTTGTCGGCGAGCTTCTGCATGGTGCCCGACGTGTTCATCGTCGAGTTCCAGGCCATGTTCGCCATGTACATGAACAGCGTGTCGATCGGATAGGGATCCTGCGCCCAGGCGTTGTGGATCACCATATGCATCAGACCATGGGCCGAGAGCGGCGCATCCCAGGAGAAGGCCTTGTCGATCCGCTTCGGCTTGCCGGCGTCATCGACCAGCAGGTGTTCGGGTCCCAAGGGGAAGCCGAGCGGCGGGCCTTTCAGGGGCTGCAGCGGGCCGGTCGCATCGGTCGGGAGCTGCGGCATCGGAATGAGGCGCGGGAAGGGCGGCTTGTAGCGGAAGCCGCCCGGGCAATCGATCGAGCCCAGCAGCATCTGCAGGACGTGGATCGCGCGGCAGGTGTCGAAGCCGTTGGAATGGGCCGAGATGCCGCGCATCGCGTGCATCGAGACCGGACGGCCGATGAAGCGATCGTGCTTCCGGCCGGCCCAGTCGGTCCAGTCGGCCATGATCTCGATGGTCTGCTCGAAGGCGGCATGGGCCAGCTCGGCGGCGATGCGCTTGATGGTCTCGGCTTCGATGCCGATCTCGGGTGCCACGGCTTCGGGCGCATACTTGGGATCGAGGTAGCGCTTGACCATCAGCTCGAACACGCTGCGCGCCTTGCGGCCGTCGGGCAAGGTGACTTCGCCGATCAGCTGCGGCGCCACGTCGGGCTTCAGCGCCGAGACGCAGGCATTGCGGATGGTGCCGAAGCACAAGGGTTCGCCGGCTTCGTCGCGGGCGAACAGGCCATTGTCTGCTGTGCCCGGCGCGTCGATGACCAGCCAGGGTGCGTTGGTGTAGCGCACCAGGAAATCGAGATCGATCTTGTCGGCCTTCAGCAACTCGTGGATCAGCGACAGCACGAAGAGGCCGTCGGTGCCGGGCCGCAAGCCGATCCATTCATCGGCGATGGCGGAATAGCCGGTGCGGACCGGGTTGATCGAGACGAATTTTGCGCGGTTGTCGGCGGGCCGGCCTTTGAGCTGGCCCAAGCCCAGCTTGATCGGATTGCTGTCGTGGTCCTCGGCGACGCCGAACATCATCAGGTAGCGTGTGCGCGCCCAATCGGGCTCGCCGAACTCCCAGAACGAGCCGCCGATGGTGTAGAGCCCGGCCGCCGCCATGTTGACCGAGCAGAAGCCGCCATGCGCCGCGTAATTGGGTGTCCCGAACTGCGCCGCCCACCAGCCGGTCAGCGCCTGGCTCTGGTCGCGGCCGGTGAAGAAGGCGAGCTTGCGGGGATCGGTGGCGCGGACCTCGCTGAGCCACATCGTGGCGGTGCGGAGCGCCTCTTCCCATTCGATCTCGCGGAACTCGCCCTTGCCGCGCTCGCCGACGCGCATCAGCGGCTTCTGCAGCCGCGCCGGCGAATACTGGGTCATGATGCCGGCGCTGCCCTTGGCGCAGAGCACGCCCTTGTTCACCGGATGGTCGCGGTTGCCCTCGATGTAGCGGACGCGGCCATCCTTCATATGCACTTTGATGCCGCAGCGGCAGGCGCACATGTAGCAGGTGGTGGTCTTCACGCTGTCGCCGGTCTGCGGCGAGGTGTCGATGACGGGCTCGCCCGGAACCTGCGCCGGTGCCTGGTGCAACTCGGTGACGATGCGGCGCGTGGTCATGGTGGAAGCAGATTCATGCTGGTTTCGGCGGCCCCTGTCCGGATCAATCTAGCCCAGGACCCGGAGTCGAGGGACGCGAAATCACACGGTATTCCAGGAGTTTAAGGAATGCAGGCGCCGGCTGGCAGGGGTCAGCCGAGTCGATTTCCAGGGGCCAGTCCCGGATTCACACCGGCGCGCGACGCCTGCACGACCTCGATGCGAAATCGTCAAGCCGACTGCGGCGCCAGTCCCGGTGCGTCGCCGGATTCTTCCGCCTGCTCGGCCAGCTTGGCCTTGAGCTGGGCGGCTTCGGCGCGGGCCTGCTCGCGGCGCTTCAGCAACTCGTAGGAGATCGCGCCGATCAGCGAGATGCCGATGATGACCACCGCCAGCGCCGACAAGGCCGGCGTGGTGCCCTGGCGCACCTGGCCGGCCAGCACCGTCACCAGGGTGCGGTCGGCGAGGATCGCGAAGGTGGTGGTGTTGTAGTTCTCGAAGGAGGAGAGAAAGGCGATCACCACAGCGGAGACGATCGCGGGCTTCAGGAACGGGATCAGGATGTGCCAGAAGACCTGCGGATGGGTGGCGCCGAGGTCGAGCGCCGCCTCTTCCTGGGCGCGGTCGAAGCGGGTCAGCCGCGCCATGAAGATCAGCAGCACATAGGCCGAGATGAAGCTGGCCTGGCCGAGCGTCGCCAGCACCATGCCCTTGTAGAAGACGGCCTTGGTGACTTCGGTCAAGCCCAGCACGTCCTTCCAGAAGATCACGGTCGAGATGCCGATGATGACCCCGGGGGTCAAGAGCGGCGAGATCGTCACCAGGTAATAGAGGCTGCGGGCGCGGTAATAGATCTGGCTCATGATGATCGCGGCGGCGAGGCCGACCGGCACCGAGATCGCCACCACGGCGATGCCGATGATGATCGAGTTGGTGAGGCCGTCCATCATCGCCCGGTCGTTCCAGAGCTTCACGAACCAGTCGGTGGTGAAGCTCTCGAACGGATAGGCCTGCGGATAGGCCGGCGTGTTGAAGGCGGTGATCGACATCACGATGATCGGCCCGAACAGATAGGCGAAGAACAGCAGGATGTAGAATCCCAGCATCGCCTTCATGATGTGCTTCGACTTCATTTTATGGTCTCCCCGAGCGAGACCTTGAAGAGCCGGAGCATCAGCATGACCAGCGCGATACAGGCGAACAGCAGGATGAAGGCATAAGCCGAGCCGCGCGCCCAGTTGAAGGCCTGGAAGAAGAAATTGTAGATCACCGAGGTGAACCAGAGCGTGCGCGGGCCGCCGAGGAAGAGCGGCGCTGCCAGCGCGCCCGCCGAGAACATGAAGACCATGGTGCAGCCCGACGCGATGCCGGGCTTGGCATAGGGAATCACGATGTCCTTGTGGATCCGCCACCAGGGAGCGCCGAGATCGCGGGCCGCCTCGATCTGGTTCTTGTCCAGGCTCTCGATCGCGTTGTAGAGCGGAAAGATCATCACCAGCAGGTAGGCGTAGGAAAGGCCGACATAGAGACCGACATTGTTGCCGAGGAAATCGATCGGCGTGTCGAGGATGCCGATGCCGACCAGGATGTTGTTGATCAGGCCCTTGGACGCCAGCAGCAGGCGCAGCGAGAAGGCGCGCAGGATCTCGTTCACCCAATAAGGCACGATCAGGCCCAGGAGGATCAGCCGCACCTTCTGCGGGGTCCCGGCCTGCGCCATGTAATAGGCGAGCGGATAGCAGATCGCGAAGTTCAATGCCGTCACCGCCATCGAGGCGATGATCGAGAAGATGAAGGCATTGATGTGGGTCCAGTTGGTGCCGCCGGTCGGCAGCACGATGAAGCTTTCGTACTGCGCCAAGGTCAGCACGTCGTTGGGACCGCCGCGCTCGGTCGGCGGCAGCCGCGGGTGGAAGCTCTCCACCACCATGTAGAGGTAGGGCAGGACCACCAGGAACAGCATCCAGAAGGCGACCAGCAGGATGAAGGCGATGCCCAGCGTCTTGCCGTTGCGCTCGAAATAGCCCTTGCGCGAGGCGTCCTTGTGAACCCGCGATTCCCAGCGCGCCATCAGCCAGAAGACGGCGATGACGACGATCGGGACGATGAAGACGAAGGCGCGGCTACTCACGCGCGAGCTTCCCGTCGGGCAGGACCAGGCCGAGGCTGGGATCGTAGGAGACCGCGGCGGCGGCGCCCTGCTCCGGGATCGCCAGGCCGTTCTGCCGGCCAACGGTCACGGTGATGTCCTTCTTGCCCGCGCCTTCGAGGAAGACATGGGTCATGTTGCCTTCGAAGGCGACGTTCTTGACCTTCGAGGACAAGGTGGTGTCGGCGCCGCCGGTGACCAGGCTGGCCGATTCCGGGCGCACGAACAGGATCGCGCGATCGCCGGCCTTCAGGCCCTTCGGGTTGCGGCCGCGCAATTGCCCGAACGGCGTCTCGACCACCGCGAAGGATGCGTCGGCCTTGGCGACACTGCCGGCAAAGGCGTTGTTCTCGCCGACGAAGGAGGCGACGAAGGCGGTCGAGGGCTCGTCGTAGACCGCACGGCCGTCGGCGATCTGCTGGATCACGCCGTCGCTCATGACCGCGATGCGGTCCGACATGGTCAGCGCTTCGCCCTGGTCGTGGGTGATGTAGATGAAGGTGATGCCGACCAGCTGCTGGATCGACCGCAGCTCGGCGCGCATGTGCTGGCGCAGCTTCAGGTCGAGCGCCGAGAGCGGCTCGTCGAGCAGCAGCACCTTGGGCTGGACGCAGAGCGCGCGGGCGATCGCCACGCGCTGCTTCTGGCCGCCGGAGAGCTCGCTGACCAGCTTGTCGCCCTGGCCCGGCAAGGCGATCAGCTGCAGCAGCTCGTCCGCCTTCTTGCGGCGCTCGGCCTTGGAGACGCCGCGCACGCGCAGGCCGTAGGTGATGTTCTCCGCCACCGACATCAGCGGGAACAGCGCCAGGTTCTGGAAGATGAGGGCGGTCGGCCGCTGGTTCGGCCCGAAGCCGGACATGTCCTGGCCGCCGATCCGGATCTTGCCTTCGCTCGGCTCGAGGAAGCCGGAAATGGCGCGCAAGATCGTGGTCTTGCCGCAGCCCGAGGGCCCCAGGAAGGAAAAGAACTCGCCGCCCTTGATGTCGAGTGTCGCGTCCTTGACCGCGGTGAAGTCGCCGAAGCGGACCGTCACGTGATCGAGTTCGACGCCGGCACTCATCTGCCTGCTCTCTGCCAAAGCCCCGTCCTGCCGTTTCTTAAGGTTTGAACCGAGTTTCCACGTAAGGTCCCGGCAGATCAAGGGTGATCGCAGGGGCCAGTCACTGGACCTGTCACGGGGGTGCCCGATCAAGGTCCAAAAAAGAATCAGCCCCGGCGCAAGGCCGGGGCTGATGTTTCTCAGAGCGAAACGGTTCAGGCCGCCGTGAACTGCTCGACGTACTGGCTGCGGATTTCCGCGTACCAGCCGGGCTCGGCCGGCCAGGGCCAGACGTTCTTCAGCGCATCGCCAGGATAGGCTTCCTGGAAGTTCTTCTTGAAGGCTTCCGAGGTCAGCGCGTCGGCACCGATCACGACCGGGTTGTAGTTGGACCCGTCCGAGATCTTGGCGGAGACTTCCGGCGTCTGCAGGTAGTTCAGGAACTCGTAGACCTGATCGAGGTTCTTCGCCGCCTTGGTCAGCGAAGCACCGTCGAGCCAGACGATGGCGCCTTCGACCGGAGCCTGGTAGCTGACCGGCTTGCCTTCCTTCTTCAAGGTCAGCGGCGGGCCATCCCAGGTCTGGCCGAGCCAGACGTCGTTCTCCATCAGGCCGGACTTGGTGTTGTCGGCCGAATCCCAGAACTGCTTCACCCAGGACTTGTGCTCGATCGCGAACTTCAGGATCGGGTCCCAGAGCTTCTTGAACGAGGCTTCGTCCTTGTAGCCGTCGAGCATGCGGTTGGACGGCATCTGGCCGCTGTGGTCCATCCACAGGCCGATGCCGAGCAGGAAGGAATGGCCGCGGCCCTGGGTGTGGCCCTTCACGTCATCCTGCCAGAGCGAGCCGTAGCTGAGCTTCGCGAGGTCGCCCTTGTAGAGGTCGGTGCGGAACGAGAGCGCTTCCGAGCCCCAGCAATGCGGCAGGTAGTAGAGGCCGTCATCCCAGGTCCAGAGGCTCTTGGCCTGGCCGAGCATCGACGGCAGCAGCTTGTCGAGCTGGGTCAGCTTGTTGGTGTCGAACGGCGCCAGCACCTGGAGCTCCTTGTACTGCGGCGCCCGGTTGGCGGTCGGCGAGACGATGTCGAAACCTTCGCCGCCGGTCGCCTGCAGCTTGTTGATCTGCTCTTCGTTCTGCGAGAACGGGGTCTGGTTGACCTTGATGCCGGTTTTCTTCTCGAAATCGGGAATGACCGGATCCGGATATTCATCCGACCACATCAGCAGATTGAGCTCGCCCGAGGACGAGAAGGCGTCCTTGACGATCCACGGCGCCGAAACGGCCGCGGCGCCCGCCAGGACCGAGGTCTTCAGCATGGTTCGCCGGTTGAAGGCGCGCGCCGCGAGCAGCGTATCCCGCGTCGTCTTTTGATCTGGAGTAAGCTTGGTCATACGTCACCCTCCTGAGGTTTCTCGGCGTCAGTCAGCCGCATTTTTCCCGAGCGGCTGCTTTTGACGGTCTGGGTGTAACCGGGCTGTTATGAACATTCGGCCGCCCATCCTGTGAAGGATGGCGGGCAGGTTCCCAGCGCTGGCACTCCCGAACTCTTTTTGTTGCAGACCAGCATAACCGGTCTGGGGGGACTTGCAACGAGCTTCACCGCAGTTTCACGAAACTGCTATATATCCGGGCAGCAATCGGACGGGTCCTTAAGTTTTATTGATGGGGCCAGCGAGGGGTATTCATTGGTCCACGCCAGCCGCGCCTTCCTGTTCCGCCTGGAGCCTGACAAGTCGGTCACCTTGCAGGCCCAGCTGCGCCGCATGCTGGTCTCGGCCATCCTCGACGGCCAGATCCTGCCCGGCGCACCCCTGCCCTCCTGCCGCTCCCTGGCCCAATCGCTGAAGGTGGCAAGAAATACCGTCGTCCTCGCTTACCAGGACCTGGTCGAGGAAGGCTTCCTGATCGCCCGCGAGCGCTCGGGCTTCTTCGTCAATCCGGAGATCCTGACCGGCCGCGCCCCGGGACAGGAGCGTGGCGGTGCGGCGGCGGAAACCAAGCGCTACGAGCCTGCGCCGGACCAGGCGCCGGACTGGGCCGCGCGCTTCAAGTCGCGGCCGGCCGCGC
This sequence comes from Dongia sp., assembly GCF_041905885.1. Classification (NCBI taxonomy): domain Bacteria; kingdom Pseudomonadati; phylum Pseudomonadota; class Alphaproteobacteria; order Rhodospirillales; family Dongiaceae; genus Dongia; species Dongia sp. The sequence goes on along the minus strand of NZ_JAYRKD010000004.1, from coordinate 111,377 downwards.
AGCGGAACATCGTGAAGCCCGCCGACTGGCAGGACTACCCCTATCCCTTCATCTATGGCCAGGTCGACCAGAGCCTGTTCCCCTTGGCCGCCTGGCGCGAATGCTCGCGGCAGGCGCTCTCCGTCAACGCGGTCAAGGACTGGTCCAAGGACCGCTTCACCGACGATGACCCGCTGCTCATCGAGCAGATCCGCACGAGACTGCTGCCGCGCCGCGGCGTGCGCGTGGCGCCGGACGAGATCCTGGTCACGGTCGGCGCGCAGCACGCGCTCTATCTCCTGGCCAGCCTGCTGTTCGATCAGAAGACCACCTTCGGCATCGAGGACCCGGGCTACACCGACGCGCGCAACATCGCCGGCCTGTTCGCCGGCAAGCGCCTCCCGCTGCAGGTCGATGAGCAGGGCCTGATCCCCGGTCCCGAACTCGCCGAATGCGACTATGTCTACGTGACGCCGAGCCACCAGTTCCCGACCACGGTCACGATGTCGCTGGAGCGCCGCCACACCTTGCTCGAGCGCGCGCAGGCCGACGACTTCGTGATGATCGAGGACGATTACGAAAGCGAGCTCTCGCACCAGGGCAGTCCCCAACCCGCCTTGAAGTCGATGGACCGCAGCGGCCGCGTGGTCTTCATCTCCTCGCTCTCCAAGACTCTCGCCCCCGGACTTCGCCTCGGCTACATGGTGGGCCCGAAGGAGCTGATCGCCGAGGCGCGCGCCTTGCGCCGGCTGATGATCCGGCATCCCGCCACCAACAACCAGCGCACCATCGCGCTCTTCCTCGCCGACGGGCATCACGATGCGCTGCTGCGGCGCCTGTGCAACGTCTACCGCGAGCGCCTCGCCGCCGCGGTGACGGCGATGGTCAAACATTTGCCGGAATTCTCGGTGAACCTCACGGCCGGCGGGACCGCGCTCTGGATCAGCGGCCCGGCCCAGATCGACATGAGTGCGGTCGAGAAGGCCGCCTTGGCCAAGGGGGTGGTGATTGAATCCGGTGCAGTGCATTTCCTCAACCAGCCGGGGCCGCGGAACTTCTGCCGCCTCGGCGTCTCCTCGATCCCGACCGAACGCATCGAGCCCGGCATTATGCGGCTGGCGGAAGCGGTCAAGGAGCAGCTGCGCTAGCTTAGCATTTGCGCTCGCGCTCTTGTTACCCATCGCCGCGCGCGCACAGGAGGTTCCCGACGAACCGGTCGGCGCCGAGATCGCCTACGACATGAGCTTCTTCGATTTTGATGTTTGTGGCGACGCCGAAGCCGGTAGAGTGTTCCGCCAGCTCGTCATGGCAAAGATCAACGCTTGCTCCTACTCGAATGCCGCCAGAGAGAGGTTCCAGGCACACATTTTCAAAACGGCGGAAGGCTTCGCTACTGCACTACTGCAAGCGCGCGCCGAAGGACGGCTCGACCAGCTCAAAGGCCCGCCTGCAATTGAAGAAGAGAAAATTAACCCGCATGGCGGCCCTAAGTCATGCAAGGAATACCGCGAAATGCCGAGCTATCTCGAACGTCGGGAGCGACTGATGCGCTACGCTAAGAGTGAGATCAGCATCGACGAAGCTCTCGGGGACAGCGACTGTCCCAAGGGACCAGCTACTCTATAGCGCTGGCCCCGTTCCGCCGCGCGTATTGGTTCTATCCGGCGTGGCGCCTGCTGACTATTCTGCGCGTATGCACCTCCTGACCATCAATGCCGGCTCCTCCAGCCTGAAGTTTGCGACGTTCAGGCTCGACGCTCTCTCCTGCGCACTGCGCGGGCAGCTTTCCGGCATCGGGCAAGGTGTCGCGAAACTCAGCGGCGTCGATTGGCCGACCGCCAACCTCAAGCTCGAGAACCACCGCGATGCGGTGGCGCTGCTGATCGACCGGCTGGAGGTCGCCGCCGTCGGGCATCGGGTGGTGCATGGCGGCACGCGCTTCACCGCACCGGTCAGGATCGATGCGGCCACGATCGGGCATTTGCGCGATCTCATTCCGCTGGCGCCGCTGCACCAACCGCACAATGTGGCGGCGATCGAGGCGGTCGCTGCGGCGCTGCCAGACGTGCCGCAGATCGCCTGTTTCGACACCGCCTTCCACGCCAGCATGCCGGAGACCGCCGCGCGCTTCGCGCTGCCCGAGCGCTATTGGGAGAAGGGAATCCGGCGCTATGGATTCCATGGTCTCTCCTATGAGGCGATCCTGCACCGGCTCGGCAGCGACGTTCCGAAGCGCCTGATCATCGCGCATCTCGGCAATGGCGCATCGATGGCGGCGGTCCGGGACGGCAAATGCGTCGCCACCACGATGGGATTTTCAACCCTCGACGGGCTGGTGATGGGCACGCGGGGCGGCTTGCTCGATCCCGGCGTGCTGCTGCACCTGATGCGCAGCGAGGGCTACGACCTCCCCAAGCTCGAGAAGCTGCTCTACCACGAGAGCGGGCTGCTGGCGCTCGGCGGCACCGCGGATATGAAGACTCTGCTGGAAAGCGACGACCCGCGCGCGAAGCGCGCGGTCGAGATCTACTGCACGCGGATCGCCCGGGAGATCGGCTCGCTGGCCGCGGCGCTGGAAGGCGTCGATGCGCTGATCTTCACCGGTGGGGTCGGCGAGAACGCAGCGCCGATCCGCACCCGCGCGACCGAGAAGCTGAAATGGCTCGGCGCGCTCGACATCCGCGTCATCCCGACCGACGAGGAGTTGACCATCGCGCGGCATACGAGACGCCTGCTCGGCTGATGGATCTCTCGCTCACCACCTGGGCGCTGGCCAGCCTCTGCATCTTCGTCGCGGCCTTCATCCGCGGTTTCACCGGCTTCGGCCTCGCGGTGGTTGGCGTGCCGCTGCTCAGTCTCTTCTTCGCACCGGCGGAGATCGTGCCGTCGATCATGATCCTCGCGATCATCGCCGGGCTGCAGCTCATCCCGAAGATCTGGCGCAAGGTCGATTGGAGGCTGCTCCTCCCCACCATCGCCGGTGCCGCGATCGGCACGCCGCTCGGCACCTGGCTGCTGGCCGGAGTCTCCGCCGACTGGATGCGGGTACTGATCGGCCTCGCCGTTCTCGTGGCTTCCGGCGCGGTGCAGCTCGGCTTCCGCTTCGCGCAGCGCCCGCATGCGGGAATCTCCGCCGGATTCGGCGCGATCGCGGGCTTGACCGGCGGCGCCGCGGCGATGCCGGGGCCTTCCGTCATCTTCCTCTTTCTCGCGGTGCCGATCGCGCATGAGGCGGGGCGCGCCAGCCTGATCCTGTTCTTCCAGGTCTCGGCGGCGATGAGCGCGGTCTCGGCCACGGTCGGCGGGCTGATGCAGCTGCCGGCGCTTGTCCTCGGCGCGCTGCTGGTGCCGGCGATGCTGGTCGGCAACTGGCTCGGCGACCGGGTCTTCGACAAGGCTTCGGCCAAGACCTATCGGCGCATCGTGGTCCTGCTGCTGGCGGGCCTCGGTGCCATCGCCGCGGTGCGCGGCCTGGTCGGGTTCCTGAACTGAGCGCTATTGCAGCGGGATCTCGACCGGGGTCGGCTCGCCTTCCTTGGGGCCATCGAACATCAGCAGCGCCCGGGCCGTCGCGGCATTCTCGTCGAGCAGCAGCAGAGCCTCCGGCTTGGTCTTCTTGCCGTAGGGCTGCAGGTCGAGGCGCTTCTCGGCGGCGCCTTCATTCCAGGAATAGATCGCGTAGTCCCCGACCGCGATCGCGTGTTTCTTCGGCGGGTCGTCCACCGGCCCGGCGATCAGCAGGAAGCCGTCGCCGGAGACGGTGAGATCGCGGATGCCGCGCGAGTCGCCCTGGGTGTCCTGGTCGAGCGCAAGACGAAACAGCGTCGCCTCGCCCGCCACGCCGTCGAACAGCGCGGCCAGCGGCACCCGGGCGATCACCGCGCTGCCATCGTCGAGCACCGGGCCGCGCATCGCCGCGTAGAGCTGGTCGCCCTTGACCGCGACGCCTTCCACGGTCAGGCCGTTCTTCTCCAGCGGGCGATCGAAGGCCGCCGCCAGGACCGGATCCTTGGCCAGCAGCTCCGCCAGCGCCGTCGAGGTGGTGACGGCAGGCTCGCCCGCAAGCGCGCCGGTCGCGAGATCGACACCGTCGGGGCCGAGCGCGATGCGGAAGACCTTGCGGGTCGCCGCGGCCTTGACGAGGTTCTTCGCCTCTTTCGCCGCATCCTCCTCATGGCGGGCGCGGCCCTGGGAACCGGCCACATAGAAGAAGCCGTCGGCATAGGCGACGCCCTCGGCATCGAGCTCCAGCGGCTTGCCGTCATGGACATCGTCGATGAGGGGGATGAAATCGCCGGCGATCAGCAGGTCCTGTTGCAGGATCACCACCTGCGCACCTTGGGTTTCGTCATCCACGACGAGGCAAAGCCGCGGCAGCGAGCCGGGCGCGCAGGCGATGCCGGAGACGTCCTCGGATTTTCCGGGCTTGCCGTCCTTGAGCTTGCCCTGCAGCCGGTTCTTCACGCGCCAATCGGAATCCGCCGCCGATACCGGCGCGGCAAAGGCGGCGGCGAGCAGGCAGAGCAACAGCGGCGTCAACGCGCGGTGCAGTTTCATGTGCAGGTCCCCTGGGAGGGAGCGTGCCGCGTGTTTCAGTGCGAGGCAAGTGGCGGTGTCTCGTACCCCCACCCCGGCCCTCCCCCTGAAGGGGGAGGGAGAAGAAGACGAACTCGGTCCATTCCCTCCCCCTTCAGGGGGAGGGTTAGGGTGGGGGTGCGAATCTATTCGCGTGCCGCGGTGCCGCGCACGATGGTCTCGGCGATGCCGTCGATCATGCCTTCCAGCACCTTGGGATCCTCGGAGAGTACCACCTGCTGCATGAAGCCCAGGCCGAAGGCGAAGGTGGTGATGCTGGCGGCGAGCTGCGCCAGATCGACCGCGGGGTCGAGCGTGCCGTTGTCGCGGAAATGCTGCAGCCGGTGCACCAGGTGCGGCATCCGGCTTTCCTTGTAATGCGCCTTCAGGCTGGCGGCGAGGGCGGGATCGACCAGCGCCCGTGAGATGAAGACCCGTAGGAAATCGCGGTTGGCGTCGGCCTGCAGGATCTCGTGCCTGAGCACCGTGGCGATCTCGGCCTTGAGGCTGTCGCTCGGCGGCGCCGCGCGGCAGGCGGTCAGCCGCTCGCCGCACATATTGCCGACGATCGCCTGCAGCAAGCCGGCCTTGCCCCCAAAGTAGCGTTGAATGAGCCCTTCATTGACGCCGGCCCGCGCGGCGACCTCCTTGGTCGTGGCGCCGTCGAAGCCGCGCTGGGCGAAGACCTGGACCGCGGCGGCGATCAGCGCCTGCTTGGTCGCCTCCTTGTCGCGGCGGCGCGCGGCCGTGCAGGCCTCGCCCCCGGCATCCTTGGGGCAGCCGGCCTCGGTCTCGTCTTCCAGGATGTCAGGGTCCGCTATGCTCATGGCTCTCGAAACATCACGCGGTGCCGGTGATCAGGGCTTGAAATCATCCGCTCAGAATGTATGTAATTACTTACTTAGGGATTTCCAAGTCCTCCACGCGAATCACAACCATCTGAAATCAAAGGAATTATCGCATGCTTTTCGATCCTGTGAAAGTCGGCCCCTACACCCTTCCGAACCGGATCGTGATGGCGCCCATGACCCGCAGCCGGGCCAAGGCGGGCTTCGTCCCCTCGGACATGGCGGCGACCTATTACACCCAACGCGCCTCGGCCGGCCTGCTGGTGACCGAGGCTACCCAGGTCTCGCACCAGGGCATCGGCTATGTCCACACCCCGGGCATCTACACCGAGGCGCAGGTCGAGGGCTGGAAAAAGGTCACCGACGCCGTGCACAAGGCCGGCGGCCGCATCTTCCTGCAGCTCTGGCATGTCGGCCGGATCTCCAACCCGACCCTGCAGGAGAACAACGCGCTGCCGGTGGCGCCCTCGGCGATCGCGCCCAAGGGCGAGAGCATGACCATCGACTACAAGATGACGCCCTATGTGACGCCGCGCGCCCTAGAGACCGCGGAGATCGCCGGCATCGTCGAAGATTACCGCCGCGGTGCGGAGAATGCGAAGAAGGCCGGCTTCGACGGCGTGGAGCTGCACGGCGCCAACGGCTACCTGATCGACCAGTTCCTGCGCGACGGCACCAACCACCGCACCGATCAATACGGCGGCTCGGTCGAGAACCGCGTGCGTTTCCTGATCGAGGTGACCGAGGCGGTGGTCGGCGTCTGGGGCGGCGAGCGCGTCGGCGTGCGGCTCTCGCCCAACACCAATTTCAATGACATGTATGACAGCAACCCGCGCGCGATCTTCGGCCATGCAGCGAAAGCGCTGGAGCGCTTCAACCTCGCCTACCTGCACGTGACCCGCGCCGGCCCGGGCGACGACGTCCCCGGCGGCCCGATCGACGCCGACTTCTTCCGCCCGCTGTTCCGCAACGCCATCATCTCGGCGGCCGGCTTTGGCTCGAAGGAAGAGGCGGAGAAGCAGCTCCAGTCCGGCAACGCGGACCTGATTGCCTTCGCCACGCTGTTCATCTCCAACCCGGACCTGCCGGCGCGCTTCAAGCAGAACGCGCCGCTGGCCAAGGCCGACCGCGCCACTTTCTACGGCGGCGATGCCAAGGGCTATATCGACTATCCGAGCCTGGAGGCGGCGGTGGCGTAACGCCGCCGCAGTCTTTTCAGCCTCAAAAAGCGCGGCGGGGCCGGGGGGGGAAACTCCCGGCCCTTTCCATGTCCCGGCGGCCGCAGAGGTCCCATGGACCTCGGGTCAGTTGCTTTCGAACCTGGTGCTGGCCATTATGACCTCGGCTATATCGGGGAAATCTTGGCCGACAGCGCGACCCAACGGAATTTCGCGATCGACCACGGGACCGGGCTGGACTCCTTGCCCGCCCATCCCGATCTGCGGCGCCTGCTCGAATATTGGCAGGGCCGGTGCGGGGAGCGTCGGTTTCCGCGGCGGGCCGATATCGACCCGCTCGACTTCCATTTCATGCTGGACCGGATTGCGCTCACCGAGGTCCACGGCGACCAGCCGCGGCGCTATCGCATGCGCGTGGTCGGCACCTTCTGGCGCGATCTCTCCGGGGTGGAGATGTCGGGCACCTGGGTGGACGAGCTCCCCACCGCGAACCTGCGCGACCTCACGGTCGGCTTCTACGAAGCGATGATCGCGGCCGGAAAACCGCGCTTCACCTTGCGCGATGCCATCATCGACGACAAGCTGCTGCGCTACGAGATAATGCTGCTGCCGCTCTCGGAAGACGGCGAGCGGATCTCGATGATCGTGACCGCGGTCGGCCGGGGCAGCGGGCAGTACTGAGCGGCGCAGCCGGGCGGACTCAGTCCTTGCCGGACGACGCAGCCGCGCCGCGTTCATTCTGAAGCCAGGCGCGCACACCATCGGTCACCCGCTCATAGAAACCGTCGGGGCCGACCAGTGCCTCGATGCCGGCCAGCCGCATTCGCTCGCGCACCGGGTCGCGGACGCGGGCGAAGGCGAAGCTGATGCCCTGCGCCTGCTGCTGCTTGATCAGGCCGAGCAGCGCGTCGCAGGCGCTGGTGTCGATGAAGTTGACCGAGCCGGCGTCCAGCAGGACTCGCCTGGCGGCGGGGCGGCTGGCGGCCAGCGCCGCTTTCAGGCCCAGCGCGACATGGCCGACGCTGGCGAAGAACAGGTCGCCGCCGGCGCGCCAGATCAGCAGCCCCGGGAAGGTCTGCGCGTCGGGGTGCAGCGCCACGTCGCGATAGGCCTCGCTGCCCGGCACCTGCCCGAGCACCGCGCCGCGGGGATGCGTGGTGCGGTAGATCACCACCACCAGCGCCAGCAGGACACCCAGGGTAATGCCCTGGAGCACGCCCAGCGTCAGCTCGCCCGCGATCACCACCACGCTGAGGCCGAACTCCCAGCGGTTGCGGACGAAGAGGTCGCGCAGATAGCGCGGCTTGGAGAGATGCAGCATGGCGGCGATGACGATCGCGGCCAGCGTCGGGTGGGGCAGCCCGCGGAACAGCGGCGTCAGCAGAACCAGGGTGAGGAAGCACAGGACCGCCGCGCAGAGGTTGGCGAGCTGGGTGCGGGCGCCCGCACCCATGGCCACCGAGGTCTTGGAGAGACTGCCGACCACCAGGAAGCCGCCGAACAGGCCGCTCAGCATGTTGGCGGGTCCATGCGCGACCAGTTCCTGGTTGGGATCGATGTCGCCGCCGCCATCAGCGGCGGCGGCCTTCGCCGCGCCCAAGGCCTCGGCATAGCCGACCAGCACGATCGCCAACGCGCCGGGCACCAGTTGGCGCAGCACGGCCGGATCCAGGACCGGAAGGGTCAGCTGCGGCAGGCCGGATGGCAGCGCGCCGACCAGGCTGACGCCGGCGGCCTCGCCGCCGAGCAGGCCGACCAGGATCGTCGCGCCCACCGCGACCGCCAGGGCCGCGGGCACGCGCGGCACCGGCGGCAGCAGGCGGCGCAGCAGCTGCATCGCCGCCAGGCTGAGCAGGCCGGTGAGCACCGGCGCCAGCGATGCATCGCGGAGATGCTGCAGCACCTGCCAGAGCTTCTGGAAGAAGTTGCCGCTGGCGCCCTCGATGCCCAGGAGATGCGGCACCTGGCCGATGATGGTGACGCAGACCAGGCCCTCGATGAAGCCCCGCATCACCGGCGTCGGCACGAAAGCCGCGACCCAGCCCATGCGCAGGATGCCGAACAGCAGGAAGAAGCCGCCGATCAGCACCGCGAGCGTCGAGGTCAGCGCATTGAACTCCGCCGTGCCCTGGACCGCGATGGCGCCCACGGTCAGCGCGGAAATGAGCCCGGTCGCGGTATCCGGCCCGACCACCAGCAGGCGCGAGGTGCCGAGCACGGCATAGGCCAGCAGCGGCGGAACGATGGTGTAGAGCCCCATGATGGGCGGCACGCCGACGATGCCGGCATAGGCCATGCCTTCCGGCACCATCACCGCCCAGATGGCGAGGCTCGCCAGGATGTCCGGCGTCAGCCATTCGCGCCGATAGGAAGCAGCCCAGCCGAGGATCGGCAGCGATCGTCGCGCGATGGAGGCCGGATGACGGGACACAGCCTAGGCAGCCGGCAGCACGACGTTGACGGTGGAGCCCTGGCCGCTCTGGCTTTCGATCTCCAGCGTGCCGTTGTGCTGCTCGATCAGGCGCCGGCAGATCGCGAGGCCGAGGCCGGCGCCGCCCTTGGGCCGCGCCTTGTAGGGATCCGCCTGGGTCGGCGGCGCGGTCAGGTTCGCGGCCAAGGCACTGGTACGCTGCAGCTCGGTCATGCCGAAGCCGGCGTCCTCGACCTGGATGCGGATGCCTTCCGGCCGGCGCACGGCACGCAGCGCGATGCGGCCGCCGCGCGGGCTGAACTTGATCGCGTTGCCCAGGAGATTCACCAGGATCTGCGTCAAGGCGCGTTCGTCGGCGCGGACCATGCAGCCGGTCGGCTGGAAGTCGAGCTGGATCTGCGACTGCTCGGCCTGCGGCTGCACCATGCTCAAGGCCGCGACCGCGACGCTGTCGAAGTTGCAGGCGCCGATATCGAGCACCTGGCGGCCGATCTCGAGGTTGGAGAGATCGAGCAGGTCGTTGACCATCTTCAGGAGATGCTCGCCGGAGCGGCGGATGTCGCCGACATATTCCTGCTGCTTGCTGACCAGCGCGCCGAAATAGCCCTTCGAGAGCATGTCGGCGAAGCCGATGATCGCGTTCAACGGGGTGCGGAGCTCGTGGCTCATGCTGCCGAGGAAGGCTATCTTGGCGCGGTTGCCGGCCTCGGCCTTCTCGCGCTGCGACACCAGCTCGGCCTCGATCTGCTTCAACCGGGTGATGTCGACGCCACAGGTGATGATGCCGGTGATGTTGCCCTCGGCGTCGCGGAACGGCGTCTTCAAGGACCAGATGATCGCCGGCCGGCCGTCCGGGCCGGTGCGGGCCTGCTCGAACTGCTGGGCCAGACCGGTCGCCAGCAGCTCGCGGTCGGCGGCCTCGACCCGTTCGCTGGCTTCGCCCGGCACCACCTCCGAGAGGCGCCGGCCGACCAGCTTGGGATCGGGATCGCCCTCGCTGATCACGGCGCCGATCGCGTGGCGGCGCGAGCGGTTGGCGTAGCGGTAGCAGAGATCGGTGTCCTTGAAGGTGATGCTGACCGGCATGGCGTCGATCAGCGTCTCCAGGAACTGGCGCATCTCGTGCTCCTGCAGCCGGCGACCATGCTCCTCGACCTGGCGGCGGAACACGATTAAGGCGCGCGCCATCTCGCCGATCTCGTCGTTGCGGCCGGTGTCCTGGATCACGAACGCGGCCTCGTGCGCGGCTTCGGCTTCGGCCGCCAAGTTGTTGCCGGACTCCTGCAGCCGCGACATCTGCCGGGTGATGCGGCGGATCGGCAGGCTGACGCGCTGGTGCACCACGGCGATGCCGAAGCCGGTCATGCAGAGGATGACCAGCATCAGCGCGACGGTGATGGCGAAGCTCACCTTGGCGTCGTGCTGGTAGCGCTTGGCCTGCGCCACCATCTCGGTCATCGATTCCTTCAGTACGTTGTCGAGCGGATCGAGCAGGCCGGTGTTGAGCTCCTGCAGCTCCGAGACTGAGATGTCGCTGGGCCGCCCCGACTGCAGGGCGGCGATCACCGCGGCCTGACGCTGGGCATCGGGGCTGCTGCGCGCGGCCTGGGCGGCTTCGATCACCTTGACCAGCTGGTCCGGCACGCCGGAATCGGCGCCGACGCTGGCGACCAGCCGCCAGGCGAGATCGGCGCGGCCGCGATCCTCGGCGGCCTCGATGATGTCCTTGGCGCGCCAGGGCAGCTTGAAGGCGATCGCGCTCTCCATCCGCAGCGTGATCAGGCTGGAATAGTAACGCGCGGCCGAGGCCGAGCGGTTGAGCGAGATCAGCCGGTCGATCTCGGGATCGAACAGGGTGGTGGCCTGCTCGACCGCGTCGGCGGCGGTGCTGATGGCGCGGACGTAATCCAGGGAGTCGTCGCTGTAGCGCGCCAGCAGGTTGGCATCGCGCTCCTTCAAGGGCAGCCGTAGCGCGGCGTCGATCTCCGGCCGGAGTGCCGCGAAGCGGTCATGGGCCGCGGCCAGCCGATCGGCCAGGGCCACGCCTTCGGGCAGGGCCGAGGCGCGCAATGCGGCGATGCTTTCCGCGCTCTTGCTGTCGGTGATCGGTCGGTGCACGGCGAGGCGCTGCCACGAGGCTTCCGCGGCCGGGGCGGTTGCCATCGACGCCACCACCAGGGTGCGGCGCTCGATCCGCGCCGAGATCAGGGTCGGCAGCAGCGACTGGCCGATATCGGCCAAGGCGACGACGTCGTCGGCGCGGCTGCTGCGCCCGGCGTCGGAGAAACTGCGCACCCCGGCCACGGCGAGCAAAGCCACGCCCATGACGGCGATCACCAGGGTGAGGAAGGTGCGGATGGACATAGCGGAGTATGCATCCCATGGGGGCACACCCGCCCAGGCCCCCCGGCCGGCGTCGTCACCCCGCCAAATCACAGTGGCACTATGATAATCCAGTCTTAATTATTGTTGAATATCTACCTAAGCGCGATCACCCGGTGGTGATCGGAATATTCAGGCCAAGCATCTGATATCGCTGGCGGTCCGGGGCGCCGTTCGGCCTTGCAAAATCACCCCTGGAAGGGTCGGTCGACCCAAAATCCTTGCCGACCCGGTCTCGGCCGGCGGGTCCGGAGACCACCGCCCGCTTCAGCGGCGTGCACTCAGTCACCGATCCACCCAGGCGGCATATTCCTGCATCAGCTCCGCCCAGGCCTCCATCGGCGGCAGCGCGGGGAAGGAATGCTTCGCGCCGATCGCGGCGAAGGCAAGCTTCTCCGCGGTGAAGGTCTCGACGAAGGGAGCGAGCTTCGCCGGCAGGTCACCGTCGAGCATGGTGGTGCGCAGGTTGACGAAGAAGTCCATGCCCTCGGGACGGGTGAACATCCAGCTCAGGCAATGCGCGCAGAAGTAATGTCGGGTCGCGCCGTGCAGCCCGCCGATAACCGGCTCGCCCGCAATCACCGCAAAACCTTCGGCCGGGATTGCGACCGAGAGCGAGAAAGCCGAAGCGCTCATCCGCTGGCAGCCGGTGCAGTGGCAGGCGCCGGTGATGATCGGCGGCGCGCTGACGCGGATCTTGACCTGGCCGCAACGGCAGGCGCCGTCCCAGGGGAGCTTCCAATCGTGCATCAAGCCTCCTCTTCTCATCGGATGGACCGAAGCAACACAACGTAAGCGTGCTGTTAAGGAATTATTATCTATGGCCGATTGACCCAAAGCAAAGCGCCGGTTGCTGAGGCGCGCTACAAAATTTGGATTCTGGCGATTCTTTGGAGACGAGGACGAACGATGCGCGTGAATGAGCCGATCACCAACCAGGAAGTGGAGATGCAGGACGGCGAGATGCTGGTATCGCAGACCGATACCGGCGGGCGCATCGTCTTTGTCAACCACGCCTTCATTCGGATCAGCGGCTACCTGGAATCCGAGCTGATCGGCGCACCGCACAACATCGTGCGCCATCCGCACATGCCGAAAGAAGCCTTCGCCGATCTCTGGCGCAACATCAAGGCCGGCCAGCCCTGGGAAGGCCTGGTCAAGAACCGCACCAAGCAAGGCGGCTTCTACTGGGTCCGGGCCAACGTGACGCCGGTGATCGAGAACGGCGCGGTCAACGGCTTCATTTCGATCCGCACCAAGCCGTCGCGCGAGCAGGTGCGCGCCGCGGAGGCGGCCTACACCGCGATCCGCACCAAGGCGGTACGCGGACTGACCGTCGAGGACGGCGCCGCGGTCAGGAAGACGCCGCTGTTCCGCGTCCGCAAGTTGCTCGGCGGCATCAGCGGCCGCATGGCCCTGATCGGCGCACTGGTGCTGGTGGCGGTCATGGCGCTGGCCGGCTTCGGCTATTCCAGCATGTCGCAATCGAGCGCTGAGATTCAGTCGCTCTATGTCGACCGGGTGGGTCCGCTGGAGCAGCTCAGCGTCATCTCCCAGCACATGCATGAAGCGGTCGATTCCACTCGAGAGTCGATTTCAGCGCTTCGGAGCGGCCAGCCGGCTCCGGATCTTGCAGCGGCGCTCGCCGACGACCGCAAGGTGATCACGGAGCATTGGGATCAATACATGGCGACCTACCTCACGCCGGAGGAAGCCATACTGGCCAAGCAGTTCGGTGAAGACCTGCAGGCCGCCATGGGCAAGGATCTCGACACCGCCGCGGCGCTCGCAAAATCCGGATCCCTCGACCCGCTGGAGCAACATGTGACGGTGGCCATGCAGCCGGTCTTCGCGAAAGCCTTCGCCGACCTCGAGCCGCTGATCCAGCTCCAGGTCGATGTCAGCGCGGAAATCTTCGCCGGCTCGCAGGCGAGCTTCAGCCGCCATCTCGCACTGGGCGGCGGGCTTGTCCTTATCATCAATGTCGTGCTCGGTGCCGCAGGCTGGTGGATCCTGCGCAGCATCCGCCAGCCGATCCAGCAGTTCATCGGCGACTTCGAGTCGATCGCGCGCGGCGAATATCAGAAGGAGATCTCGGCCGCGTCGGTCAAGGAGTTCCACCGCCTGACCAAGGCGCTCCGCGCGATGCGCGCCAAGCTGGTCTATGCCGCGGAAGAGCGGCGGGTCAACGATGAGCGCGTTGCGGAGGACCGTTCCTCGGCCCTGCTGCACATGGCCGAGACGGTGACGCGCGAGACCAAGGCGGCCGTCGCGACCGTGGCCTCGATCACGGCCGACATGTCGACCCAGGCGAACGACATGTCGGACTCCGCCGGCAACGTCAGCGGCAGCAGCCAGACCGTCGCCGCGGCCGCGACCCAGGCGCTCGCCAATGCCCAGACCGTGGCCTCGGCCTCCGAGGAGCTGAGCGCCTCGATTGCCGAAATCGGCAGCCAAGTCGGCGTCTCGCGCACCGTCACCGCGGAAGCGGTCGAGGCCGCGAGCTCGGCCGAGCACAGCATCGGCCAGCTCTCCGCGACCGTCGAACGCATCAGCCAGGTGACCGGGCTGATCAGCCAGATCGCCAGCCAGACCAACCTGCTGGCGTTGAACGCTACGATCGAGGCGGCGCGCGCCGGCGAGGCCGGCCGCGGCTTCGCGGTGGTGGCCAGCGAGGTGAAGACCCTGGCCAACCAGACCGCCCAGGCCACCGGCGACATCACCGGCCAGATCGCGGAAGTCCAGGACGCCACCAACAAGGCGGTGGCCGCGGTGCAGTCGATCGTCACCGCCATCCGCAGCGTCGAAAGCGTCTCGACCGCGATCGCCGCCGCAGTCGACGAGCAGAGCGCTACCACCGCCGAGATCGCCCGCAACGTCACCCAGACCTCGGTCGCGGCTCAGGAAGTCGCGGAGCGGATCGGCGACGTGTCGCGGGAATCGGTGCGGACCGGCGAGCGCGCCGGCAAGGTGCGTAACCTGTCCTCGGAGGTGAGCTCCAGCGTGGACGGGCTCGGCGAAGCCATCCTCAAGGTGATCAACGCCTCGGTGCAGAATCTGGAGCGCCGGCGCAAGCTGCGCTACCAGTATCGCCGCGGCGCCACGATCAAGATCGCCGGCACGACGCAGAAGATGGTGGTCGAGAATCTCTCCGAAGGCGGTGCGATGCTGCATGGCGCAGCGCCTGAGGTTGCCGAGGGCACGACGCTCGAGGTCCAGATCGAGGGAACGACCTACGTGCTGCCGGCCCATGTCCGACGGCGGCGGCCCGACATCCTGCACGTCAAGTTCGACCTGACGACGGAACTGGAGCGGCGCTACCGCAGCGATTTCCCGGAGCTGGTTCGCGGCAAGGCTGTGCTCGGCAACGCCGCTTGAGGTTTGTCAAAAGCAACGCGGCCGGGACCTTCATCCCGGCCGCGTCGTCGTTTCAAGTCAGCTCAGATCAGAGCTTGCACTTCTGGCGCTCGCCGCTGAGACCCATGTAGGTATCGGTAGCCGGGTCATACGACTTGTAGGTCGCCAGGCAGTCCTGGATATGGGTCGGGCTGTCGCCGACCACTTCCGGAACCGTGTTCACGACATTGCCGGTCGGGGTGCTGGTGACCGTGCCGTCCAGCGCCGGGCTGGCGGCCGGGGTGTTCGAGCTCGGGCTGACCGGCACGGCAATGTTGGCGGTGCCGAGCTTGTCGTTGACCGGCGCGGTGCCCGGGTCGACCTCGGTGGTCGAGGCCGTCGCGCCGACTGGCAGGCCGAATGCCGCCTCGGCTTCCGCGGACTGGAAGGCCGGGTCGGCCTGATACTTCATGTAGAAGGTCTGGTACTGCTCGGGGCTCCAGCTGGCTCGGTTGTAGCGCCAGTCGTTGCAGTCCTGGGACTCGGTGTTGTTGTCGCAATAGGTCGAGATCACCTTGTCCTGGGCGTCGTTGGCCACGGCCGGCGCGGCCATCAGGCCCATCGCGAACAGGGCGGCGACCGACGTCATCACGGAAGCGGCATGAATCTGGGTGCGCATATCCTGATCCTCCTCGGAGTTTCAGTTGATGAGTTGACTGTGGTTCCGACAGCCGGCGGTGATGCCGTGATAAGCCGGTAGGCCCGTCGCTCGTTCCGAGGAAGAAAACACAGAATCGTGCTTAACCGATGGAACCAAGCGGGCCGCGGGCGCGTGCAAAAGAAAGGGCCCAGGCGTCACCACCCGGGCCTCTAAGAGTACTGCGGCAGGAACGAGGCTAGATGGCGTTGGCCTTGGTACGGCGCCGCGCGGCGATGCCGCCCAGGGCACCCAGGCCGCTCAGCAGCAACAAGCCCGCGGCCGGGATCGGCGTCTGCGCCACGTTGGCCGCGATCGAGACCGAGACGAAGGCCTGCTTCCCGGCGGTAACCTGGCCGAAGACGGTGAGCAGGTAGCTGCCGGCCCCCAGTGCCAGGCCCGATTGGGCGAAGGAGTCGAAGAAGGCGATCGGCGAGCCGGCAGCCGAGGCAATCAAATTGCTGGCGGAGTCGTAGAGAGCCAATTCCAGCAGATCCACCCCGGTCGTGGACGAGGTCTGGCCGAAACCCGTCGCCAGCACGGTCACGCCGCCGCCGCTGCCGTCGAGCTGGAAATCGTAGTCCGCGTTGAAGGTCGGCCCGGTCGAGCTGATTGTGTCGGCATAGGCATCGCCGGTGGCGATCAGGCCGACCGAGGTCGCATGGGCCGGCTGTGCGGCGGTCCCGATGGCCAGCATCAACAAGGCGATGAAGGCGAAACAGGTGCCGGAGGTCGCGCGCGTCATGTCTTGCTCCCAAGCAAGGAACTGCGACGGCAGCGCCCGTTGCGCCGCCGCGGCAGTGCGACATGAAAGCGCGCCTGATGGCAGGTGTTCCTCCGAATCACACTGGGTTCGTGGTGCGCTGCGTGCGATTCTTCTGCTTTCCAAGATTTTTCGGACTGGATTGGATGAATTTCGGGCCTGCTCGCTTTTGCCAGCAGGCCCGGTCGGTGCGGGCCTGGGGCGAGACTTGGCTGAAGACGCCGAAGGATGGTCGCACCGTGGACTTCATCCACCGCCAATGCGGCAAGCCCGCGGGGCTGGGGACGGTGTGCGAGAGCTGCGGCCAGGTGCTGAAGCGCGCCGACCTCAGCGGCAGCTTCAACCCGACCTTTCAGGCCGAGCGCGACGCGCGCCTGGCGGCCTTCAAGGCCAGCCGCTGAAGGAACGTCGCCGGCCGGTCCCGGCCGCGGATTGCCGCCGGCGCGGGGCCGTGCGATCCTTCCGGCGCCATGGCCGCGCTTCGTCCTCTCTTCGTGCTTGGCCTTGCCGCTGCATTCGTCCTGGCGGAACCCGGCTCGCGCGCCGCCGCGCAAGAGAGCGATGTCTTCAGCACCAACACCGAGGAAGCCCCGGCCGCGCCGTCGCAGCCGGGCGACGATCCGATGCGCTGCTTCGACCACGCGCTCCGCAACGCCAAGGCGGCGGTGCAGGCCTATCAGGTCGTCTACGGCGACGGCTGGGACGAAGGCGATGCCTGTCCGAAATCGGGCGGCGGCGCGCCGAGCGGGCTCGGCAGTTGCTGGGGAGATCTCGGGCCGGCGCGCGGCCTGCTGGAACAGGCCGCCCAGCTGTTCGAGACCGGGCGCAAATCGCCGGCGCCGCAAAGCGAGCAGATGATCAAGCAGGGCAACAGCCTGGTCCGCAAGGCGAAGGCGCTGGTGGACAAGGCCGGCCGCTGCTTCGTGCCGCTGTTCGCGCAGTGGCGGAAGAACGGCGGCAACCAGCAGCCGCCGCCGCCCGGCGACGGGGTCACCGCGAACGAACCCGGTGACGGATCGGGGCTGCTGCTCAAAGGCTCGGTCGAGAAGCATGACGGCGAGCCGCCGGACGACGAGTCCTGCGACAACCCGGAGAATCCCGCGCTCGATGCGCGGCTGATGGCGGCGGCGCAGGATCTCGACCACATGGTGGACAGCGCGACCGCCTATACGATGGCGGCGACCGACCGCTTCTTCACCGTGATGTCGCAGACCGTCGAGATGCGGCTGAAGGAGCTTGCCGACGCGGCGAAGGATCCGGGAGCCGCGGCGACCAAGACCGTCGATGCGGTGGTCGACTACCTGGCCAGCGACTACAACGCCAACAACGAACGCATGTATGAGCAGGCGGTCGCGGCGGTGGACGAGATCCAGCAGGATCCCGCCGCCTTCTTCGCCAAGTTCGCTGTCGACCAGGCGGCCAGTGCCGGGACCGGGGCGATCGGCGGCGGCGTCACCGCTTGCGTGCGCAAGGCCAAGGGCGCAGCCGACGCCGCCCTCAAGGCACAAGCCATCGTCAAGGCCGAGCGCGCGGCGGAGCGGCTGAAGGCGATGCAGACGCGGGCCGGCAAGTTCGAGAAGCTGGCGGAGGATGCGACGCAGGCGCCGCCACGCAAGCCCGGTTGGGGCGACGACGAGGGCGGCGGGTTCGGCAACAATTCTCAACAAGGGGGCAACGCGGGCGGCGGCAGCAATCCCTTCGACCCCAATGCGCCGCAGCAGCCGATGCGGACGCCAAGCGCCGAGATGGTGTTCTGCGAGGGCCTGGAGAACCAGTGCTTCCCGGCGGCGCTGGCCCAGGCCGAGACCTGGGACAAGGGCATTCCCCATGTCGCCATGCCGACCGCGGACCCGGACGTGAGCCATTTTCCGATGAAGAGCCGGCCGGCGATCACCAACGTGCTGGTGCGCAAATACGGCGGCCGGGTGATCAAGGATCTGCCGCCGGACCGCCAGCATCTGCAGAACATGGGCTGGCCCAACCGGATGCCGAGCAAGCAGTCGATTCTCGACGAGCTTTGGGCGGCGGATGACGGGGCGCAGGGCATCATCTTCCTGCGGCAGAACCTGAACGGCGACGGCCATGTGCTCAACATCGGCAAGTTCAACGGGCAGATCGTGTGGAAGGACATGACCGGCAAGATGGAATCGGTGCACGCGCCGACCGGTCTGGTCTCCGAGACGCTGATGGATCCCGGCTTCATGCTCGACGCCAATCCGGCCGAGATCTTCTTCTTCCGCGTGCGCTGAACGCGTCGCCGGAATTGGCCTCGCCGCGCCACGCGGGCTTGCTATACTCCGCGCGCGCCCGAGGAACTTGCGCGGGCGGAGTGATTTCAGAGGATGGCATTGAACCTGGAAAACGGTGATCCGATCGTCGTCGTGCTGATGGGCGTGTCCGGATCGGGCAAGAGCACGGTCGGCAAGCTGCTGGCCGAGAATCTCGGCTGCTCCTATTTCGATGCCGACGATTTTCATGCCCCGGAAGCGATCGCCAAGATGAAGAGCGGCCAGCCGCTCGACGACCGCGACCGCATGCCCTGGCTGGCGCGGATCGCGCAGAAGATCGAGCTGCTGGTGGCCGACGACGAATCCGGGGTGATCGGCTGCTCGGCGCTGAAGCGCGCCTACCGCGACATCCTGTTCGACGGCATCCCGCGCGACCGCTTCGCGCTGGTGTTCCTGCGCGGCAGCTACGATCTCATCCGCGGCCGCATGGCCTCCCGGCGGGATCACTTCATGCCCCCCAGCCTGCTCGACAGCCAATTCCAGCAGCTCGAGGAGCCGACGCGGGACGAGCAGCCGATCAAGGTCGATATCGCGCCCGCGCCCGAGACAATCGTCGCCGCCATCCTGCGCGAGATCGCAAGGCGCGCCACCATGGGCGCCGCTTGAAGCGATTGGACCCCAGCCTCGACGCGGCGAAGCGCAACGCCGCGGCGCGCGCCGTCGCGATGATCGAGAACAAGATGGTGCTGGGCCTGGGTTCCGGCTCGACCGCCAGCTTCGCCATCGAGCTGATCGGTCGGCGCGTCGCCGACGGGCTCCACGTCGTCGGGATTCCCACTTCCGAGCGGAGCGCGGCCTTGGCGCGAAAGGTCGGCGTGCCGCTCAGCGATTTTTCCCGGCATCGGAAGATCGATCTCACCATCGACGGCGCCGATCAGATCGAGGACGGCACGCTGAACCTCGTGAAGGGCCTGGGCGGCGCGATGCTGCGCGAGAAGATCGTGGCCGAGGCCAGCGCCCGGATGATCGTGGTCGCCGATCACAGCAAGCGGGTCAGGCAGCTCGGGGCCGCGACGCCGCTGCCGGTCGAGCTCGTGCCCTTCGGCTGGGAGATCGCGGTCGAGAAGCTCGAGGCCTTGGGTTGCAACGCGACGCTGCGGCGCGTCGATGGCGCGGCCTTCACGACCGACGGCGGCAACGTCGTCGCCGATTGTCGCTTCGAGCGCATCCCCGATGCCGCGGGACTGCAGGCGGCGCTGAAGGCGATCACCGGCGTGGTCGAGACCGGCCTGTTCGTCGGCCTGGCCTCGCTGGCCGTCCTCGGCACGGATGACGGCGTGACGGTGCTGGAGCGCTAGCGACGCCCCTTTCCCCCCGCCGCGCGGTCGGCTTATAGTCCGGCCCGAATTGAGCCTGCCGATAGGGAGACGATCTTGGCCGCCAATGTGTTCCGCGGGTGCATTCCCGCGCTGATGACCCCCGTGAAAGCCGACCGCACCCCGGATTTCGAGGCGCTGGCCCGCAAGGGCAAGGAGCTGGTCGGGCTCGGCATGTCGGGAGTGGTCTATTGCGGCTCGATGGGCGACTGGCCGCTCCTGACCGACGAGCAGCGCATGCAGGGCGTCGAGGCCCTGGTGAAGGCCGGCGTGCCGGTGGTGGTCGGCACCGGCGCGCAGAACCCGGTGCGGGCCGCGGCGATCGCCGCCCATGCCAAGAAGGTCGGCGCCGCCGGGCTGATGGTGATCCCGCGGGTGCTGTCGCGCGGGCCGTCGGCGACGGCACAGGCCGCGCATTTCGCCGGCATCCTGGAAGCGGCGGTCGATCTTCCCGCGGTCATCTACAACAGCCCCTATTACGGCTTCGAGACCAAGGCCGAGCTGTTCTTCGCGCTGCGGGCCAAGCACAAGAACCTGGTCGGCTTCAAGGAGTTCGGCGGCGCGCAGTCGCTGACCTATGCCGCGGAGAACATCACCAGCGGCGATCCGACCCTGACCCTGATGGTCGGAGTCGACACCCAGGTGGTGCACGGCTTCGTCAATTGCGGCGCCAAGGGGGCGATCACCGGCGTCGGCAACGCGCTGCCGAAGGAAGTGCTGCACCTGATCAGCCTCTGCGAGAAGGCCGCGGCCGGCGACGCCACGGCGCGCCGGAAGGCACTGGAGCTCGACGAGGCGATGCGGGTGCTCTCGACCTTCGACGAAGGGCCGGACCTGGTCCTCTATTACAAGCATCTGATGGTGCTCGAAGGGCATAAGGAATACGCACTCCATCTCAATCCGAGCGATGCCCTCTCGCCCAGCCAGAAGGCGCATCTCGAGGCAGCGTGGAAGCAGTTCAAGGCTTGGTACGCCGGCTGGGTCGGGAACTAGACTACCCGCCCCATCGAGAAGCCGCGCGCCAGGTGGCGGCGCATGAAGACGATCAGCAGCAAGCCGGGGATCAATCCCAGCACGCCGGCCGCGGCCAGCAGCGGGATGTCGGCGATGTTGACGCTGCCGGCCCGCGACATGATGCCGTTGATCGGCTTGGCGGCCACTACCGTGAGGCCGTTGGCCAGCAGCACTTCGACCCATGAGAACATGAAGCAGAAGAAGGCGGTGACCGCGATCCCGGGGGCGATCAGCGGCAGCAGGATGCGGCGGAAATAGCCGAGCAAGCTGTAGCCGTCGATCCGCGCGCTCTCGTCGATCTCGCGGGGGATCGCGGAGATGAAGCCTTCCAGGATCCAGACCGCGATCGGCACATTGAAGAAGCAATGCGCGACCGCGACGGCGATATGCGTGTCGATCAGGCCCAAATCAGAGAAGATCTGCACGAAGGGCACCAGCAGGATGGCCGGCGCCATCATGCGGAAGGTCAGCAGCACGAAGAAAAGGGCGCGGCTGCCGAAGAAGCGATAGCGCGCGAAGGCAAAGGCGGCGGGGATCGCCACGCCGACCGAGATCGCGACATTCATCAGCACATAGATGAGCGCGTTCACGTAGCCGAGATACCAGGCCGGGTCGCTGAAGATGACGGCGAAATTCTCCAGGGTCGGGACCTGCGGCCAGGCGGCAAAGCGGCTGCCGATCTCGGCATTGGTTTTGAGGCTCATCACCAGCAGCCAGTAGAGCGGCACCGCGATGAACAGCGCGTAGAGAATGGGGATGAGGCTGGGGCGACGCTGGGTCATAGCGGCGCCCGCTTCGGGTCGAGGCTGTTCTTCGACACCACCAAGGTGAAGAAGGCCCAGGAGACGCAGAGCACGACCAGGAAATAGACCACCGCCATGGCGCCGCCTTCGCCGAGGTTGAACTCGACCAGGGCGGTCTGCACCAGCTCGCGGGAGAGGAAGGTGGTGGAGACGCCGGGCCCGCCGCGCGCCACGACATAGGGCTCGGTGTAGATGATGAAGCTGTCCATGAAGCGGAGCAGCACGGCGACCAGCAGCACGATGCGGAGCTTGGGGAGCTGGATATGGCGGAACACCGCCCAGGCGGAGGCGCCATCGATCCGCGCCGCGCGGTAGTAGTCGTCGGGAATGGCGCGCAGGCCCGCATAGCAGAGCAGCACCACGAGGCCGGTCCAGTGCCAGGCATCCATGGCGATGAGCACCAGCCAGACCACGACCGGGTGGTTCATGTCGAGGCCGAGCCCAAGCAGCGACAGCAGCTCGTAGAGCAGGCCGGCCTTGGGCAGGGTCATCGCAGCCCAGAGATAGCCGACCACGATGGTCGGGGTCAGCAGCGGGATGGTGAAGAGGATGATGAAGGCGGAGGCGAGCCACCCGCGCGCCGGCATCTTCAGCGCGACCAGGATGCCGAGCGGCATCTCGACCGCCAACACCAGCAGCGAGAAGCCGAGGCTGCGCAGCAAGGCGGCGTGGAAGTCCGGCGAGACCAGGATCTGCCGGAACCAGGTGGTGCCCACCCAGATGAAGCTGTTGCCGCCGAAGGTGTCGTGCAGCGAATAGTAGGCGACGAAGGCCATGGGCACGACGCCGCAGAGCGCCATCACCAGGGCGGCGGGGGTGAGCAGGAACAGGCTGTGCAGATTGCGGCGGGCGGGGGTCATGCGGTGGTGGTCTTATCAGTGCGTCCGTGTGGGCGTCCGTGTGGGATTGGGCGGCTCGATGGATAAGGCGGGTCTCGGGGGCGTGAAAACTTTGATTCTGTCTGCGTCCTGTCTGCGTTGGCGCCGGAGGAAGTGGCAGAAAACCGTGGGGTTCGTGGGCGGACGGAACACAGACGGCGGTGTTGTCCCTGTGCATGCGTGCAGAATTGGGCGGCGCGAAGCGTGAGGCCGGTCTCAGCGGCATGAAAACCTGATTCTGTCCGGGTCCTGTCCGGGTTGGCGCAAGAGAAAACGGCGGAAAACTGCGGCATTTACGAGCGGACGGAACACGGGGCAGCGACGATCGGCCGATCCCTTCAGAATTGCGCGGCGCATTGGCGTGCCGTGCCTCGGCGGCACAATAAGCTTCTCCTGTCCGGGTCCGGTCCGGTTGTCTGCGTTGGAGTTGATCTCGTCGGGGTCCGGTCGGGGTCGTGTGATTCTGTCGGGGTCCGGTCGGGGTTGACGAACCGCTCAGCCCGCGCGGCACCGGCAACACCTCCTTTACGGCGGGGGTCGATATTTGGGGTGAAAATCCGGAGCAAGCGCTTGAGGCCGCAGGCGAAACGCAATCCCGCGCAACGAAAGAGATTCCCTGCCCGCGTAAAGGCCCTGTAAAGGTTCACCTTCGGCCGTTCAGCGACCCATTGCGGGGAGGGCTTTCAGAGCATCACTCACAATGTCAAACAGCGTGGCGACTATAGCAGGATCGGCGCGGTTTGTCTGGCTTGGCGCTGCGTGAATTCGGATTTCTCGCAGGATCGGCTCATCGCGGCCTAGCGGGACCATTCCTCGACGCCTAGTGCGCTCCGTCGATGCTCATTTGAGAATCGGCGATTTCTTCCGGTCCTGACTGATCAAGACGGCAACTACGGCACCAGTTTACCAAATGCACGGAATCGTCGCACACAGCACCGCGCGGCAGTCAATCAATTGGTGCACTTAGTAAACTAGCGGGCGGCGATCTGACTCGCCGCATCCACTCCTTGAACCTGAAAGACGTTCTTCGCGATATCCAGCCCTATCGCCGTAATCTCTTCCATGGACGGCTCCTTCAGATGATGTGTCGCTTCCAACGACCTCATCTTTGCACATCGATGCCCGTACAGGGGCCGTCCACCCCATCACCGTAACCCTTCGGGGAAGGGCCGGAACTGGTCCTACTACACGCATCTGATGGTGAGCGAAAGAATCCAGAATGCGCGCTGCGTCTCAATCCGAGCGATGCGCATCTCGAAGCGCAGTGGCGGCAGTTCGAGGCGTGGTATGCGGCTAGGTGGAGGGCGAGCGATCAACGCCGCGGCTTAGGAGCACTTCTTAAGGGAAGTTCCGCTCTTGTTCTTGACCGGCGAATCGTGTACCTAGGAGTCGTTACGCTGCTTGCCGCAGCGTTTGGTCACCGATCGAAAAGCTGCCTGATTGGGTAGGCGATCCGGGACCTTCGATTGACTTGCGCCGGCGACGGCGTCAGGCGAAGCGAAGAGCCCGAGGCGGAGCGGCAGAAGTCCCGCAGCTGCGAGGTTACGGCGAATAGCCGGACCCGCGAGCCTAGCGGACCTCAGCTCGCTTCATCTCCAACCCTTGAGGGGCCTCTTGACCCCGAAGATGAAGAAGAGGCTATGCGGCAATTTGAGAAGGATGGCCGGGCGCCGGCCACGAGCAGAGCGCGAAAATCGCGCGTCAATTGCAACTTTTGGGTTGCGATTGCGGCCTTAGTGTGCTTTACTACACTGGGGTTTTGTAGCCTCCGCCTTGCGGCGGGGTCCGGAGGGTCGGTTGACCTTTCGGCTTCCCTTGAGGTGGCGATTGATGGCTCTGCGAAAGCGGACCTTCGATTGACTTGCGCCGGCGACGGCGTCAGGCCAAGCGAAGAGCCCGAGGCGGAGCGGCAGAAGTCCCGCAGCTGCGAGGTTACGGCGAATAGCCGGACCCGCGAGCCTAGCGGAGCCAGCCAATTCTCAGTGCAGGGGTCTTAATCGGATTGCTCTGAGAGGACGGCCTTGAACTACCCGGCATATCCACGGCCAATTCGAATCGCTTCGATCCAGAACTTGCGCCGAGTGTGGGAAAGCTCCAAGGATGCCCACGGTCGTGGGGGAGCGCCCGGCGTCGATGGAGTCACGCCGAGGGCATTCCGTAGCAATCTCGATCCAAACATCGAAGCCGTGCAGGATCGCGTGCTGACGCAGCCGTTTGTGTTCAGCAAACTTCGACCCGTTCCTCTTTTGAAGGCTAGCGGCAAGATCCGCATTATTTGCGTGCCAACGCTTGCTGACCGCTTGGTACAGAGGCTTTTCGTCGATTATCTCGTTACAGGTGACAAGCTCCGAGTAAAAAATTCAGTAAGCTTTGGCTTTGTTCGTGGCGGGGGCGGAGTTGCGAGAGCGATAAAGAAAGCGAAGAACTTGCGCGCAGAGTTTCCCTGGGCTTTTAAGTCGGATATTGCATCCTTCTTTGATGAGATAGATCGGGAAGACCTAAAGGCAAATCTAGAAAAGCAGTTCCATCGGTCAAGCTCGCTTCCATTCTTACAAGCGGCGATCGACTGCGAAGTCGATACCTCAAATAAATATAAGGCCGCTCAAATCGCCGCGGCAGGGCTCAAGCCGGGCGTAGGCCTGAGACAGGGGATGCCACTATCACCGCTGCTTTCAAACTTTGTTCTAAGAGATTTTGACCGGCTCTTTGAGTTACACGGCGCGCGCTTGGTCAGATACGCAGATGATTTTGTCCTCTTCGCCAAGACGGAGGACGAATGCAGATCCTTCTTCCCAATGGTTCGCAGTCAGCTTGCGAAGAAGAACCATACTATTCCCGATATCTCTCCGGGCTCCAAGACTGCGATCTATGCTCCAGCAGAACCCGTTGAGTTCCTTGGGTTCGAAATAAAAAAGACTGCATCTGCCAATAGCTACCGTGTTGTTGCTCCGGCAGCGGCATTCAAAGCAATCAAGGCCAGCTTAGACGAGTTCAGTGATCTTGATCATGCGATAGCGACGTACAAAAATCTTGCAAGGACTGTTCAAAGCGCCAACGCCACAATGGCGGGATTTCTTGGCGCATATCAGCCGGCGAAGAATTTTGACGATCTTAAGTCACACGCAGGAAATTGCCGAGCTGAAACTTTTCGTCGCCTTCTGTCGACACTATTTGGAGCACCCGCAATTGCCCAACTAGACGATCGGAAACGAGAGTTCGTGGAACTCAAAGGCCTATTGGACGCGAGCGTAGTTGATGCACAGGATGAAGTGATGACTTCCTAGGCAGGCGGGCGCTATCGATGACAAGGTTCGACAGGGGGAAAATAAAGAATGATGGCTTAACAGTCGAAGCGATCTTTGATCTTCGAACCAATCTCAACGCGAATGCTGTTCACGCTGCGACTTACATACAGACTTTGTCAGAAGCTGAATGGACAGAATTGCGTGTGGAAGCAACGCGCACAGGCAATACCGCCAATCCGCTCTTTCGATGCGGGGACTGTCGCAAAGCTGTCTATGGGCGAGTTTCAGCTAATGGGCGTCGGCATTTCTATCATTTTAAAGGCGATCACAGCGACTGTCGGTGGTCTGGAGCTGTTGCAGAGAGCATGCGCTCCATTGACGCTGAGAAATTTCATGGCCAGCAAGAAGGAGAGCGCCATAAGTCACTCTCACGCTTTGTCGCAGAAATCTTGTCTCTTGACCCGGCAAGCGAGAAAGCAGGCGTATTCTTTAGGCGGTATACAAAGCTAGAGGATGGCCAGTACGCCTATCCGGATGTCTTTACTTCGGACTGGCAGGGAGGTCCCGCGGCATTTGAGATACAGCTAGCCACGACGCATATGCCTGTAATCGCACGCCGGGATGCATTCTATGAGAAAGCTGGGATCCGTTTGATGTGGATATTCGGAGGCTCAGACGACCTAGATCGTCGTACCTTCCGCGACATATATATGAGAAATGACGGCCAAATCTTTTGCGTGGATGGCGACGTTCTTAGAGCGGCGCGAGCGGCCGGTGAACCCCGCTTTCGGCTATATCGATTGCTACCGAGCTCGGCGGCGAACGGCTTCAAGCCCGCGTGGCAAAATACAATTGTCGGGCCCGCGGAGATAAGCTGGGGGTCTTCAAATAGTCGGCCATTCATTCAACCTAACTACGATCGATGCCTTGACCAGTTAGTCGAGGCTGATAGGTCACTATCAAGCCTACGGGACGAGTTTTATGCCGCGCTAACTATCGCTGACGAGGGCCGAGCGGGTGCCGCATGGGATAAGATTGCGACGCTCGTCGGCGGCGTGAACTGGAACGAGGTACCCTCGCCGCGCGACACAGTTCGGGCGCTTGGTGCACTGGCCTCTGTTCGTATCGGTCGTCTTTGTATCCCGACAGATATCGAAATTACAAATCTCCCACACCTCGTCAACACGATCCTTCTCGAGCCACGTGAGCGGCGCATTTGGACCCATGCTTTCGAATTGTTATGCAAGTCACTAGGTCTAAGACAATTGTTGGAGCGACCGTCAGTTCGGGGAAAGTGTGATCGTAATGGCTCCGAAGCGGTGGGTAAAATTCCGATCGATCGGCTTACTGCAACAACATTCGATGTTCTTTTTCCGGAAGGTGCGTTTCGGCGTCTATCGTTGGACTTTAGCGAGCATAGAGCGGAATGAGCTTCACGAAGCCACTTCATACCCTGAACGCTCGAGACCATATTATGCTCGAAGTAGTACGTGAGCATTTCAAGCTTAGCCCTGCTCGCATGTTTCAAGAGATCCAGGGGATGCGTAGGTGCGTTGAAGAGGCACTTGCCGACAAGAACATCCAATATGAAAAACTCAGGTCTGCGCTCGTTCCTTCGCAGAACCGCAAAGAAGTGGCGCTCATATTCGACACGACAACGATTAAGTCGTCTTGGTATGGATATGACGTAATGAAGGAGGTAATCCCTCTCTTCGAAGGAAAGGGCAATCATAGCGTTCTGTTGGGCGACTATCTCGATCAACGTGGATCTAGCGACAAACTGTTTTCTGCATTTGAAGAAGCAGTCGACCTACGACGACCCGTTGTCTATCGACACCCCACGCAGTTCTTCATTGTTTACATTAACAATCTGACCGATGCGATGGTGGAGAGATTTGATAAAGGATTGAGTAGTTATGCTGGATATGTAGGAATTGCAGATACCACTTACACATCAAGATTCAAGACGTACCTTTCTACGATGTTGGTGAACTCATTTATCAAGCACGGGCGTATTATTCTGCAGCCTCACGAAGACGACCGACCAATGGAGGAAGATGTAAACACGAGCGGCTATCCATTCGAAGAAAGCGGCTACACCTGCCGCAGCATAGCTTCCGACCTCATGGGCGTTTTGCTCTCTTACAAGATTGAGCGCCCCATCTTTCCTGGATTTGAAGTTGATACTGAATTCGCATTGAACGCTGTTAGCGCAAATCCAGATGATATTCGAGAATTTGCCATAGAAGTAGCTGACGCAAAAATCGACTATTTAAAGAAGGCAAAGGCGAGTTCACTAACTCGGGCGGGCATCCTTGGTATATCCAATACGCAGTTGGCTGCTCTAATCCGTTCAAAGATTGATGGAAGCTACATCTACAACCTGTCAGCGGATGCAGAATATAATGTGACGAAGTTCAATATTATAATTGAGTTGCCATCTGGTGACGCATGGCCTGCAACTCGACTACTCGCCGCTCTCGAGTACCTTCCCGAACGCAAAGTATTGCGTCTAATTACGCTATTCTAACAAGCGCCGAAACAACTGACACCGCACGCAACAATTTTTTGCCGCCCTCAGACAGACCGCCTGCACGCGTACTACCTTCCACCTCAAATCACCTCCCACCAACCGGAGACAATCATGACTCGCCTGCTGGCAATGGCGCTGCTCCCCCTGCTTCTGCTGCTCACCCCCGTCGCCCCCGCTTCGGCTTATGGCGAGTTCCCGCAAGGCTTCATCGACAAGGAGATCACGACCAACGGCACCACCTTGCATGTCCGGGTCGGTGGGCATGGGCCGGCGGTGGTGCTGCTGCATGGGTTCGGCGATACCGGGGATATGTGGGCGCCGCTGGCGGCGGAACTGATGCGCGACCATATGGTGATCGTGCCCGATCTGCGCGGCATGGGGCTCTCGGCCCATCCCGACGGCGGCTATATCAAGAAGAACCAGGGGCTGGATATCGCCGGGGTGATGGATGCGCTGCAGATCGAGCGCGCGGACCTGGTGACGCATGACATCGGCAACATGGTGGGCTATGCGCTGGCGGCACGGTTCCCGGCGCGGATCACCAAATGGGTGGTGATCGATGCGCCGCTGCCGGGGATCGGGCCCTGGGACGAGATCCTGAAGAGTCCCATGCTGTGGCATTTCAATTTCCGCGGCCCCGACATGGAGCGGCTGGTGCAGGGGCGCGAGCGGATCTATCTCGATCGCTTCTACAACGAGCTCTCCTTCGATCGCACGAAGATCACCGAGGAGACGCGCGACCACTATGCCGCGCTCTACGCGCGGCCGCGCGCCATGCACGACGCCTTCGAGCAGTTCGCCGCCTTCAACCAGGATGCGCTCGACAACAAGGCGATGCTGGCGGCCGGCGGCAAGCTGAAGATGCCGGTGCTGGCGCTGGGCGGCGACCATTCCTTCGGCACCGGCATGGCCGACGTGCTGCGCTTCGCCGCCGACGACGTGACCGGCGGGGTCATTCCGGATTCCGGGCACTGGATCATGGATGAGAATCCGGCGGCGACGATCAGGTTCGTGATGGAGTTTCTGGGGAAGTGACGGGTGAGTTTGTAAGTGGCCGCGTTGCGCGCTCGGAAGCGTCAACCCCCTCCCCGGCCCTCCCCCATCTTGGGGGAGGGGGTTCTCATTCGGCAGACGGTGCGTGGCCGACGGGGTGCCCAAAGGCCAACTCGCGCCCCAGTTAGCCCGGCTGATAGACTTCGGGGCATAACCCTGGGGAGCTTCACATGATGCGGATCGTTTCCGGCTTGGCCCTGGTGCTGGCCGCGTTCACCCTCCCCTCTATCGCCGTGGCCGACGGCGTGCTGGACCGGATCGCCAAGGAAGGCGAGATCCGGCTGGCCTATCGGGCGGATGCGGCGCCGTTCTCCTTCATGGGCGAGGGCGATGCCGAGCCGCAGGGCTATTCGCTCGAGCTCTGCCGCGCGGTCGCGGAATCGGTGAAGGCGGAGCTGAAGCTCGCCGATCTCAAGATCACCTATGTGAAGGTCACATCGGACGACCGGTTCGAGGCGATCACCGGCGGCAAGGCAGACCTGCTCTGCGAAGCGACCACGGCGACCCTGGGGCGGCGGGCCTCGATGGATTTCTCGATCGCCACCTTCATCAGCGGCGCCGGCATGATGATCCAGCCGGGCGGACCGACCAGCTTCGAGGCGCTGGCCGGAATGAAGGTCGGCGTGCTCAGCGGGACCACCACCGAGGAGGACCTGAAGGCCTTCCTGGCGGCGCGCAGCGTCGCCGCCGAGATCGTCACGGTGCAGGACCATTCCGAGGGCTTCGCGCAGCTGGAGAGCGGTGCGCTCGCCGCCTATTTCGCCGACCGCACGATCCTGCAGTTCATGCTGATGAAGCATAATCAGAACGGCAAGCTGCTGCTGGCCGACCAGTTCCTGTCCTTCGAGCCCTATGCGCTGGCGCTGCCGCGCGACGAGGATTTCCGGCTGGAAGTCGACCGGGCGCTGAGTCGGATGTTCCGCAACGGCGGCGGCCGGGCCGCCTTCGCCAAGGTGTTCGGCGGCGATGCCAAGGCGACCGGGCTGCAATCCTCGCTGTTCGTGATCTCGGGGCTGCCGGAGTGACGGGCAAATAGCTTCTCTTGCCCGTCATCCTCCGCGAAGGCGGAGGATCCACGAGTTGTAGCGAGCGGAACGGAACTCGTGGATGGTCCGCCTTCGCGGACCATGACGATCATTCTAGAAGAAACCGGGATTTCATAAGCACTTAGCCGCTCGCCTCTGCACCCATCGCGGCTGGCTCCATGGACCTACGCCGCTTCGCGTGGCTGTGGCACCATGGCTCCATCGCACGACTTCAATCAGGACCGTCTCTCATGAAAATGACCACCGAAGAAGCCTTCGTGAAGGTGTTGCAGCGGCATGGCATCGAGCATGTCTTCGGCATCATCGGCTCCGCCTTCATGCCGATCTCCGACATCTTTCCGGCGGCGGGCATCACCTTCTGGGACTGCGCCCATGAAGGCTCGGGCGGGATGATGGCCGACGGCTTCACCCGGGCCTCGGGCAAGATGGCGATGATGATCGCGCAGAACGGCCCGGGCATCACCAATTTCGTGACCGCGGTGAAGACCGCCTATTGGAACCACTCGCCGCTGCTGCTGGTGACGCCGCAGGCCGCCAACAAGACCATCGGCCAGGGCGGCTTCCAGGAAGTCGAGCAGATGGCGCTGTTCAAGGACATGGTCGCCTACCAGGAGGAGGTGCGCGATCCCAGCCGCATCGCCGAGGTGCTGACCCGCGTCATCGCCCAGGCCAAGCGCCATTCGGCGCCGGCGCAGATCAACGTGCCGCGCGATCTCTTCACCCAGGTGATCGACATCGAGCTGCCGCCGATCCTCGCCTTCGAGCGGCCGGCCGGCGGCAGCGAGGCCATCGCGCAGGCAGCGGCCCTGCTTTCCAAGGCCAAGTTCCCGGTGATCCTGAACGGCGCCGGGGTGGTGCTGTCGCCGGGCGGCATCGAGGCTTCGAAGGCTTTGGCCGAGACCCTGGATGCGCCGGTCTGCTGCGGCTATCAGCACAACGACGCGTTTCCGGGCGGGCATCCGCTGTTCGCCGGACCCTTGGGCTATAACGGCAACAAGGCGGGCATGCAGCTGATCGCCAGGGCCGACGTGGTGCTGGCCTTGGGCACGCGCTTGAATCCGTTCTCGACGCTCCCCGGCTACGGCATCGACTATTGGCCGAAGCAGGCTGCGATCATCCAGGTCGATATGAACCCGAACCGGATCGGGCTCACCAAGCCGATCACCGTCGGCATCGTCGGCGATGCGGCCAAGGTCGCAAAGGCGATCCACGCGCAGCTCGCGCCCAATGCCGGCGACACCGATCGCGCGTCGCGCAAGGCGACCATCGCGCAGACGAAGTCGGCCTGGGCCCAGGAGCTGACCTCGATGGATCACGAGCAGGACGATCCCGGCACCACCTGGAACGAGCGCGCCCGCAAGGCCAAGCCGGACTGGATGAGCCCGCGCAAGGCCTGGCGCGCGATCACCGCGGCCCTGCCGCGCAACGCCATCATCTCGTCGGACATCGGCAACAATTGCGCGATCGGCAATGCCTATCCGACCTTCGATGAGGGACGGAAATACCTGGCGCCGGGCTTGTTCGGACCCTGCGGCTATGGCTTGCCCTCGGTGGTCGGCGCCAAGATCGCCTGCCCGAATGTGCCGGTGGTCGGCTTCTCCGGCGACGGCGCCTTCGGCATCGCGGTCACCGAGCTGACGGCGATCGGCCGCAAGGAATGGCCGGCGATCACCCAGGTGGTGTTCCGGAACTACCAGTGGGGCGCGGAGAAGCGCAACTCGACGCTCTGGTACGACGACAATTTCGTCGGCACCGAGCTCGATGAGCAGGTCTCTTATGCCGGCATCGCCAAGGCCTGCGGGCTCCAAGGCGTGCAGTGCTTCACCATGGACGAGCTGACCAAGGCTTTGGCCAAGGCGATCGAGGACCAGATGAAGCATGGCAAGACCACGCTGATCGAGGCGATGATCAACCAGGAGCTCGGCGAGCCCTTCCGCCGCGATGCGATGAAGAAGCCGGTCAAGGTCGCCGGGATCGACAAGGCGGATATGAAGCCGCAACAGCCGGCCTAGGACCCTCGATCGATCGAACCCCTCCCCAATCTTGGGGAGGGGTTTTCTTTTGTCTGACGATTGCGCTTGTCGCTTTCCTGATGTATCGCGGATGTCTCACACACACATCGCGTACATCCACACTCTCACAAGGGAATTAGCGCATGGAGTTTCGACGGCTTGGGGCTTCGGGCCTTCGCGTGCCCGCGCTCTCGTTCGGCACCGCGACTTTCGGCGGCAAGGGCGACTTCTTCAAGGCCTGGGGCTCGACCGAGGCCAAGGAAGCGACCCGCCTGATCGACGTCTGCCTCGATCACGGCGTTTCGATGTTCGACACCGCCGACGTCTATTCCGCCGGCACCTCGGAAGAGGTGCTGGGTGCTGCGATCAAGGGCAAGCGCGAGCGGCTGCTGATCTCCACCAAGGCGACCTTCCCGACCGGTGAGGGCCCGAACGACTTCGGCTCGTCGCGCCAGCACTTGCTGGACACGGTGCATGGCTCGCTGAAGCGGCTCGGCACCGACCGCATCGACCTGCTGCAGCTGCACGGCCAGGATTACAACACGCCGGTCGAGGAGACCTTGGCGACGCTCGACCAGCTGGTGCGCGAGGGCAAGGTCCGCTACATCGGCGCCTCGAACTTCAACGGCTGGCACCTGATGAAGGCGCTCGGCGCCTCGGACAAGCACGGCTTCCCGCGCCATGTCGCGCATCAGGTCTATTACTCGCTGCTGAACCGCGACTACGAGTGGGACCTGATGCCGCTGGGCATCGACCAGGGCATCGGCGCCGTGGTCTGGAGTCCCTTGGGCTGGGGCAAGCTCACCGGCAAGATCCGCCGCGGCCAGAAGGCGGCGGCCGGCACCCGCGCGGCGCAGATCCCGGAGACCGGGCCGCATTTCGACGAGGAGCGTCTCTTTAAGATCGTCGATGCCGTGGACCAGGTGGTGAAGGAAACCGGCAAGACCTTCACCCAGGTGGCGCTGAACTGGCTGCTGCAGAAGCCGACCATCTCCACGCTGATCATCGGCGCGCGCAACGAGGAACAGCTGATCGCCAATATCGGCGCGGTCGGCTGGAACCTGACCCCTGAGCAGGTGAAGGCGCTCGATGCCGCGAGCGACCAGAAGCCCGCCTATCCGACCTGGCACCAGGATGAGTTCCCGATGCTCAACGACCGCCGGGTCTGGGGCCGCGACTAGGCCTTGCGCGATGCTGCCACTGCCGCGAGGGCTTCGCGGCAGTTGGCGGCGATCTTGTCCCACTGGGCGTTGCGGATGTCCTCGGTCTTGGCGATCCAGGTGCCGCCGACCGCGGCCACGCCGGGGACCTTCAGCCAGTCCTGCAGGTTCGAGAGCGACACGCCGCCGGTCGGCACGAACTTCAAGCCGAGATGGGCGAAAGGCGCCGCGATCGACTTCAGCGCCTCCGGCCCGCCGATGGTGCCGGCGGGGAAGAACTTGAAGAGCTTGGCGCCCTTGCGCATCGCAGCCGAGAGCTCGCTCGGCGTCATGATACCGGGCACGAAGGGAAAGCCGGCATCGGCGGCGTGATCGACCACTTCCGGATCGAAGCCGGGCGCCAGGCCGAATTGCGCGCCGCTCTTCTTGGCGATGTCGAGCGAGATCCGGTCGAGCAGAGTGCCGGCGCCGACCAAGAGAGCGGGCCGCTCCTTGGCCATGCGGGCGATGACTTCGGCCGCCGCCGAAGTGCGGAAGGTGATCTCCGCCACCGGCAGGCCGCCCGCGAGCAGCGCATCGGCCAGCGGCACCGCATGCTCCGGATTCTCGATGGCGATCACGGGCAGCACGCCGATCTCGGCGATGCGGTCGAATGGGTTGGGCATCCGGTGAATCCTTTCAGGAGACCGTTATCGACCGCTTGCAGGGCCGCCGCAAGCCATCAATGGCCGCCCTCGACCCAGGGCACCCCGGCGTTGCGAAAGGCTTCGGCGAGAACCGGTTCCAGCTCGACCGCTTCCCAGCGCTTCAGCGGATTGAGATGCGCGAAGAGCTGCGGCAGCAGGCGGATGCCGAAGCGATTGACGTAGCGGCTCGCCTTGTAGCCGGTCTTGTGCTGGTCGAAGCGCATGTCGGGATCGAGCGAGGTCTCGCCGACATAGAGTCCCCAGCGGCCGGCGCTGCGCGAATCCTTCAGCAGCACGACATAGAGCGCGTGCCTGGCGCCGCGCGTGCCCTGGGTCGTCGCGCGCAACGCGCGCGCGGCCTTGAGCGCATCCGGCATCCAGTGTGGCAGGAAGGTCGCCTGACTCATGGCGCGGGAGTCTGGCACGTCGATCGGATGCGTTCTAGCGAACCAGGTCGGCGATATGGTCGGCGACTTCCTCGACGCGCGCGAGGCTGCGGGGCACCGGGTAGCGATAGACCGGCGCGGCGGCGACCAGGGCTTCCGCTTCGCGCCGCGCGCCGGGGCCGGTCCCGAGGATGCGCAGCATGTCGCGGCGATAGAACTGGTCGAGCAAGGCTTCGACCGCGGGCTCGCTCTCCAGGCGCGCCGGTTCGATCGGCGCATCGGCTTCGGCCTTCCTGAGGCGCAGCACGGCGGCGACCTGGTAGGCGCGCGGCTCCGGCCGCGGGCCGGCGATCCAGAGCCGCTTGGCGATCGGGAAGTTGGTGTATTGCGGCAAGCCTTCCGGCGCGATGCCGGCGGCGATGAGCGCGTCGTCGGCCAGCGACAGCATCGAGCCCGCAGGATAGCAGCGGGCGCCGGCGACCGCCGCGACTTCGTCGCTGAGCATGGCATGGCCGCGGCGGGCGAGTGCGCCTGCAAGGAGCGACTTGCCGAGCTCGCGCGGGCCGAGCAGCAGCACCGCCTTGCCGTCGATCGCGACGGCGCTGCCGTGGCAGGCGAGCTGGCCGCGGCGCCAGGCGATGCAGGCCAGCACATTGCCGTAGACCGCCGCCGTCACCTCCGGCGCCGCGGGCTCGGTTTCGAGGGCGTAGACCACTTCCGACTCGTGGATGAGAAAGTTGCCGATGCCGGCGAGGCGCACCAGCGCGGTGCCGTCGGCGGCGATCTGCAGCGCTTCGAGGTCGAGGACCGGGTCGGTCAGGGCGCCTGGGACGTCGCCCGGTCGGAAAGTCAGGTCCGGAGGGACCGGCCGGTCGGCCGGCCAGGGAAGGGCTGCCGGGAGGGGCAGGTCGGTCCGCCAGCGCCAGCCGGCGGCGTAGTGGTCACCTTTGCTGGCCAGATCGCCCTCCTTTCGGATTGAACCCGAAGCCGGCCGAGACTACAGTCTTGTTGGAAGGCAAACAATTCCTGTGGATGTTCCGCCTTCTTTCCGTGGGGACGGGCCAACCTGAAATCCGAGAGGAGATCCCGATGACCTCGACGAATCCCAAGGAACAGGGCAAGGCGCCCGCCCAACCGGCGCGCCCGAAACGCGACGCCGAGCTCGAAACCCGCGACCTCGACAAGGTGACCGGCGGCCTGAAGCGCAGCAAGACCGAAGACCCCTGCGGCGGCGGCGAATAGCCGATACCGGCTCTCCACCAGCGACGGATCTGCACCCTTCAATCACACGGAGGATCTGCCATGTCGTCCCAGAAAACCGACCCGAAGTCTCCTCAACGCCCGCGCAAAGAGGAGTTGAGCGCCGAGGAGCTGGAGAAGATCTCCGGCGGCCTGATGAAGAACACAGGCATCGGCAAGACAACCAAGTCCGCCGACCCCTGCGAGGGCGGCGAATAGCCGAAACGCAGAAGGGCCGGTTCGATGAACCGGCCCTTCCTGCTTCGAAGCATGGCGCGGCTCAAGCGTCGCCGCGGTTCACCCAGGGCACGCGCGCGACTTCGATTCCATCCTCGATGAGTTCTTCATGCTCGGCATCGGTCGCTTCGCCGTAGATGCCGCGGGCCTCTGACTCGCCTTCATGGATCTTGCGGGCTTCCTCGGCGAACTTGTCGCCGACATAGTCGCAATTGGCCTCGATCGACTTGCGGACTTCCAGCAGCGCCTGGCGCAGCTCGGCGGGGATCATCGCCGCCTTGGGGGCCGGCGCGGGCACGCTCGGCGCCGCCGGCGTTTCAACCGGCGCCAACGCGCGGCTGTTGCTCTTCTTGCCGACGCGCGGCGCCATCAAGGCCTTGGCGACCTTGACGCTGCCGCAGGACGGGCATTCGACGGTCTTCTTCTTCAGCTGGCGGTCGGCGGTGGCGCCGTCCTTGAACCAGGCTTCGAAGCTGTGTTGCCGATCGCAGTTGAGCTCGTAGAGGATCATGATCCGGGCCGGTCTATCCGCATGTACTTCAATCTGGTGTCTTGCCATCCACCGGTCGAGACGGGCTCGGTGACCGGCTAACATGACCTTGGCATAGTAATTGATCTTTGGGTGTGAGCAATGCAAGTCAGCCCGCCGTCATCCTGGATTGCACGGCATGCACGTCTCGTTCCGCGCGGCGGCCCGGTGCTGGATCTCGCCGCCGGCGGCGGGCGGCATACGCGGTTTTTCAAGGCTTTGGGCCATCCGGTCACGGCGGTGGACCGGGACGTGTCGGGGCTCGCCGACCTCAAGGGCGATGCTCAAATCAGCATCATCGCCGCCGATCTGGAAGGCGGCGCGCCCTGGCCGCTGGGCGATCGGCGATTCGCCGGGATCGTGGTCACCAACTACCTGCACCGGCCGCTGTTCCCGAAGCTCGCCGCGGCGCTGCAGCCGGGCGGCGTCCTGCTCTATGAGACCTTCGGGATCGGCAACGAGAGGTTCGGCAAACCGAGCAACCCGGACTTTCTGCTGCAGCCGGGCGAGTTGCTGGAATTCGCGCAAGCCGAGGGGCTGGTGGTCGGGGCCTATCACTGCGGCGAGGTCATGGCGCCGCGGCCGGCAGTGCTGCAGCGGATGGCGGCGGTGCGCCCCTAAGCGGCAGGGTGCGGCAAGGTGACCGTTGCATCCGGCCCGGTTCGGTCCGATATTTCTGTTGAGACAGAAATTACCGAAAGTCCCAGACGATGGACCTGACCCGGCCGATGGAGCGCTATGTCGTGCACTGGGGCGAGATGGGCGCGCGCTGGGGCGTCAACCGGTCGGTGGCGCAGATCCATGCCCTGCTCTATCTCTCGGCCAAGCCGCTGACCGCCGAGGAGATCGCCGACACGCTGTCGATCGCACGTTCCAACGTCTCGACCAGCCTGAAGGAGCTGCAGGGCTGGGGCCTTGCCAACATGGTGCATGTGCTGGGCGACCGGCGCGACCATTTCGAGACCGAGAAGGACGTCTGGAAGATCGCCCTCACCATCATCGAGCAGCGGAAGCAGCGCGAGATCGATCCGACCATGGGAACCCTGGCCCAATGCGTCGCCGAGGCCAAGGCCGATCCATCGACTGCACGGGATGTGACCGAGCGCATGGCGGCGGTGCTTTCCTTCGTCGAGACCGCGACGCTCTGGTATGACCAAGTGAAGACCCTGCCGACTCCGGTGTTGAGCAAGCTGGTGCGGCTGGGCGCGAAAGTGGCGCGGCTGGTGATCCGCCGGCGGGAGTGAGAAAGCCGCAAAAATTTTTGCCGAATGATTTCTGTCTTTTCAGAAATATCCGACTTAACCGATGGAGGCCAAGATGACCGGGAGACTGCTGGAGCGCCGCACGGTGCTGGTGACGGGTGCGACCGGGTTCATCGGCCGCGCGCTGGTCGCGCGCCTGCACGAGCGCGGCGACCGGGTGGTCGTGCTGGCCCGCGAAGCGGTCGAGGCGCATCTCGCGCTGGGGACCGAAGTGCTGGTGACGACGCGCCTCACCGACCTGCCGCCGGCTTTCCCGATCGACGCGGTGGTGAACTTGGCCGGCGCGCCGATCATGGCCGGCGCCTGGACCAAGGAACGCAAGCGCCGGCTGGTCGGGAGCCGGGTCGGGGTCACGCGGCTGCTGGTCGATTGGCTGGCGACCCGCAGCCGGCGGCCGGAGGTGCTGGTCAGCGCCTCGGCGATCGGCTGGTACGGGGCAGGCTGTGATGCGGCGTTCGCGCCGGCCGGCGAAGGCTTCGCCGCGGTGTTGTGCCGGGCCTGGGAGCGCGAGGCGGCCAGCGCCGCGGCCCTGGGGATGCGCGTTTGCAGACTCCGGCTCGGGCTGGTGCTGGGGCCGGAGGGCGGGATGCTGAAGAGCCTGCTGCCCGCTTTCCGCCTTGGCTTCGGCGCGGTGATCGGCGACGGACAGCAGTGGCTAAGCTGGATCCATCGCGACGACGCGGTGGAGATGATCGCGCGGGCGATCGCCGATCCGCTGTTCAGCGGCGCGATCAACGCGACGGCACCTCTGCCGGTGCGGCAGGCGGAATTCGCGCACACGCTCGGCCGGGTGCTGCATCGGCCGGTCTGGCTGAGCCTTCCCGCGGCACCGTTGCGCGCGCTGCTGGGCGAGCGGGCGAGCCTCCTGCTGGAGGGACCGCAGGTGCTGCCGAAGCGGGCGCTGGAGATCGGCTTCGCCTTCCGCTGCCCGGAGCTCGAGCCGGCCTTGCGCGATCTGCTGGTGCCGGAGAGCCATCATCGCGGCGCCACCGTGCGGCTGCTCGACGACCTGTTGACGTGAGGGGAAGATGACACTGCAACCGCTGTTCCAGCAGACCTTGGGCCGGCTGTTCCATCAGCTGCCGAAGCCGGTGAAGAGCCAGCATGGCGCGCTCGACATCCTGCTAAGCCAGGGCCGCTGCGACATCGAGCGCGGACCCGCCTGGCATGCGCGGCTGGTCGGCTGGCTGTTCAAGTTTCCGCCGGCCGGTCGCGACCTGCCAACCCTGGTGACCGTGATCGCCGAGCGCGGGCGCGAGATCTGGCACCGCGACTTCGACGGCCGGGGCATCTTCACGGTGCTGGAGCCGGCCCGGAAGGAAGGGGCACCGATCATCGTGGAGCGCTTCGGGATCGTCTGCTTCGACCTCGCGGTCGGCGAGGTGAAGGATGGGGTCAGCCTGAGCGTGGTCGGGATGCGGGCCCTAGGGCTGCCGGTGCCGCGCTGGCTCTGGCCGCGGTTGAAAGCGGTCGAGCATGCGGAGGCGCAACGCTTCCACTTCGACATCGACATCGACTTAAGCTGGGGCGCGAAGCTGATCCACTACCGCGGCTGGGTGGTGCCGGCCTCGGGGTGACGTCAGGCCGCCGCGGGCGGAATCCGCGGGGTGTTGGGGACTTCGTTGGTGTTGACCGGCTTGCCGGGGGCGCCGACCGCCGCTTCATGGGCGACGATCTCGACCAGCAGGTTCGGCTGCAGCATGTCGCGGATTTTCAGGGCCAGCACCGAGACCACCATCAGGAGGCAGGTCGCGTTGGCGAAGATCATCGAGATCGAGCCGATCAGGATGCCGTAGGTCAGCCACATGCTGTTGCCGACCGCCATCATCACATACATGGCGAGGCTGACGTCCCGCGCCGAGCGGGTACGCCAGATGCGGATCGCCTGGGGGAGGAAGGAGGACGTGGTCAGGCAGGCGGCGACGAGGCCCAGGGCCTCGATCCAGAAATGGGATGAATTCACCGGCGGCTCCCGGCCTGTGCCTTGACTTGGGGGGCTTTGACCGGCTGCTTCGCCGTATGCGGGTGCTCGCCCTTCACCAGCTTCTCGATGCGGTAGCGGCACATCGCGTCATCGACGTTGGACCAGGAACGGCGCGACCATTCGGTCTTGGCGGCGTTGTAGTCGTCGAAGGGCCCGTACCATTCCTCGCCGCCGCCGGCGGCCGGCTCGTCGAACTTGGTGTCGCAGTAGGAGCCGCCGACCACCCAGAAGCAGGGCTCGCCGCCCTCCTCCTCGATGCGGAACCGGGCATTGGCATTGTCCACGGTTTCCCAGGCGCGCTTCTGCCAGGCGGCCTTGGCCGCGGCATAATCCTGGAACGGGCCGATGCGCTCTTCCTTGCCGCCCTCGGCGACCCGGTCGAAACCGGTGTCGGCATAGATGCCGCCGACCACCCAAAACCGCTTCATGATCCCTATGTCTCGTTTGGGAAGTCCGAAATAACCCCCGGACCCACCCGTTCTGCTGCAATCCCGATGATTCTACGCTAGAATCCCGAGTCTCGGCAGTGCGATCCGTCACAGACGCCCTATGCACAAAAGGCATTCCGGATCACAGCAGCGCGAGCCGGCCAGTCTGCCGGATCAGTCTTAAAAGAAGGTTTCCGGGGCCCCAGAACCCCCGCGAAACCGAGCCAAGGAGGCCGTGTTGCCAAAGATCGAAGGGATGCAGCCGCAGGATTACGCGGTGCTTTATGACCGTTTCAAGGCGAGCGTGTCGCGCTATGACTGCGGCAAATACTGCGCCCCGCTGAACAACGGCGAGCCGGTCTGCTGCACCACCGGCCATGCCATCCCGATCATGGACAAGACCGAGTTCAAGCTGCTGCAGACCCGGTCCGACCTCTGGCACAAGTTCAAGATCACCAATGCCGCCGACCGGGACCTGCTCTCGGACATGCACAAGTCCTGCATGGCGGCCGAGTGCAAGGGCCCGGCCCATTGCGAGCGCGACAACCGCAGCTTCGCCTGCCGCGCGTTCCCGTTCTATCCCTACATCACCCGCGAGGACAAAGTGGTCGGTCTGGCCACCTATTGGACCTTCGAGGACCGCTGCTGGCTGATGTCCAACATGCAGGTGGTCGAGGCCGACTTCATCAAGGAATTCATCATCGCCTATGAGATGGTGTTTGAGAAGGATTCCTACGAGCGCAAGGTGATGCGCGAGCAGTCGGCCAATCACCGGCGCCGCTTCTCGCGGCTGAACCGCATCATCCCGCTGATCGGCCGCGACGGCGGCTTCTTCAAGGTGATGCCGAACTCGAACGGCGAGATCCGCCCGGCCAAGATCACCGAGTTCAAGAAGCAGGGACCCTTCGGCTCCGAGCGCGCCTATCAGAAGGCGATCAAGGAAGCCGGCGGCACCGCGATCGAAAGCACCCCGCTGGTCTGAGATGGCCGACTCGATCCTGATCGGGCGCGATCCGGCCGCGGGCAAGGACCTCGGCCTCGCGCTGCGCATGGCCAACCGGCACGGGCTGATCGCCGGCGCCACCGGCACCGGCAAGACCATCTCGTTGCAGGTCCTGGCCGAGGGCTTCGCCCGCAACGGCGTACCGGTCTTCCTGGCCGACGTGAAGGGCGATCTTTCCGGCATATCCCAGGTCGGCGGCGACCATCCGAAGGCGAAGGAACGCGCCGCCGCTTTGGGCTTGAAGGACTGGCAGGGCGATTCCTTCCCGGTCGTGTATTGGGACCTGTTCGGGCAACAGGGTCATCCGATCCGCACCACGGTGTCGGAGATGGGGCCGCTGCTGCTTTCGAACCTGCTGGAGCTGAACGAGGTGCAGGAAGGCGCGCTCAACATCGCCTTCCGCCTGGCCGACGAGCAGGGAATGCTGCTGCTGGATCTGAAGGACCTGCGGGCGATCCTGCAGCATATCGGCGACAACGCGTCGGAGATCTCAACCCGCTACGGCAATGTGGCCAAGCCGACCATCGGCGCCATCCAGCGGCAGTTGCTGGTGCTGGAGAACCAGGGCGCCGGCGGCTTCTTCGGCGAACCGGCGCTGGACCTCGCCGACTTCATGCGGGTCGAGCGCGCGGGCTACGGCTTCATCAATGTGCTCAGCGCCGACAAGCTGATCCAGTCGCCGCGGCTCTATGCGAGCTTTCTGCTCTGGCTGCTGGCGGAGCTGTTCGAGGATTTGCCCGAGGTGGGCGATCCGGAGAAGCCGAAGCTGGTCTTCTTCTTCGACGAGGCACATCTCCTCTTCAACGAGGCGCCGAAGGCCTTGCTGGAGAAGATCGAGCAGGTGGTGCGCCTCATTCGCTCCAAGGGCGTCGGCGTCTATTTCGTGACCCAGAATCCGCTCGACGTGCCGGACACCGTCCTGGGCCAGCTCGGCAACCGGGTGCAGCATGCCTTGCGCGCCTTCACGCCGCGCGACCAGAAGGCGGTCAAGGCCGCGGCCGAGACCTTCCGCGCCAACCCCGCCTTCGACGCCGCGACCGCGATCACCGAGCTCGGCGTCGGCGAGGCTTTGGTCTCGACCCTCGACGCGAAGGGTGCGCCGACCGTGGTCGAGCGCATGCTGATCCTGCCGCCGACGGCGCGGATCGGGCTGTGCAGTGCCGAAGAGCGCCAGGCGGTGCTGGCGCAGAGCCCGATGAAGGGCAAGTATGACGCCGCGGTCGATCGCGAATCCGCTTATGAGATGCTGACGGCGAAGGTCGAGGCAGCGAAGCCCGCGCCTGCGCCGGCGCCGCAGCGGCGCGAGGATTATCCGGTTGCGCGCGAAGCACCAAGGACCACCCCGCGACCCGCCGGGCGGCAGCGCGAAGGCATGGCCGAGGCCTTCGCCAAGTCGGCGGCCCGCGCCGTCGGCTCTTCGCTGGGACGACAGATCGTGCGCGGCATCCTCGGCGCGATGCTGAAGGGGAGGTGACCCTTGGATCTCACGACCTTCAAGCAATCGCTGAAAGCAGACGCGCCGCCCGCCGGTCTCACGCCGGCGCTGCAGGCTTTGTGGTGGGATGCCAAGGGAGATTGGGATCAGGCGCACGGCTGCATCGACGACGAACCCGGAAAGGATGCCGCGCGCGTGCATGCCTATCTCCACCGCAAGGAAGGCGATGAAGGCAACGCGCGCTATTGGTACGGCACGGCGGGCGCCAAGTTCTTTGAGGGCACGCTCGATGCT
The DNA here is from genome assembly GCF_041905885.1 of Dongia sp. NCBI lineage: Bacteria > Pseudomonadati > Pseudomonadota > Alphaproteobacteria > Rhodospirillales > Dongiaceae > Dongia > Dongia sp. The sequence continues at coordinate 68,357 of NZ_JAYRKD010000004.1, read as the reverse complement.
GAGTGGGGCGAGCTGGCGGCCGCAAGGTTGAAGTAGCGGCCACATTTCAGAGACATCGAGTCTGCGGCACCCCCTCCCAGCCTCCCCCGAAGTCGGGGGAGGGGCGCACCGCGTCGCCGTCTTCCTCCCCCGTCTTCGGGGGAGGTGAGGTGGGGGTGCAAGCGAAGGCTCTCGCGGACTTCTCTCACGCTTCCTTGAATCCGAAGGTCCCCAGCAGCACCCATCTCCGCGCGTCCTTCTCGCGGCCGGGCTTGGCCTTGAGCGGCGTGGTGAGGTGCCAGAACGGCAGGCGATAGACCGTCAGCGTGCCGAGGCCGTGCACCGGCACGATTTCGCTGAAATGGCCGGACCTGGTGTAGACCAGATACTGATGCGCGACCGATGGCGCGCTGAGAGAAAGGTGGATGTCGAGATAGCCCTTCTCGTAGCCCCGGTCCTCCGGGTGGTGGTCGTTGTGCGGGCCGGCATAGTCGCCGGGGCCGTAGCAGAGGACCTGCTGGCCGCCCTTTGGCTTCAGCTTGCGGCCGGCGACGGCTTCGGCGAAGGCGACGAAGCTCTCCGAGGACAGCAGGTCGGTCAGGCCGAGCTCTTTCGCGCGGCGGGTGGACTTGGCGCGTTTCGACTCCAGGGCGGCGGTCTTCACACGCACGGTCTTCGGCAGCCATTCCTCGTAGTTATGCTTCATCTCCCAGATGGTCTCGGGCGGAATCGGCAGCGCCATTTCGCTGAGGAGCGGCAGCATTTCCCGCTCCAGCAGCTTGCGCAGCGCTTCGGCGGCGCTCTTCTTGACTAGGCCTTCCAGCGCGATGAAGCGACGCCGGGGATCGGCCAGGGCGCCGCAGATCGCGGCATCGCGGCCATTGAGGACGCGGCGGCCGGCGGGGGAGAGCAGATCTTCGAACTCGGTGGGAATCGCTTTCATGACGGCATATTGGCCATGCTAGTCTCGCCGCGCCATGGCCTATGATTCCCTGCGCGATTTTATCGCCCGCCTCGAAGCCGCCGGACGCCTGAAGCGCGTGACGGCGCCGGTCGATCCCGAATTGGAGGCGACCGAGATCCAGACCCGCCTGATCGCCGAGGGCGGGCCGGCCGTTATCTTCGAGAACCCGGTCAGCCGCCGCACCGGCAAGGCCTACAAGCACCCGATGCTGGTCAACCTGTTCGGCACGGTCGAGCGGGTCGCCTGGGGCATGGACCGCGAGCCGCATGAGCTCCGCCAGGTCGGCGAGACCCTGGCCTTCCTGAAGCAGCCAGAACCGCCCGGCGGCTGGAAGGAAGCGCTCGAGATGCTGCCGCTGGTGAAGACCGTGCTCGCCATGCAGCCGAAGACCGTCGGCTATGGGCCGGTACAGGACCTGGTGCTGACCGGCGACCAGATCGACTTGACCGATTTCCCGATCCAGGGCTGCTGGCCGAACGAGCCGGCGCCGCTGATCACCTGGCCGCTGGTCGTCACCAAGGGGCCGGAAAAGAAAAAGAAAGAGGACAACTTCAACCTCGGCATCTACCGGATGCAGGTGGTCGGCAAGAACCAGACCCTGATGCGCTGGCTGAAGCATCGCGGCGGCGCGCAGCATCACGCGCGCTGGAAGGCCCAGAAGCCGGAGCCCTTCCCCGCCGCGGTGGTGATCGGCGCCGATCCCGGCACCATCCTCGCCGCGGTGACGCCGGTGCCGGACACGGTCTCGGAATACCAGTTCGCCGGCCTGCTGCGCGGCAGGAAGGTCGAGCTGGTCGATTGCAAGACCGTGCCGCTGAAGGTCCCCGCTTCCGCCGAGATCGTGCTCGAGGGCCATGTGTCGCTGGATGATTATCGCGACGAAGGGCCCTATGGCGACCACACCGGCTTCTATAACGCGGTCGAGCCGTTTCCGGTGTTCACGATCTCCGCGATCACCATGCGGAAGGACCCGATCTATCTCTCGACCTATACCGGACGGCCGCCGGACGAGCCTTCGATCCTCGGCGAGGCGCTGAACGAGGTGTTCATCCCCCTGCTCCAGCAGCAATTCCCGGAGATCAGGGATTTCTGGCTGCCGCCGGAGGGATGTTCGTACCGCATCGCCGTCGTTTCGATGAAGAAGGCCTATGCCGGCCATGCCAAGCGCGTGATGATGGGCGTCTGGTCGTTCCTGCGGCAGTTCATCTACACCAAGTTCGTGATCGTGGTGGATGACGACGTCGACGCACGCGACTGGAAGGACGTGATGTGGGCGATCTCGACCCGCATGGACCCGGTGCGCGACATCGTGACCGTCGAGGACACGCCGATCGACTATCTCGACTTCGCCTCGCCGGAGAGCGGCCTCGGCGGCAAATTGGGCCTCGATGCCACCAATAAAATGCCGCCCGAGACGACGCGCGAATGGGGCCGCACGATCCGCATGGACCAGGATGTGGTGAACCGCGTCACGGAGATGTGGGAGAGCCTGGGCCTCCCGGGCTCAGGCAAGCCGATCTGGAAGTAGCGCCCCTCCGGGCGGTTACAGCAAGCGACGTCTATAGATGTCTGCCCATCGCCGTCACGGATCGGAGGATGCCGGGAGCGGCCGCACCTCGTTGCGCCGATCGGTGTCCTCGCCCTTGGGGATCACGTCGGTCGTGGTCACGCTGTCACCGGTGTCGTTCTTCCAGAAGAAGGTCCGCGTCTTGTCTCCGGTCACCGGATCGATGGTCACCACCCGCCCGGTCTCATGCCAGATGTTGGGGCCGTGCATCAGCCAAGGACAGCCGGAGAGCGGCGACAACGCGATGATCGTTATGAGCCACTTGAGCTTGCGCTTCAACATGGGGTCCCCTCCCGCAGCGCGCGTCACCGGCTCGCCGGGACGGCGCGGAGGATCGATTGAGCGCTGCTTGCGGGGGTGCCCCGCAATAATGCGAACGGACTATGCCGGCACCGGCGCGGCCAGGCCGGCGTCCCGCGTTCTCACAGCATGCCGTTGTCGTACTGGACGTTGGCGTAGGTGTTGAGCGCGGCCATGCTCTGGATCGAGGCCATCTCCTCGTTGCCGACGAAGCTGACCGACCCGCCGCCGGCAAATTCGATCAGCAGCCAGCCGTTTGCGGTGTGGTCGATGCTCACGGAGCCGTCGAACTTGTCGGCGCCCATGAAGCGCAGCACGTCATGGTCGATGTCGAAGTTCACGATGGCGTCGTTGCCGTCGTTGCTGTTGACGGAGAAGAGGAAGATGTCCTTGGTGTCGAGCGCGGTGCCGTCGCCCCAGAGCTCGTCGGCGCCGGTGCCGCCGATCAGCCAGTCGGCGCCGTCGCCGCCGTCGATCTTGTCGTTGCCGCTGCCGCCGTCGATATAGTCGTCGCCGATGCCGCCGGCGATGTTGTCGTTGCCGTCGCCGCCGAACAGGTAATCGTTGCCGCCTTCGCCGCGCAGATAGTCCCGGTCGCCGTCGCCGTAGACCCAGTCCTCGCCGTCACCGGCGTAGATGCTGTCGATGCCGCTGCCGCCTTCGATGTTGTCGCCGGACGAGCCGCCGGTGATGTCGTCGTCGCCGGAGCCGCCCTTGATCGAGCTGGAATCGCCCTCGCCGTAGATCTTGTCATTGCCGGAGCCGCCGTCGATCGTGTCCTGGCCGCTGCCGCCGTAGATCACGTCGTTGCCGGCGCCGCCCTCGAGCGTATCCTTGCCGGAACCGCCGTAGAGATGGTCGTTGCCGGCTGCGCCCTTCAGCACATCTTCGCCGCCGTCGCCGGTGAGGCTATCGTTGCCTTCCATGCCGTTGAGGCTGTCGTTGCCGCCCTTGCCGAGCAGCGTGTCATCGCCGTCATAGCCATAGAACCAGTTGGCGTTGTCGTCGCCGGCGATCAGGTCCTTGTAGAGCGAGCCGTTGACCTGCTCGACCTCGGAGAGCGTGTCGCCGAAGGCATCCGACTGGGCCGGGTTGGCCGGGTCGTTGTCGCCGCTGTTGGGCTGGGCGAGGTCGAGGAACACCGCGTCCGGCGAGTTGATGTAGGAGACGACGTCGAAGCCGCCGCCGCCGAACATCTGGTCCGCGCCCGCGCCGCCGTCCAGCCAGTCGTTGCCGGTGCCGCCGACCAGGACATCGTCGCCGCCGCCGGCGATGAGCTTGTCGTTCTGCGCACCGCCGGTCAGGGTCTCCGCCGCGGCGGTCCCGGTCAGGACCTGCGCATAGCTGCGGTAGTAGCCCATCATGGCGAGGTCGAAATCCGTCGGGTAGGCAGGCGGCAGAGGATTCTGCAGGATGGGCGGTTGGTTCGTTACCTGGGCCATCGAAGTCTCCCGTCAGGAAAGTTGCAGGTTCCTGAAGGGCGTCGCCGCGGGCGGGGAATGAGGTTCGGCTTTGCTGAACCGAATGGCAGGCGCTGTGACGGTGGTCACGTCGAGAAGGCCGGTCGGACAAAAAGCAGCGGCGGGGCGCTGGTACCTGCCCCGCCGCCTTCCGCCGCCGGCCTGTGCGCTCAAGCCATGCCGTCGGCGTACTGCACGTTCGCAATCATGGCGAGGTGGTTCATGGTGGTGGCCGTGGCCAGCTCGGCGTTGCCTTCGAACACCACCTGCCCGCCGCCCTCGAAGTTCAGCTGCAACCAGCCTTCCTGGGTGTGGGCGACGGTGACATCGCCGCCGTTCTTGGTCGCATCGCCGAGGTCGATGACGTCGTTCTTGCGGTCGAAGTCGAGCACGATGTCGTCGCCGTTGTCGCCGAACACGTCGAACTGGAAGATGTCCTTGGTGTTGAGCGCGGTGCCGTCGCCCTTCAGGATGTCGTCGCCGGCGCCGCCGTTATAGGTGTCGTTGCCGGCATCGCCGCGGAGCTCGTCGTTGCCTTCGTTGCCGTTGAGGGTGTCGTTGCCCGCGCCGCCGCCGAGATCGTCGTTGCCGGCGCCGCCGTTCAGCTGGTCGTTGCCGTTCTCACCGCGCAGCCAGTCCTTGTCGCCTTCGCCGTAGATCTTGTCGTCGCCTTCGCCGCCGTAGATGCTGTCCACGCCCCAGCCGCCGTAGAGATGGTCGCCCTGGTCGCCGCCCCAGATCATGTCGTCGCCGGTGCCGCCGCTGATCGTATCGACGCCGCCCTCGCCATGCAGGTAGTCCTTGTCGGCGCCGCCGTCGATCGTGTCGGCATCTTCCTCGCCGTGTATGGTGTCCACGCCGGCGCCGCCGTTGATGTAGTCGAGGCCGGTGCCGCCGAAGATCTTGTCGTCGCCGCCCATGCCGAGCAGCGCGTCGCTGCCGCCCTTGCCATGGAGCTCGTCGTTGCCGTCATAGCCGTAGAACTGGTTCGCGTCGTCGTTGCCGACCATGAGGTCGTTGTAGAGCGAGCCGTTGACCTCCTCGATGTCGATCAGGGTGTCGCCGACGCTGTCGGCCTCGATGTTGTTGAGGGCGTTGTTGTCGCCGGTATGGCCGCTGCCCAGGTCAACGTAGACCGCATCGGGCGAGTCGATGTAGCTGACGACGTCCTGGCCATCGGCACCGCCGTCCAGCACGTCCTTGCCGGCGCCGCCGGACAGCCAATCGTTGCCGCTGCCGCCTTTCAGCGTGTCGTCGCCGGCGCCGCCCTCGAGCTTGTCGTCGAGGTTGCTGCCGTAGAGCGTGTTGGCGCCGGCGTCACCGGTCTTGGTGGTCGCGAAAGTGCGGTAGTAACCCATCAGCGAAAGATCGAGGATCTGCTGCGCGATCTTCGGGTCGAAATTGAGCAAGCCCATGATGTTCTCCTGTTTCGAAAGGGTGTGTTGTCGTCGTTCAGGAGATCTGTCGCCGGGCGATCGGGGCGGGTTTGGCTCAAATGCCGGGGAAACCGGGCCGAAGTGACCACTGTCACGCAAAAAGGCTGGGAGAATTGCCTATTGGCCGGAAATTATAAGGATTTCGACCCGGAATTCCGGATTTCATAGGATTCCGGTCTGGCAGCGGCGGCCGGCCGCCAAAAAGCTGCGGTTGAACGCCCCTTGAACCGCAAATCATCAGGTTAGAATGCCTCCGTGAATTCCCGCGAGAGGGCTAGGTCCCAGGATCGCTCGTGGGGCGGGGGGCCTCGAGGGCGAGGCGGAGCAGATCGGCCTGGCGGTGCACGCCGGTCTTCTGGAACAGGGTGCGCAGCTGGACCCGCAGCGTGTTGACGCTGACACCGGATTCGTCGGCGATTTCGATCAGCCGCCGGCCGGCGGTGAGGGCTGCCCAAAGCCGGGTCTCCGCCGGGGAGAGGCGAAAGGCGGCGGCCCAGGTGTCGAGCCCGCGCGGCGGCGGCGGGAGTTCCACCATCAGCGCGACGCGGCCCGACCATTCGGCGCGGTTCGGCCGGCGCAGCGGCATGATCCGGACCATCACCGGCGCCTTGGCGGCGGCCCGGCGCAAGACCAGGCTGCCAGAGTCGCCCGCGCCTTGCGGAGCCAATGCGGCGGCGAATGCAGCGACGTCGCCGCGGTGCGCGGCGCGCAGGCGGCCGCCGACCAGGCGCAGCAGCGTCGCCTCGCGCAACAGCTGCTCGCCGGCCGCGTTGGCGAAGCTGAGCCGGGCCTCGCGGTCCACCACCAGCACCGGTTGCTGCAAGAGATGCAGCACCGTTTCGAACGCCATGCCTTCGCGGCGCACGCTGTCGAGGGCCTGCTGCATCCGGTAGGCACGGCGGAAATGCGGCGCCAGCGCGGTCACCAGCGCCTGGATCTCGGGCGAGAAGAAGCCGTTCTCGTAGCTGCCCTGGATGCCGAACACCGCCATATGGCTGCGCGTGCGCTCGACCGGGCCGCCCATCGCGTAGAACAGCTTCTGCGGCCGGAGGTGATCCTGGTAGAACTCGGTGCGCTTCAACTCGCTGTCGGGGATCAGCGAGGGAGTCTGCGCCACCGAGCCGACCGGCCAGGACAGCCCGGCCTTGTGCCAGGGATCCAGCGCACCGTAATACTGCTCATAGCGCTCGAGCGCATGCTGCTCGAAGCCTTCCATGCCGAGGATGCGGGACTGCCGGGTCACGTTGTGATGGTCGTAGAAGATGCCGCTGCGGGCGCCGGTCTTTCGCACCAGCCGCAGCATCACATCGTTCCAGAGCGCCGGCTCGGTCGCGGCGTCGTAGATGCCGCCAATCAGGTCCGCGCCGCTCGTCATCGCTCCGGCTCCGGCCCGCGCAATTCCATGGCACGGCGCACCAGGTCGGCCTGGCGGTGCACGCCGACCTTGTCGAACAGCTTGGCAAGCTGCACCCGCAAGGTGTTGACGCTGACCTGGCGGCGGCGGGCGATCTCGGCGAGCGTGGCGCCGGTCGCGAGATCGGCCCAGAGCCTGGCCTCCGCCGCAGTCAACCCAAAGAGCGCCGCCAGACGGTCGGGCGACGGACGCGCGGGCGGATCGAGGTCGATCAGCAGCACAATACGACCGGCGGGATCGAAGCGGCCGTTGATCCGCAGCGGCACCGCCTGGACCAGCAGCGGGCGGCGGTTGAGCGGGCGGCGCAGGGCCGCGACCGCGCCGGTCTCCACCAGGGCGCCCGCGGGGTTGAGCAAGGCCGCGAAGGCCTCCCGGTCGTCGCGATGCGCGGCGCCCAGGCGCCCGGCGCTCAACCGGATACCGTCGCCCGCAGCCAGCATCCGCCCGGCGGCATCGTTGGCGAAGACCAGGCGGGCGTCGCGGTCGACGATCAGCACCGATTGCGGGACCAGGCGGAGCGTTTCCTCGAAGGTCTCGCGGTCGCGCCGCGCCTGGCCGATCGCGCTGTGCATGCGGTAGGCGCGTTTGAGGTGCGGCATCAGGGCACCGACCAGCGCAACCGATTCCGCCGAGAAACGGCCATCCTCATATCCACGCTGGACGCCGAACACCGCGATCCGGCCGTCGGCCCGTTCGACCAGGCCGCCCAGGCCGTAGAAGGCGCCGGTGCGGCGCAGATAATCCTGGTAGAACTCGGTGCGGCGGAACTCCTCCTCGGGCATCAGCGCATAGGTCGGCGCAGCGACGCCGACCGGCCATTGCATGACGCGCGCGTTCCAGGGATCGAGCGCACCGTAATGCGCCACGTACTCCTGCATGAACTCGGTGTTGAAGCGATGGAAGCCGAGCGGCTGCGATTGATGGGTCGCAAGGTCGTGCTCGTAGAACACACCGGTGCGGCAGCCGGTGGCTTCGACGATCTGCCCGATCGCATTCGCCCACATGTCCGGATCGGCCGCGGCATCGTAGATGCCGCCGATCAGGTCCTCCACCGCGTATGCCTGTTCCATGCCGAGCCCCACCGACACAGACGACAACCGCCCCGCATGCAGCGTGAGGCTCCAGACAGGGACCTGTCAATAGCCCGAAGCACCAGGGCGCGCGGAATACGCCGTTAATCATCACCCGCAACCGCCGATCTCAATCGACGACACGCGGCGGCGGCCGATCCCACCGGCGATCCTCATGGCCGCGCGGAATGCGCCGCTTGGTTGTGGTTGTGACCCCGTCCTCGTATTCCCAATGCGAGGTGACGACGGTATCGCCGGTCTCCGGGTCGATCGCCTTTTCCTCGCCGATCAGGCTGTAGTCGCGCAGCCTCGCATTGGACTGCCCCCGCGGGTCGATGCAGCCGCCCTGGGTCGTGACCATCGCCATGATGAGGCCGATCGCCTTGATCCAACCCCCGCGCTTCATCTTTTGCCTCCCAAAGAGTGACGCAGACGTGCGATCCCGACCGGTCAGGGTTTGAGCGAAATGCCGCGCAACGCGTAGTCAAGGTTGTTGCGATTGGTCTGCGACGAGTCGCTGCTGCTGACGGAGGTCGGCAGGGCCACGAGGTCGGTCTCCATGTTGAAGTAGCGGATCGGCACCCCGTAGGTCTCCGACAGCCGCTGCGCCTCGGTCTTGTTCCGGTCCTCGGTCGGCGGCAGCGGATCGAACTTGTAAATGTCCCCGGTCCGCACATCGATCAGGAAGATCGAGCCAGGCGTGTTGCGCTCCCGCAGCCCGCGGATGACGGCGTCGCGCTGCTCGGGCGTGAGCCCCTTCCAGTCCTTGCCGCTGTAGACACGATGCTCATCCTTGAGCGCCTTGCGCTGGGCCTTGCTGAGCGGATGGATCGGCTGCGGCGGCTGCGCCGGTTCGGTCTGGTCCGGTGCCACGGCCATCCGCGTGTTGGCGCGGACCTCGTCCTGGGTGGGTTTGGGTGGATCGTCGTCGGACCAGCTCGCCCCAGAGGGCCATGCGAGCAGCAGCGACATCAGGAGTAAGCGTGCCCAAAGATGCATCTCTGCCTCCATTCGTGCCGTCCCCGCCATGGACTTCACAGCGCGACCCCTTGCGGTTCAATAATGCAAACGGACTATTCGAAGGCGCGGCCAGGCTATCCCGTGCATCGGAATGCGATACTATATTTCGCCGAGAGGAGTTGAGACGCCATGGATGAGGCTCAGGAAACCATCGCCACCCCGCTGACCGAGCGGTTGGGCTGCCGCTATCCGATCATCTCGGCGGGGATGGGCGGGCCGGCGCGGTCCGAGCTCGCCGCCGCCGTCTCGCAGGCCGGGGGCTTCGGCCTGCTCGGCATGGTCCGGGAATCCCCGGCGCTGATCGCCCAAGAGATCGCCGCGGTCCGCCAGCGCACCAACCGCGCCTTCGGCGTCAACCTCATTCCCGCCTGCACCCAGCCGAAGCTGCTGGAAGACGAGCTCGCCGCCTGCTTCGACGCCGGAGTGCCGGCGATGTGCTTCTTCTGGGATGTCGATGCCGCGGCGATCGCGAAGGCCAAGCGGGCCGGCTGCCTGGTGCTCTACCAGGTGGGCTCGGTTGCCGACGCCAAGAAGGCGGAAGATGCCGGCGCCGACGTGATCATCGTGCAGGGCGTCGAGGCGGGCGGCCATGTCTGGGGCCGACGCGGCCTGTCGGTGCTGCTGCCGGAAGTCGCCGACGCGGTGGAGGTGCCGGTCGCCGCGTCCGGCGGCATCGTCGACGGCCGCGGCCTGGCGGCGGCCCTGGCGCTGGGCGGCGACGGCATCCATTGCGGCACCGCCTTCCTCGCCAGCGTCGAATCCTTCGCCCATGACTATCACAAGCAGCGCCTGGTCGCGGCCGGGCCGGATGAGACGGTGCATACCGATCTCTTCGTGATCAACTGGCCGAAGGGCGCGCCGGTGCGGGTCCTGAAGAACAGCCAGACCGAGGCCGCCGGCGACAAGCTCTGGGGTTACGATCCGGATGAGATGCCGCGCGAGGTCATCGGTCATGACGACGGCAATCCGATCCACCGCCTCGACACCAATTCGCCGTTGCGGCGGACCACCGGCGACCTGGAAGCCATGGCGCTCTATTCGGGCGACGGGGTCGCGCGGGTCAATGCGATCGAGCCCGCCCGCGCGATCGTCGAGCGCATTATGGCGGAAGCCATCGCGGCGATCCGCGCCAATGCCGCCGCGATCACCGCATGAACTGGCCGGAGGTCCGCGTCTGGCGCAAGGGAGCGCGGCAGAAGCTGCTGGCCGCGCGCGCCGCGATGACGACAGCGGTGCGCGAGGATCTCTCGCGTCGGCTGATCGAGCAATTGAAGCCGGTGCTGAAGGACCGGCCCGCGCCGATCTCCTTCTACTGGCCGATCAAGGCGGAGCCCGATCTCAAACCGCTGATGCGCGAACTGGACGCAGCGGGGATCGCGGTCTGCCTGCCGGTCTGCGTGAAGCTCGGCGAGCCGCTCACCTTTCGGCACTGGACCCAGGGCGCCAAGATGGAGCGCGGCTTCTGGGACATTCCGGTGCCTGCCGATCCGACCGAAGTCGAGCCACGGACCTTGATCGCGCCGATCGTCGGCTATGACGGCGCCGGCTATCGCCTCGGCTACGGCGGCGGTTTCTTCGACCGGACACTCGCGAAATTGGGGGCGGCCAAGCCCGGCGCTGCGGTCGCGGCGATCGGCGTCGGCTTCAGCATGTTCCGCCTTGCCAGCATCCAGCCGCAACCGCATGACATCGCGATGGCGGCGATCGTGACTGAGATCGGCGCGCTCACGCCCGAGGCTGCCCCCGCCTCGAAGGTCTGCTATCTCGATGAGGCCGATGCGGCCTATGCCGGCTTCGCGACGCCGGCGGAGATCACGGCCGCGCTCGGCTGCCTGCGGGGCGCCTTGGCGCCGGAACGCCAAGCGCTCATCGACTATGCGCTGTGGCAGGTCGGGGTCGAGGCGCCGCCGTCACCGGACGGCGGCGCACCCGAGGCTATCCTGGCGGCGCTGCTGCCGCGCGTCCGCGACGACGCGTTGCACGCGACACTCGCAGCCTTGCTGGCGACGCTGAAGACCGCCTAGTCCCGCAGCGGGCCGATCACCAGCCGCTCGCCCCGGATCTGCCGGTCGACCAGCGTCAGAACGACCGGCAGCATCGCCATGTCATAGAGCGACCAGGCCTGAATGCCGCTGCGGGCGAGCATGTCGCGATACTGGAAATAGGGCAGCGCATAGAGCGCGCCGTCCGGCACCATGAGGGCGAAGATCAACCGGTTGTCCGCGCCCTGGAACTGCGGCAGCCGCGAGAAGTAGTTATAGAGCATCACCATCCTGAGGTAGCGCTGCAGCGGCGTTTCCCGCAGCCAGGTCGCCATCAGCGCCACCTGACGGCCCTGCAGGCTTCTGATCTCCTGCTGGCCGATCGGGCCGAAGGTCTTGAGATAGCGGACAGGCTCGATCTCATCGCTGGTGTCTTCGCGCTTGTCGACGGCGCCGACCCGCAGGAATCCCTTGACCGTGAGCGGGCCCCAGCTGATGCGCGGCGGATACCAATCCTCATCCAGCCAATCATATTCCTCGTCGGTCCAGGGGCGGAATCCGTCAGGCAGCAGCGCACCGTCAGCGAGCGGCACTTGCCAGATGTCGCCGGTGGAAACGTCGATGACCAGGATCGTGTCCTTGGGCAGGTCGGCTTCGACCTCGTTGAGGATGTCGTTGCGGTCGTAGTCGTCCGCGTCGAGCCATACTCGGCCGTCCACGACCTTCTGGCCGCCGGCCGCGGTGGCCTTGGCGGCGTCGATCTCGTGCACCTCGAGCGGCGGAATTGCCGCTTCGGTATCGTCGTCGGGTGTGAAGGCGATCGTATCGTCGAACTCGTCGGCGGTGATCTCGATATCCGGGATCGGGTCGGTGGAGTCGGACCAAGCGACTTCGGGAAGCAAAGCGAAGATCAACGACGCCAATGCCGGAACAATGATCCGGGTCCGGCCAACGCCACCCTCGAAACCGCGCATCTCGGCCTCCACACGCTCGCGTCCCCACCCCTAGTCAGGGGCAGGCGGGGGCCGGAGGCAATAATGCAAACGGACTATGTCCCGAGGCAGTCCGGCTAAGGCTCTTTCGGGGCGAAGGCCACGCCTTCGCCGCTGCCGCCGCGACGGTCACTCTGCGACACTTTCCGCCCACGCGGCACGGCGACCGGCAATTCGGCCTTCTCCCAGTCACCCCACTGGCGAACCACATACATGTTCAGGAAGACGTAGTTCTGCTCGGCGTCGAAGAACACCCATACGTCGCCGTCGGGCACGGAGATCACCACCCAGCTCCCGGGCGGCGCGTTCTCGCGGATGTTGCGGATATGGACATTGCGCTGCTCCGCCGTCTCGGCCTTCCAATCCTCGCCCTTGATCATCTTCTTGCCGATCGGCGGGGCGCCCGGCTTCGGCTCCTTGATGAATTTCTCGGTAGCTTCGTTGATGTTGTGAACCGGGGTCGGCGCTTCCTCCAGCGTATCGGTGGAACCGCTCGGCGCCATTTCGGTCAGCGCGTTGAAGTCGCGCTGGGTCATGTTCTCCTCGGTGAGATCGCCGGCGAAGGCCGCCGCCGTCGCGAGCCATGATCCCGCCAGGAAGCCGAGCCAGGGGTGCATCCGGCGGGCAACTCTGCAGCAAGCAGCCTTGGACATGACCTCGCCTCCTCATCGCGGTTCAGCCGGGCGAGGTGAGAGGAATGCAGCGCGATGGGCAATAGTCTAAACGGATTACGGCGCGCTCACCGCTGGTGGCGCGCCGCAATCCGCAATGTTGCTTTTCCGCCGAGGCGTCGAGTCGTTACGCCGTCAGGCGGCCGTGGCAGTGCTTGTACTTCTTGCCGGAGCCGCAGGGGCATTCGGCGTTGCGGCCGAGCTGCGGCCAGGTCGCCGGGTTGTTGGGATCGACGCCCGCCGGCAGGTCGGCCTTGGTGCGGGAGGCGCCGTTGGTGGCACCCCCGCCCTGCGCGATCACCTGGCGTGCGCCGCCGCTTTGCGGCGCGGGGACGGGCGCGGCGGTGACGGCCGGCGGTGGCGCCGGCTCCTGGGCCCGGATCTCGACATGGGCGAGCAAGGTGGTGATCTGCTCGCGCAGGCGATCCAGCATCGCCTCGAACATCTCGAAGGCTTCGCGCTTGTACTCGTTCAGAGGATCGCGCTGTCCGTAAGCGCGCAGGCCGATGCCGTGCCGCAGATGGTCGAGCGAGAGCAGGTGCTCCTTCCAGTTCTGGTCGAGAAGCTGCAGCAGCAGCGACTTCTCGATCGAGCGCATCACCTCGGGGCCGATATTGGCGGCCTTCTCGGCCGCCTTGCGGTCGACCGCGTCGGTGACCCGCTCGCGGATCGCCTCGTCGGCGATGCCTTCTTCCTTGGCCCAGTCGACCACCGGAAGATCGATGCCGAAGATGCGCAGCACTTCCTCGTGCAGGCCGGCGGCATCCCATTGCTCGGCGAAGGCCTTCTCCGGGATATGCGCGGAGATCAGCTGATCCACCGTCTCCTTGCGCATGGTGGCGATCTCTTCCTTGAGATCCTCGGCGGCCATCAGCTCGCGGCGCTGCTCGTAGATCACCTTGCGCTGGTCGTTCATCACGTTGTCGAACTTCAGCAGGTTCTTACGGATGTCGAAGTTGCGCGCCTCGACCTTCTGCTGCGCCTTCTCCAATGCCTTCGAGACCCAGGGATGGACGATCGCCTCGCCTTGCTTCAGGCCCAGGCGCTGCAGCATGCTGTCCATGCGCGCCGGGGCGAAGATCCGCATCAGGTCGTCTTCGAGCGAGAGATAGAACTTGGATCGGCCGGGATCGCCCTGGCGGCCGGAGCGGCCGCGGAGCTGGTTGTCGATGCGGCGGCTCTCATGCCGCTCGGTGCCGATGATGAACAGGCCGCCCGGGAAGGTCTCGGTCTTCTTCTTCGCCTCGTCGATGACCAGGACTTCGCCGGAATTCAGGACCTGCTCGCGCTTGGCGGCGATGTCGGCCTTGATCTCGGCAATCTTCGCCTGGATCGCGGCGACATCGGTCATCCCCGCGGTCTCGCGCTCGACCCGCATCTGCAGGTTGCCGCCCAGCTGAATATCGGTGCCGCGGCCGGCCATGTTGGTGGCGACGGTGACCGCACCCGGCACGCCGGCTTCGGCGATGATATGCGCCTCCTGCTCGTGGTAGCGGGCGTTCAGCACCGAGTGCGGGATTCCCTTCTGCTTCAGCAGCGACGACAGCACTTCCGACTTCTCGATCGAGACCGTGCCGACCAGCACCGGCTGGCCGCGCTCGCGCGCCTTCTTGATCTCCCCGATGATCGCGTCGTATTTCTCGCGCGCCGAGCGATAGACCTCGTCTTCCTCGTCCTCGCGGCTGACCGCCTTGTTGGTCGGGATCTCGATCACGTCGAGGCCGTAGATCTCGGAGAATTCCGGCGCCTCGGTCATCGCCGTGCCGGTCATGCCGGAGAGCTTGGGGAAGATGCGGAAATAGTTCTGGTAGGTGATCGAGGCCAGGGTCTGGTTCTCGTTCTGGATCTCGACGCCTTCCTTGGCCTCCAGCGCCTGGTGCAGGCCCTCGGAATAGCGGCGGCCTTCCATCATGCGGCCGGTGAACTCGTCGATGATAACGACCTTGTTGTCCTTCACCACGTAATCGACGTCGCGGCTGAACAGGGTATGGGCGCGCAAAGCCTGGTTGGCGTGGTGCACCAGAGCGATGTTCGAGATGTCGTAGAGCGCGCCCTGCTTCAGCAAGCCGACGCCCTTCAGCAGCTGCTCGATATGCTCGGTGCCTTCCTCGGTGAAGGCGACGTGGCGGGATTTCTCGTCCTTCTCGAAGTCGCTGGGCTTCAGATGCGCCATCAGCTTGTCGACCTTGTTGTAGAGCTCCGAGTTGTCCTCGGTCGGGCCGGAGATGATGAGCGGGGTGCGCGCCTCGTCGATCAGAATCGAATCGACCTCGTCCACGATGCCGTAGTTGAAGGGCCGCTGGGTCATGTCCTCCAGGCGGAACTTCATGTTGTCGCGCAGATAGTCGAAGCCGAACTCGTGGTTGGTGCCGTAGGTGATGTCGCAGGCATAGGCCTCGCGGCGCTGCGCATCGTTGAGCCCATGCACGATCACGCCGACGGTGAGGCCCAGGAAGCGGTAGACCTGGCCCATCCATTCGGAATCGCGCTTGGCCAGGTAGTCGTTGACGGTGACGACGTGGACGCCCTTGCCTTCGATCGCGTTCAAGTAAACCGGGAGGGTCGCCACCAGGGTCTTGCCTTCGCCGGTCTTCATCTCGGCGATCTTGCCCTGGTGCAGCACGACGCCGCCCTTCATCTGCACATCGAAGTGCCGCTGGCCGAGCGTGCGGATCGCCGCCTCGCGCACCGTCGCGAAGGCGTCGGGCAGGATGTCGTCGAGCGTCTCGCCCTTCTCCAGCCGGTCGCGCAGCCAGGCGGTGCGGGCCTTCAAGGACTCGTCGTCCAGTTTCTGGACTTCCGGCTCCAGCGCGTTGATCGCCGCGACCGTCGAATTGAGAGACTTGATGAAACGGTCGTTGGCGGATCCGAAGACCCGCTTGGCAAGCGCCGCGAACATGTTCAAAAAACCTTTGATTTCCGGCTTTATAGGTGGGCAACAGATAGGTCCCCGGAGGGGGCCTGTCAACGGAGCAGGAAGTCACGGGAATCTCATCGATTTGCGTTGATTTCCTTGGATACTTTGGCTGGGTTTCCGCTTGTATCGGGTGGGGCGGTTCGGCATGATGCCGCCCGTTTGCGGCGCAAAACGCCGCCTTCCGGCCTCGTTCTGGGAGTTGGAACCAGAGGCCGGCCCCGCGAACCCCGGAACCAGGAAAGATCCCGGCTGATGCCAAATGTGTCGTTTCGCGCCGCTCTGCTTGCCGGCGCCGTTGCCTTCTCGACTGCTGGATTGGTTCTGAGCGGCGGCCCCGCGGGCGCCCAGGACGCCACGACCAATACCACCAATACGGAAACCACGACCCCCGCGCCGGACGCCCAGGCGCCGGCGACCGAGACGCCGGCGGCCCCGGCCGAGGCTGCGCCGGAAGGCACCCCGACGCCGACCGCCAACGGCGCGCCGGCCCCCGCCCCGGCCGATCCCGCGGAAGTGGTGGCGACCATCAACGGCACGCAGATCACCCGCCAGGACGTGCTGGATTCCGCCTCCGACCTGCCGCCGCAGTACCAGGCGCAGATCGACAAGCTGTTCCCGCAATTGCTGAACCGCCTGATCGGCATCCGGCTGGTCGAGGCCAAAGGCCGCGAGCAGGGCCTGGCCGACGATCCCGAAGTGAAGCGCATCGTCAAGCAGGCCGAGGAAGATGCGATCAGCCGGATCTACATCCAAAAGATCGTCAGCGAGCGGGTCACCGAAGAATCCCTCAAGCAGGCTTACGACGCCGCGCTGGCGGAAAATCCGCCGCAGATCGAGATCCGCGCCAGCCACATCCTGGTGAAGACCGAGGACGAGGCCAAGGAGATCATCAAGCAGCTGGAAGGCGGCGCCGACTTCGCGACCTTGGCCAAGGAGAAGTCGATCGACAAGGGCAGCGGCGAGCAGGGCGGCGACCTCAGCTGGTTCACCAAGGGCACCATGGTGAAGGAGTTTTCCGACGCCGCCTTCGCCATGCAGCGCGGCGATGTCAGCAAGCTGCCGGTGAAGAGCCAGTTCGGCTGGCACATCATCAAGATCACCGATTCAAGGATGCAGACCCCGGCGCCATACGAGCAGCGCAAGGACGACCTGCGCCAGGCCAAGACCCAGGAAGTGATCCACAGCGAGGTCGAGGACCTGATCAAGGCGGCCAAGGTCGAATACGGCAAGGAAGAGTACAAACTGCCGTTGGCGCCCAGCAACCAGCCGCAATAAGCTAGACAGCGCGAGAGCACCGCGTGCCTTCCGCGACGGGAGGCACGCGCATTTCGGGGGAAATGAGATGAGCCACAAGGTCTCGCCGTTGGCGCCTACTCATGCGCCGCAACTCTCGGCGCTGGCCGGCGTGCGCCTGGCGATCCGCGAATGCAACATCCGCTATAAGGGCCGCCCGGACGTCATGCTGATGGAGCTCGCGCCGGGCTCGACCATGGCCGGCGTGCTCACCCGGTCGCTCTCTCCCTCCGCCGCGGTCGATCTCTGCCGCAAGCATCTCAAGGGCGGCAAGGCACGGGCGATCCTGGTCAATGCCGGCAACGCCAACGCCTTCACCGGCAAGCTCGGCCGCCAAGCCGCCGAGGCCTGCGTGGACGCCGCAGCCAAGACCCTGGGCTGCAAGCGCGGCGAGATCTTCGTCGCCTCGACCGGCGTGATCGGCGAGCCGCTGCCGGCCGAAAAGATCACCGCCAACCTCCCGGCGCTGAAGGCGGCGCTCAAGGCCGACGCCTGGGCGGAAGCCGCCGCGGCGATCATGACGACAGATACCTTTCCGAAGCTCGCCAGCCGCGAAGCGAAGATCGGCGGCGTCACGGTCACCCTGAACGGGATTTGCAAGGGTTCCGGCATGATTGCGCCGGACATGGCGACCATGCTGGCCTTCGTCGCGACCGATGCGAAGCTGCCGTCGGATATCCTGCAGACGCTGCTGGCCAAGGGCGCGGATAGGTCCTTCAACTGCATCACCGTCGATGGCGACACCTCGACCAGCGACACCTTGCTGCTGGCGGCGACCGGTGCGGCGAAGAATCCGAAGCCGAAATCGGCCGGCGATCCGCTGCTGAAGGAATTCCGCGTCGCGCTCGACACCCTGCTGACCGATCTCGCGGTTCAGGTGGTGATGGACGGCGAGGGTGCGGAGAAGCTGGTCACCATCGATGTGACCGGTGCCGCCAGTGCCGCCGCGGCGCGGCGCATCGGGCTCTCGATCGCCAACTCGCCGCTGGTGAAGACGGCGATCGCCGGCGAGGACGCCAACTGGGGCCGCATCGTCATGGCGGTCGGCAAGGCCGGCGAGAAGGCCGAGCGCGACAAGCTCGCGATCAAGATCGGCGGCGTGCTGATCGCCGCCAAGGGCCAGCGCGTCGCCGACTACGACGAAGCGCCGGTCGCCAAGCATATCAAGAGCCGCGATATCAGGATCGAGGTCGATGTCGGCGTCGGCACGGGCAAGGCGCGGGTCTGGACCTGCGACCTCACCCACCGCTACATCGAGATCAATGCCGACTATCGCAGTTGAGCTGACGACCGAGCGGCTCCGCCTGCGGCCGCTCCACGCAGCCGATGCCCCTTCGATCGCCGAGCAGGTCAACGACTGGGACGTCGTGCGCTACACCACGTCGATCCCATTCCCATATAACCGCGGCATGGCTGAGGAGTTCATCGCCAGCCAGCAGAAGCGCTGGGCCGCCTGGTCCGGCACCCGGGTGCCCGACGAGGAAGTCGCCTTCGCGATCGAGCGCAACAGCGATCGGCGGCTGGTCGGCTGCATCGGCCTGCAGCCCGCCGAGGCCGGAACCGGGATGGAGTTCGGCTATTGGCTGGGCAAGCGCTATTGGGGCGAGGGCTATGCCACCGAAGCCGTGGGCCGGCTGGTGCGCTTCGCCTTCACCGAGCTCGACCTGCCGGAGATCTGGGGCGCCGCGGTGCCGACCAATGATGCCTCGCACCGGGTGATGGAGAAGAACGGTTTCGTCATCGTCGGCGCCGGCGAGCGACCGTCCGACGTCCGCGGCCATCCGCTGCCGGTGATCATCCGCCAATTGACCCGCGCGCAATGGGCCGCGGCCCAGGCGACCACCGTCTGATGTCACCTGCCATGACTGAATCCGCTCTGCCGATCCTCACCGTCGTCGCCGTCGCTTTGGTCGACGTGGACGGGCGCGTGCTGCTGGCGCAGCGTCCGGAAGGCAAGGCCATGGCCGGGCTCTGGGAGTTTCCGGGCGGCAAGATCCATCCGGGCGAGAGTCCGGAAGCGGCACTCATCCGCGAGCTCAAGGAAGAAATCGATATCGATGTGACCGAGGCTTGCCTGGCACCCTTCACCTTCGCCTCGCATCGCTACGAGAAATTTCACCTGCTGATGCCGCTCTATGTCTGCCGGCGCTGGAAGGGCGTGATGCGGCCGCGCGAAGGGCAGACGCTCGCCTGGGTCAGGCCGCTGAAGCTCGGCGACTATCCGATGCCGCCGGCGGACAAGCCGCTGATTGCGATGCTGCAGGACCTGCTGTGATCCCCTGAGGCATGGGGGTGAGCTTGCTCACTGTTGCATAGAGTCGGTCGCCTTTATGTGGATCTTCCCACAACAAGGAGATCGACCGATCATGCATACCCGACTGTTTTTGGCCATTGGATCTGCGGCTTGGCTTATGATGGCCAATCTGGCTTCCGCCGAGGAGGTTGGCACCGCCAACCAGATGGCCGGCGAGAATGGCCAAGCCAATGTCTCCAGCAGCGATGAGAACGCGATGCCGACCGACGCCAGCAGCGACGTCGAATATCGCCGCAAGGAGCGCTCCGGCGATTCCGGGCGCACCGGTCGCAGCGACCGCTCGTCCGAGGGTTCGGGCGGCCAGTCCGACTCGTCGGGCGGCGGCGAGAGCGGTGACGGCGGCGACGGCGACTGAGCCGGCCGACAGCATGCCCGGCGCGATCCCGCCACCGCTGGATCGCGCCGGCGCGCGCCTAGCGCGGCGCTGCTCCCCGCTTTGAACAGGTCTCTGTGACCGGCATCACGCCGGTTGGTTGAACATGTGCGGCACGTCACTCGACCCATTCGCTCGAGGCGCGTAAATGTCGCCGCCGTTCATCGAAAACTAACCTTATCCAGGAGACCTCTCGATGCGTACTCAGATCATCGCCGCAGTCGCGGCCGCTTTCACTGCAGTCTTGAGCAGCGCGGCGCTGGCCAGCGACGCCGGCGTGGTGGAGACCGTCGCAGAGATGGCGTACGGCACCGCGCCCAGCCACGCCAAGACCCTGAAACAGGCCGGCGATGCGGTCCAGCATCGCGAGCTGCTGGAGACCTCGAAGTCCGGCGGCATGAAGGTGAAGTTCACCGACGGCTCGAAGCTCGACCTCGGCGCCGAAAGCAAGGCCTTCGTCGTCGCCTATGTTTACAAGCCGGAGCAGAAGGTGGCCAACGCCATCGTCTCGCTGCCGGAAGGCAGGATGCATTACGTGACCGGCGCGATGCCGAAGGATCACACCACCATCTACACGCCGACCGCGACCATGCAGCTCAACGGCGCCGACATCACCGTCGCCGTGAACGAGCGCGGCAACACCCACCTGATGGTGGAGGAAGGCGTCGTCACCGTGCGGTCCCGGACCACCGGCCAGGAACTGGTCTACAACGCCGGCCAGAGCGTGGACATCACCCCGGCCGGCGTCACCACCAGCACCGCGGAGCTGCAGTAACCTAACTGGTGCCGCCCAAACGATGCTGCGGGGCACCAGATCGGCCAGATTGCAAGGACGGGAGCCGGGCGCGATACACACATCCTGTTGTTCGCGCCCGGCAGCCGAAAGTGACTAAGATCACTCGACGGAATGCCGGACCCCTTCTATCTCAGCGGCAATCGCGTCGGAACAGTAGCTGAGGGGAATTCGATCATGCGCTCGATCCACACCGCCATCGCCACCATCCTGTTTGGCGCCGCCACCATTGCCGTCGCCTATGGCGCGGCTTCCACCCCGCCGGTGGGTGACGTCGAGGCGGTGCAGGAAGCAGCCTTCGGCACGCCGCCGGCGGCCGCGCGCGAAGCCAAGCGCCGTGGCGACGGCGTCGTCTACCAGGAAATGCTCGAGACGCTGCAGAAGAGCGGCATGCTGGTGAAGTTCAACGACGGCTCGAAGCTGACGCTCGGCGCCAGCAGCAAGGTCGTGGTCGACAACTTCGTTTATGCCCCCGGCGACGCCAACAGCAAGGCGCTGATCTCGATCCCGGCCGGCGTCCTGCGCTACGTGACCGGCGAGATGCCGAAAGGCCAGACCACCATCGACACGCCGACCGCGACCATGGTGCTGCGCGGCACCATCGTCAAAGTCCTGACCAGCAGCACCGACACGCTGCTGGTGGTCGAGGAAGGAAGCGTCAAGGTCCACAACAAGCTGACCAACGAGGATACGATCGTCGACGAAGGCAACAGCCTGCAGATCAGCAGCACCGGATTCGGCGCGACCGACCAGGACGAGACCGGCGATCCGGCCGTCGATGACGGGATCACCACCAAGACCGGCAACGGCAACAACAACAGCACGCCGGAGCAGCGCCGCGGCAACGATCGCAGCGAGCCCACCCGCAGCACACCGAGCGGCAACAGCACCGGCGGCTTCGGCGGCTGAGAAACCTTGAACCCATCGGCCGGGCCGGGCTGATCTCGATCAGGCCCGGCCCGCGGCCGTGACTGGAGCAGACTGAATTGACCTGAGTGCCTGCCTTCGCCCTGAAGGCTTCGTGAGAAAAGACCGGCCCGAAATCGCGGCCGAATTGTGACTGGGGAGTCATCCGTTGGAAAAGAGTTGGAAAATCGCCGCGGCTGTCGCGGCGATGAGTGTACTGTTGCGTGCCGGCATCGCCGAGGCGATGGATGTCGGCGCGATGGAAGAGGTCCGCCAGAACGTCTACGGCGTGGCGCCGCAAGGTAGCGAAGCGGTCAAGCGCAAGGGAGACAAGGTCGTCTTCCAGGAGACCCTGCAGACCTTGGACGAAAGCGGCGCGCTGATTCGGTTCATCGACGATTCGCGGCTCAGCCTGGGCGCCAAGTCCAAGGTCGTCATCGACGCGTTCGTGTTCGACCCGGAGCATGCGAAAGGCAACGCCCTGATCGACATCTCGGTCGGGACCCTGCGCTTCGTCACCGGCGACATGCCCAAGGGCGGCGTGGTCATCAAGACGCCGACCGCCACCTTGACGCTGCGCGGCACGGATGTGGTGGTGCACGTTCATCCCGACGGGACCACCGACACCACTGTCTATGAGGGCAAGGTGGAGGCGCAGAACATGGTCACCAACGAGGTGACCAACATGCTGCCCGGGGAAGGCTCGACCATCGGCAGCGACGGCACGACCCGCTTTGAGAGCGACGACGCGCCGAGCCTCGGCAGCGTTCCCGCCAAGAACGGGGGCGACGAGGTGCCGGAGCACCGCCGGGCCGATGCGCCGGAGCCGGACCGGCCGGCCACGGCGAGAACGTCGGATACCGACATGGGCGGCGACGATAGCGGCGACGACGACGGCGGCTGCGACTGCATCTGACGCGACCCGCAGCGGCGGCAAGCGCTGGACCCCGGTCCAGGGAGTCCGTAAGCTAGGCATCGATTCCAATTGGGGAGACGATGCGTGGGCCGGTGTTCTGAACTTGCCGCTGCCGTCGCAGCCGGATTGTGCCTTCTCATGAGCACCGCCGCCGATGCGGCGGAGGTCGGGGCCATGGCGCAGGTCCAGCGCACCGTCTACGGCGTGCCGCCGCAAGGCAGCCAATCGGTCAAGCGCCAGGGCGACCCGGTCCAGTTCCAGGAGGAATTGGAGACGGTCGAAAGCAGTTCGGCGCTGATCCGTTTCATCGACGATTCGACGCTGGCGATCGGCGCGAAGTCCAAGGTCTTGATCGACGCCTTCGTGTTCGATCCGACCAAGGCCGAGGGCAATGCGCTGATCAAGATCTCGGTCGGCACCCTGCGCTTCGTCACCGGCGAGATGCCGAAGGGCAAGACCGTCATCAAGACGCCGACCGCCACCCTGGTGCTGCGCGGCACCGACGTGACCGTGCACGTCCATCCGGACGGCACCACCGATACGACGGTCAACGAAGGCAGCGTCGATGGGCATAACGACGTCACCAATGACGACATGGACATCGAGGAAGGCCAGGGCGCCACTTTCGGAAGCGGCGGCAACGGCGATTTCGGGGGCACCAACCCCTCGACCGATCTCGGCGGTGACGGCGACCCGAGCGATCCGCCCGAGCATCGCCGCGCCGGCAGCGGAGAGACGGAAAATCAGCAGGGGCCGGGCGGCACGCCGGGCTTCTAGTCCCGCCCCGGCCGCAGCACCTCGCCGAGGTTGACCTTGCCGCTGCCGCGGCGCGCCGGCTGCTGCTGCGATTCATGCGGCGCCCAGCCGGTGAGGAAGATGAGCCGGAAGCTCGCCGGGACCCGGCCATCCGGCATCGCGAACTTCTCCTGATAGAGCGCCGCGGCACGGGCGATCACCGCGCGCCGGGTCGGCCGCTTCAGCCGCGCATCGAGAATGTTGGCTTCGCCCATGGCGCGGAGATCGGCCAGCAGCGGCATCAACCCGGCATAGGTCACCGTCACCGTCTCGACATCGGCGACCGGGAGCGCGAAGCCCGCGCGCTGCATCAGCCCGGCGGCATCACGGAGATCGGCGAAAGGCGCCACGCGGGCGCTGGCGCCGCCGGTCTCGGCGATCTCGGCCTCCATCAGCACGCTCCGGAGCTCAGCCAGCGTCCCCGCGCCGAACAGCGTACCGAGAAAGAGGCCGTCGGGTTTGAGCACATGCCGGATCTGCGCCAGCGCGCCGGGGAGATCGTTGGTCCAATGCAGCGCTAGATTGGCCAGCACCAGGTCGAAACTCTCCGGCGCGAAGGGCAGGGCTTCCTCGTCGAGCTGCAGCACCTGGCCGCCGGCCCTGCGCAACATGCCCAAGGAAAGGTCGCCCTGGATCAAGGCCTCGATTCCGCCGCGCCCTTGCAGCAGGCGGCCGAGCAGGCCGTCGCGGCTGCCGAGGTCGAGGGCCAGCGGAAAGCGCCGCGTGACGTCGTCCAGCCGGTCCAGCATCCGCTCGCCGGATTCCGCGAACAGGAAGTCGCGCTTGGGATCGATGACCCGCGCGGCGCGTTCGCGGCGCCGGCGCAGCAGGGCGCGGTCGAAAATCTTCGGCGGGGTGCCGGGCGTGCTCATGCGCGCAGTACTAGAGCATCGCGCGACGGCCCGCTAGACTGGCGCCCATGCTGCAGAATCTGGGGCGCCTCTCCGGCCGCGTCTCCCGCACCGTGCTCGATGCGGTGCTGCCGCCGCGCTGCCTGAAATGCGGCGATATCCTGAGCCAGGCGCAGGGCCTCTGCCCGGATTGCTGGCGCAAGCTCACCTGGCTGGGCGCCCCCTGCTGTGCCTGCTGCGGCCAGCCCTTCCCCTTCGACGCCGGCGCGGAATCGCTCTGCGGCGCCTGCCTGCAGAAACGCCCGGCCTATGATCGCGCCCGCGCCGTCTTCCGCTATGACGACGAAAGCCGCGACCTGGTCATCGGGCTGAAACATGCCGACCGCACCGAGAGCGTCCCGGCGCTGGCCGGCTGGATGTCCCGGGCCGGCGCCGTGTTGCTGGAATCGACCGAGCTGATCGTACCGGTGCCGCTGCATTGGACCCGGCTTGCCAGCCGCCGCTTCAACCAGGCGGCTTTGCTCGCCCAGGCGATCGGCCGCACCGCCAAGCTGCCGGTCCTGCCCGAGGCGCTGTGCCGGCGCCGGGCGACCCGCAGCCAGGGCCATCTCGGTAGGCTCGCCCGGTTCCGCAACGTGAAGGGCGCCATCGCGGTCGCCGAGCGCCAGGCGGTGGCGGTCACCAACCGGCGCATTCTCTTGATCGACGATGTGATCACCACGGGTGCGACCGTCGAGTCGGCAGCTAAGGCCTTGATTTCGGCCGGTGCCCGCAATGTCGATGTCCTGGCTTTGGCCAAGGTGGTGCGGGCCGATTAGGAGGCTCGAGCCTTGCCAAAATGGACAGGAGAGGCGATCTATTAAGGAACCCCGTGGGAGGGTTGGTCCCACCCCAATGGTGTGAAATGGCCAAAGTCGAAATCTATACGACCATGATCTGCCCCTATTGCTACCGGGCGAAGCGTCTCTTCGACGACCGCCAGGTGCCGTATGAGGAGATCGACGTCATGGCGGATTCCAAGCGCCGGGCGGAGATGGTGCAGCGGGCCGGCGGCCGGACTTCGGTACCGCAGATCTTCATCAACGGAAAGCATGTCGGCGGCAGCGACGATTTATACGCGCTTGACCGCGCCGGGGGTCTCGCCCCCATGCTGGCCCAACCGGCCGCGGAGTAACGCGACCGCAAATCTGGGAGTTTTCGCGTGACCGACGCCGCGGTGAAATTCGCCTGCGTGCAGATGACGGCCGGACCCGAGGTCCAGCCCAATCTCGACGCCGCCGCGGCGCTGATTCGCGAAGCCGCGGCCGGCGGCGCGAAGTTCATCGCGACCCCCGAGAATACCAGCATCATCGAGCCCAACCGCGAACTGGCGCTGGCCAAGTCCTTCACCCAGGATGAGCATCCCGGGCTGCCATTCTTCGCGAAGCTCGCGAAGGAGTTCGGCGTCTGGCTGCTGATCGGCTCGATGCCGATCCGGGTCGAGCCGGAGCGGCTCGCCAATCGGAGCTTCCTGATCGACGACCAGGGCCGGTTGATCGCTCAATACGACAAGATCCATCTGTTCGACGTCGACCTGCCGAACGGCGAGGTCTATCGCGAATCCGAGCGCATCCGGCCGGGTTCGCAGGCGGTGCTGGCGCCGACCCCGTTCGGGCCGCTCGGCATGACGGTCTGCTACGACCTGCGCTTCCCGCAGCTCTATCGCGATCTCGCCCATGCGGGCGCCGCACTGATCGGCATCCCCGCGGCCTTCACCGTGCCGACCGGCGAGGCGCATTGGCATGTGCTGCTGCGGGCGCGCGCGATCGAGACCGGCGCCTTCGTGCTGGCGCCGGCGCAATCTGGCCAGCATGCCGGTGGCCGGCGCACTTATGGCCATTCCTTGATCGTTGCCCCCTGGGGTGAGATTTTGGCGGAAGCCGGCGAGCAGGTGGGCATCGTCACAGCCGAACTCGATTTTTCGAAGGTGGCGGCGGCGCGGGCCATGATACCGTCGCTGCGCCATGACCGGGACTATGCGCGGCCGCAGCCCGTTCTGCGCGTCGCCGGCGAATAGCAATAGTCCCATTCAGATTTTTCATCGGACCGTCACAAGGCAGAAGGAGGACACCATGGCCCTGCAACTCGGCGATACCGCCCCTGACTTCGAGCAGGATTCGACCGAAGGCAAGATCAAGTTCCACGAATATCTCGGCAACGGCTGGGGCATCCTGTTCTCGCATCCGAAGGACTTCACCCCGGTCTGCACCACCGAATTGGGCGAGGTCGCGCGCCTGAAGCCGGAATTCGAGAAGCGCAACACCAAGGTAGTCGGCCTCTCGGTCGATCCGCTGGCCGACCACAAGGCCTGGGCCGGCGACATCAAGGAGACGCAGGGCCATGCCCTGAATTTCCCGCTGCTGGCCGATCCCGACCGCAAGGTCTCGAACCTCTACAACATGATCCACCCGAACGCGAACGACACGCTGACCGTGCGCTCGGTCTTCGTGATCGGCCCGGACAAGAAGGTGAAGCTGATCATCACCTATCCGGCTTCGACCGGCCGCAACTTCGAGGAGATCCTGCGGGTGCTGGACTCGCTGCAGCTGACCGCGAACTACAAGGTCGCGACGCCGGTCAACTGGAAGCACGGCGAAGACTGCATCATCGTGCCGGCGGTCAGCGACGCCGACGCCGACAAGCTCTTCCCCAAGGGCTACAAGAAGATCAAGCCGTACCTGCGCACGACGAAGCAGCCGAATCTGTAAGGCTGAACGGAGAGACCCGTCGACCCCTCACCCCAGCCCTCTCCCGCAGGGGGAGAGGGTGGTTCTTTTCGCTGCGGTGTGAGAGAGTTCTAAGATTCTCGCAACAGCGTCCCCTCTCCCCTTGCGGGAGAGGGACAGGGTGAGGGGTCGACGTGACCCCTCACGCTACTTCTCCACCGAAATCAAATCCCCCACCGCCACCCGTCCCGCCTGCGAGACTTTCGCGTAGATCCCGGCGTTGGTGCCGTTTTCCAGCATCACCGTGTGCAGGATCTTGGGGTCGCTGGGCAGGTCGCCTTGCGCGCGGGTGGTCAGCGCGCAGCGGGCGCAATCCTCGGTGCCTTCCAGCACCGCGCCGGATGACGCCTGGATGAGGTGTCCGAGCCAGGGCTGCTCGATGAAACCAACCGTGTCGCCGCAATCCAGCACCATGTTCGGGCGGAACCGCTCCGGCGCGAAATCGCCTTCGGGATAGCTTGCACGCAACCGCTTCAGCGTGGCGCTGGTGAGCAGGTGGCAGGAGGCCATGCGGTAGCGGTGATCGGCCTTGATGCCGTCCCTGCCCTTGAGCTCGACGGCGCGGCCGAGGCGATCGGAGAGCACGCGATCGGCATCCGCGTCGTCGCTCACCAGGTGACCGCCATCGGGAAAGCGGATCTCGACCTTCGGCGCCGCACCAGCGTCGACGATGACCGCATCCCAGGTGATCAGCGGCAGCCAGGCCTTCTTGCCCATCGACGAGCCGACCATGCCGCCGGTCTCGACGTCGCGGATGCCGAACCAGCGGTCCAGGCGCAGGCCGTCCGGCGCGAAATCCAGCGCCTCCATCTTCTGCCCGCGCAGCGACTGGACGGGATAGAGCCAGAGCGCCGAAACCTGCATACGCAACTCCTAAGGCATCAATCTGAGCACGCGGGTCACGCGCAGCTCGCGGTCTTCCAATTCCTTCGAGGTCGGCACGTCGTAGCTGGCGACCTCCACCAAGCCCTGCGCCGGCAGATAGGCGCGGCCGGGGTCGCCCATCAGCACGGTGACGCCGGATCCGGCGAGCCCGCGCAGCCAGGGGATGACGCGGTCGGACATCGGCTTCTCGTAACACACGTCGCCGGCGATCACGACATCCCAGCCTTCGTTGCGGCCGATCAGATCGTGGCGCAACACGTCGACCGCGATGTTGTTCGACGCCGCGTTCAGCAGGATCGCCTCGATCGCGAAGTCGTCGATCTCGTTGGCCTGGACGCGCTCGGCGCCGGCCATCCTTGCGCCGATCGCCGAGAGTCCGCTGCCGGCCGCAAAATCGAGCACGCGCTTGCCCCGGACCCATTGCGGGTGATCGAGCAGGAACCGCGTCACCGCCTGGCCGCCGGGCCAGGCGAAGGCCCAATAGGGCGGCGGCAGGTTGTTGGCTTCGAGCGTCGCCTCGGTCGCTTCCCAGATCGGCGTGATCTCGGTCGCGAGGTTGAGCTTGATCTCCGGCGTCAGCGGCGGGGACGCGAGCGCGGTCTGCGACTGGATGAAGCTGCGCCGTTGTTCCGGCGTGGATGGTGGAACACTCACTGCATCAGCTTGGCGATGACGAGCCCGGCGAGCAGGATCCAGCCGATGAAGCGGTTGCTGTAGAAGGTGTCGCGGCAATTCTTCGCATCGTCGAAATTGCAGGAGACCGTCTGCCAGCCGAGATGCAGCGCGACCCCGATGACGCCGAGCTTCGCCACCCAGCCGAGACCCGCGGTCATCACCACCAGCATCAGCAGCAGGATGGTCGCGATCGCGAAGCCGGTGAGCCAGCTGCGCGTCTTGTCGCCGAAATAGCGCGCGGTGGATTTGACGCCGATGAGCGCGTCGTCTTCCTTGTCCTGGTGGGCATAGATCGTGTCGTAGAACAGGGTCCAGAAGAAGCCGGCGGCGTAGAGCAGCAGCGGCGGCCAGGCGAGATCATTCGTGACCGCCGCATAGCCCATCAGCGCGCCCCAGTTGAAGGTGAGGCCGAGGAAGGCCTGCGGCCACCAGGTGATCCGCTTCATGAAGGGATAGGCGACGACCAGCAGCAGCGAGAGCACGCCGAGCTTGATCGCGAGCGGTTCCAGCTGCAGCAGGATGATGAAGGCGACGGCGAGCTGGAGTGCGAGAAAGACCAGCGCCTGTTTCAGGCTCAGCGCCCCGGAAGCCAGCGGCCTCGTCGCGGTACGCGCGACCTGCCTGTCGAAGTCGCGGTCGACGATGTCGTTGATGGTGCAGCCGGCGCCCCGCATCACCAGCGCGCCGATCGCGAACAGCACCATGACATAGCCGTCGGGCAGCCCGCCCGGCGGGGCCGCGAGCGCCAGCGACCACCAGCCGGGGAACAGCAGCAGCCAGGTGCCGATCGGCCGATCGACCCGGGCGAGGCGGAGATAGGGCCGAATCGCTTCCGGAACGTGCCGGTCGATCCAGTCGCCGGCTTGAATGTCGGTGGCACTGCTCATAATTTGCGGGACCTTAGTGGCTGGGCGGGGAGCCCACAACAACGATGATTCCGAGACTCTATGTCGCGGAGCACCTGCAGAAGAACGCGCGGTTCCAGGCCGACGAGCGCGCCGCGCATTATCTCGTCAACGTGCTGCGCCGGGGCAGCGGCGATCCGGTGCTGCTGTTCAACGGCCGCGACGGCGAATACCGCGGCCGCATCGCCGAGGCCCAGAAGCGACGGCTCACCCTGGAGGCCGTGGAGCAGACCCGCGCCCAGGATTCCGAGCCCGACCTCTGGCTCTGCTTCGCGCCCCTGAAGAAGGATGCGGTGGATTTCCTGGTCGAGAAGGGCACTGAGCTCGGCGTCGCGCGCTTCCAGCCGGTCCTGACCCAGCACAGCGCCAGCAACCGGATCAACCAGAGCCGCCTGACCACGGTCGCGACCGAGGCCGCCGAGCAATCCGAGCGGCTGACCGTGCCCGAGGTCCTGGAGCCGATCAGCCTGGAAGCCCTGCGCACCGGCTGGCCCAAGGACCGGCATCTCCTGGTCTGCGCCGAAGCGGGAGATGCGGCTCCCATCGGCCAGGCGTTATCCGCCCTAACATCCGATGTGAGATTACCTCACAAGTACGCTGTCCTGATTGGTCCTGAGGGAGGATTTCAGGACGATGAGCTTGACCGGCTGAAGAAACTGCCCTTTGTTACGCCCGTCGGGCTGGGGCCTCGCATTTTGCGCGCCGAGACGGCTGCTTTGGCGGCCTTGTCGGCCTTTCAGGCGATCCTCGGCGACGGCGCGAAACGGCCGCCCAGGCCGTAGGGCGCCCCGGCAGCGGGGGTTCGGCAGGCACCGGTTCCGGCGGCTTGCCTGTTAGAATTTTTCCAAACAGGATTTTCCTGGGGAGTACGGCTTGTCGGCACCACCGAAGTCACAGGGCGAGCCCATCACGTCCAAAGCCCAGCTGGTCGAGTATTTCTCGTCGGGCTCGAAGCCGAAATCCGCCTGGCGCATCGGCACCGAGCACGAGAAGTTCGTCTTCGACGCCAAGACCCTGAAACCGATCCCCTATGAGGGCCCGAACGGCATCGGCGCGATCCTGACCGGCCTCACCCGCTTCGGCTGGGAGGCGATCGAGGAGAACGGCAAGGTCATCGCCCTCACCAAGGACGGCTGCAACGTCAGCCTCGAGCCCGGCGGGCAGTTCGAATTGTCGGGCGCGCCGGTGCAGTCGATCCACCAGACCTGCGCCGAGGTGGGCAACCATCTCAGCCAGGTGAAGGCGATCGGCGCGGAGCTCGGCGTCGGCTTCCTCGGCATGGGCTTCCGCCCGAAATGGCCGCGCGAAGACACGCCCTGGATGCCGCGCAACCGCTACCAGATCATGCGCAACTACATGCCGAAGGTGGGCAAGCTTGGCATCGACATGATGACCCGCACCTGCACGGTGCAGGTCAATCTCGATTTCTCCGGCGAAGCCGACATGGTGAAGAAGCTGCGCGTCTCGCTCGCCCTGCAGCCGGTCGCGACTGCCTTGTTCGCGGATTCGCCCTTCACCGAAGGCAAGCCGAACGGCTTCATGAGCTATCGCGCCCATATCTGGACCGACACCGATCCCGGCCGTACCGGGCCGCTGCCCTTCGCCTTCGAGGACGGCATGGGCTTCGAGCGCTATGCCGATTACCTGCTCGATGTGCCGATGTATTTCGTCTATCGCAACGGCCAGTACATCGATGCCAGCGGCCAGTCGTTCCGCGATTTCCTGAACGGCAAGCTGCCGGCATTGCCCGGCGAGACCCCGACCACCGCCGACTGGTCGGATCACGCGACCACGGCCTTCCCGGAAGTGCGCCTCAAGAAGTTCCTGGAGATGCGCGGCGCCGACGGCGGCCCCTGGGACCGGCTCTGCGCCCTGCCCGCGCTCTTCGTCGGGCTGCTCTACGACCAGACCGCGCTCGATGCCGCCTGGGACCTGGTGAAGAACTGGACCGCGGAAGACCGCGCGAACTTGAAGGCCGCGGTGCCGAAACAAGCGCTCAAAGCCAAGTTCGGCAAGGGCACGGTGAAGGATCTCTCGCTGGAAGTGCTGAAGATCGCCCGCGCGGGCCTCAACGCCCGCAAGTCCGGCGACCTCGCCGGTTCCGACGAGAGCGGGTTCCTGAACGTGCTGCAGACCATCGCCGATTCCGGCGAATGCCCGGCCCAGGAGAAGCTGAAGCTGTTCCACGGCAAATGGAACGGCTCGGTCGATCCGGTCTATGCGGAGTTCGCGTATTAGGGGATAATTCGAGCCCGGCTCTCCAGCGGGTTCGAAATGTGCATTCGGCGAAAACTCTGCTTACTGGTCTTGCTGGCGAGCTTTGCCGGCGCGGCGAAGAGCGCGTATGCCTATGACCCTGATGTCGCGCTCGCCCGCGAGCGGAAGCTCTTGGACACATTTCCCGCAATCGGTGAACGGCAAAAGCAGAAGCTCGTTGTCAGATTCAGAAGCGGCGGACAGCGCGTCTTCGAAGACAACCGCAGTGGCTGCGAAATAAACGACTACGATAACTGTACCCGGTATTTTGCTCGGGATTTCGATCCACAGCGCCAAGTACTTCTTGTTGAAAAGTTCCAGCACGAGTGGATTCAGTACGAACTGATCGACATCAACTCTGGAAGCACGATTACACTCAAAACTCTGCCCGAGGCGGCACCGGATAGGCGTGCCTGGGCCATTGTGGACAATGGAATCGGACCGACTTCCGGGGAGGGCACCGGCGACATCCTAATGATCGATCAGATCGACGGTAGCTTCCGGATCGTCGGGCAGATTCATAGACCGATGTGCAAGTTCGATCGATGGAGCAACAACCCAGCCTTCTTCCTGATTTGCGCCAGCTATTCTCGGAGTCCGCTGGAGGGTGAGTTTTACGTAGCGCCCGGGCCGAACGGAACTCTTGAGATCATGCTAACGCCACGACGCGTCGCGGAAACTGAATATCAGTCGATTGGGAGCGAATAGACGGGATTGAAACAGCTCCCGTTCGTAGAAGGCGGACCATCCATATGTGGACGGCCCCCGATCTTGTAAGCTCACTCGTGAATGGTCATCCGGGAAACGGCTACTTGATCGCGATGCCCCAGGGGAGCTCGCCGACCGGGATCGACTTCAGGACCTTCAATGACGCGACGTCGATCACCGAGACGTCGTTGGATTCGCCGTTGGCGCTCAGGAGAGTCTTGCCGTCGGGGGTGAGCGCGAGTTGCCAGACTCTTTGGCCGACCAGCAGGTAGTCCTTCACTTCGTAGCTCTCCATGTCGACCACGGCGATGCGGTTGGCCGGCCCGAGCGCGATGAAGGCGGTCTTGGCGTCGGGGGTCAGCGAGATGCCGACCGGCTGCAAGGTCTCCTTGCGCACACCCTGCACCGCGAACTCGATCTTCTTCAGGATCTTGCGGGTGGCGCTGTCGATCACCGCGACCGTGCCGCCGACCTCGGACGAGACCCAGACCTTCGATCCGTCCGGGGTGAAGGCGGCGAAGCGCGGCCTTGTGTCGACCAGCACATTGTCCTTCACCTCGAGCGTGGCGGTGTCGATGAAATGCGCCATGCTGGTGGTCTCGGAGGTGTTCACCATCCATTTGCCGTCCGGGCTGACCGCCATGCCCTCGGGCTCGGTGCCGACCGCGATCTCGCCGGCGACGTCGCCCGCCTCGACGTCGAGCACCGTCACCATGTTGTTGTCCTCGTTGGCGACGAACAGGGTCTTGCCGTCGGGCGAGAGCACGAAGAGCTCGGGGTCCGGGCCGCTCGGCAAGGTGTGCAGCACCTTCAGCGTCTCGGTGTCGAGCACCTCGATATGGTCGGCGTCGCTGGTGCAGATATAGACGTGCTTGCCGTCCTTGCTCATGGTGATGCCGCGCGGGCGCTCGCCCACCTCGACGGTCGCGGTCACCTCCAGCTTGTCGAGGTCGATGACGCTGACCGTGTTGCCCTTCTCGTTCGAGACATAGGCCGTGAAAGCCGAAGCGGAACCCGGCATCATTGCCCAGGCCGCCGCCACCAAGCCGCTCATCATCCATCCTGCGCGCATCGCCCAACCCCCTCATCCTAAAGGTGGATTTCGCGTTCAACCCGCGATCCATCGGTGCGAGTCACTATGAGCGGCGCACAGCGCGTGGCGCAAATTCCATTAGTCCCGGCCGCTTCGGGACTTTTTCCCGAGGCCTTCGGCGCTGCGGCGTTCTACTCTCGGCCGACATCATTCGAGGACGGACAAGATGCGAAGCCTCGCCCGACTGCAATCGATCCGCGCGCGCCTGATCCTGATCCCGCTGCTGATCCTGCCGGCGATGCTCATCTTCGCCGTGACGATCCTGCTCTCGGGCGCGGGCGAGCGCATCGCCGAAGAGACGCGCTCCGGCATGCAGACCGGCCGCGTGCTGGTCGCCTATTCGCTGCGCACCATCGGCAACACGCCGAATCCCGATGCCGAGATCCGGCACCTGATGGGCAATCTCGCCAATGTGCGGCATGTGCAGTTTGTCTATCTGCCGAGCGCCGACGTCAGCGGCGCGCCGCCGCTGCTGCACGCCGAGCCGCCGCGCATCGAGGCGCCGGACTGGTTCGTCGATCTCTTCGAGAGCGACCGGCCGGTCGAGACCTATCCGGTCACCATCCAGGGCGCCCGGCGCGGCGAGGTGATCGTGGTCGGCAATCCCCTGGACGAGATCGGCGAGGTCTGGTCGGAGCTCGTGTTCCTGGTCGGCCTGCTGGCCGGCGCCTCGCTGCTGATCCTCATCGCCTTGCTCTGGACCGCGCAGCTGGTGGCGCGGCCGATTCAGGCGCTGAGCTTCGGCATCGATCGCCTCGGCCGCGGCGAGTTCGCGCCGGTCGGCCGCTTCCGCGTCTCCGAGCTGCAGCGGATCGGCGAGAAGTTCAACGCCCTGGCGCAGTCGCTCGACCGGGCGCAGCGCGACAACCGGTTGCTGATCGGCAAGCTGATCGCGGTGCAGGAATCCGAGCGGCGCGAGATCGCCCGCGAGCTGCACGACGATTTCGGCGCGACCCTGTTCGGCATCCGCACCGAGCTCGCCCTGATCCGCGACACCGGCGATCCCAAGGCGATCCGCCAGCACAGCGCGACCATGTCCGGCATGATCGACGACATCCAGAAGCAGAACTACCGGATGCTGGACCGGCTGCGCCCGGGCTCATTGGCACATGCAAGGCTGAGCGAATCGATCGGCGACCTGATCGATGCCTGGGCCGAGCGGCATCGCGGGGTCACCTGGCTCTTGAACATCGAGGAGGAGATCGACGGGGCCGGCGAAGAAGCCACGCTCACCGTCTATCGCATGGTGCAGGAAGGCCTGGTCAACGCGCTTCGCCATGCCCGGGCGGAGACCGTCGAGGTCTCTCTGGCGCTGCAGGCCGGCGATCTCATTGTCTCGATCCGCGACGACGGCGCCGGATTGCCGGCGGATTTCCGCATGGGCTTCGGCCTGCTCGGCATGGGCGAGCGGGTGCGCCGGCTGGGCGGAAATCTCTCGGTCGGGAACGGCGCCGACGGCGGCACGCTCATTGAAGCGGTCATTCCCTGGCTGGCGCCGCCGGCGGACGCGCAACAGCGCGGCACGCCGGCCTTCGCGGTGGCGCATGCCTGAGCTGACGCGCATCCTTCTGATCGAGGACCATCCGCTGATCCGCGCCGGCGTGCGGCGGCTGCTGGCCCAGCGCAAGAGCTTCGAGCTGCTGGAAGCCGAGCGTGGCCAGGCGGGGCTCGCGCTCAACCAGCGGCATCGGCCGGGCGTGGTCCTGCTCGATCTCGATCTGCCGGATGGGAACGGGCTCGACCTGATGCCGCAGCTCAGTGCCGACAATGCCGCCGCGCGCATCATCATCCTCAGCATGTATGGCGATTCCGGCCGCGTCTCGCGCGCGATGGCCAAGGGCGCCAAGGGCTACGTCACCAAGAACGACGACCCGACGGCGATCCTGGCCGCGATCGACAAGGTGCTGGCGGGCGAAACCTATCTCGGCCAGAACGTGGCCCAGGCGCTGGCGATGACCCGGCTGCAGCCGGACACGCCCGAGCTCGGCGAGCGCGACAAGGCGATCCTCGACGGCTTGGGCGACGGCAAGAGCCTGGCGGAGATCGCCGGCGAGCTTGGCGTCACCTATAAGACCGTCGCCAATGCCGCGGCGCTGCTGAAGAGCAAGCTCAGGATCCGCACCAGCGCGGCGCTGGTGAAATTCGCGGTCGAGCGGAAGTCGGCTTAGGCCGGCTCGCATCGCGGCTGCGGCACCCCCACCCAACCCTCCCCCGAAGTCGGGGGAGGGAGAAGCAAGCGCGGCGCAAAGCCCTCCCCCATCTTTGGGGGAGGGTTGGGTGGGGGTGCCGCGTGAAGATTGTCGCGTCAGCTGCGCAGCAGGTCCGCCATCGGCTTTGCGGCGGCGCTTTGCGGAAACACCACGCGGTCGAGGGCCTCCGGCGGCAGTCCCAGATGCGCCTGCAGCACCGCCTTGGCGACGCTGCGGAAATCCGTGGTCGGGGCGAGGTCGCGGTCCTGGTAGAGCCGCCCCGAATCCAGGCCCGGCCAGTTGGCGATCACGCGCTTGCCGGCGACGGCGCCGCCGGCCAGGAAGAGCGCGGTCGCCGTGCCGTGGTCGGTCCCGTTGCTGCCGTTGGGGCGCGCGGTGCGGCCGAACTCGGTCGCGGTCATCACCACGGTCTTCGCCCAGACCGGGCCGAGCGACTGCTTCAGCGCCGCCAGCGCATCATTCATCTGCGCCAGCGCCTGGGCCATGCGGCCGTTCTGATTGGTATGTGTGTCCCAGCCCTGCAATTCCAGCACAGCGATGCGCGGGCCGTTGGGCTGCGCCAGCAGCTTGCCGCCGGATTCCGCGAGGATGCGCGCCGCGTTGCCGGGGCGGAAGGAAGCCATGCCGGCGGTGCTGCCGACCGCGGCCTGCGCCAACCGGTCGGCATCGATCGCCTGGCGCAGCACGGTCTGCAAAGCCGGCTGCTTGGCATACATCGCCTGCACCAGGTTGAGGAAATCCGGCGCCGCCGAAGGCAGCTTGTCCGGTGCCCAGGAGGCAACCGCCGTCTCGCCGCGCAGAGCAAGCGGCACTTCAGGACCCAAGGCGAGGCCGAGGCGACGGTCGTCGCCGCCCATCAAGCCAATCGCGCGGTTCAGCCAGCCGGAATTGCCGGCATGCGGTTGCGCGCTGCCGTTCTCCAGCAAGTCCTGGCCGTCGAAATGCGAGCGCTCTCGATAGGGCGTCGCCACCGCATGCACGACCAGCATCTCGCCTTGGTCGTACCAGGATTTCAACGCAGCGAGCTTCGGGTGCAGGCCGAACTTGCCGTCGAGATCGAGCAGGCCTTTCGCGCCGCCGTCGTCGGCCAGCGCCAGATTGCCTCGCAGCGCTTTGTAATGCGGATCGGCATAGGGCGGCACCGCGTGCAGGCCGTCCATCGCGCCACGCTGGATCGCCAGCACGAAACGCGCGTCGGTCGGCGCATCGGCCAGTGCCAGCCGCGCCGGCAACGCGCCCAACACCGCGAGCGAGCCGGTCAAGGAGAGCAAGTGGCGGCGGTTCAGCATCATTACCTCCGCAAGAACTCGGGACTGACCAGCAGCAGCGCCACCGCATCGCTCCGGCTCGGCGCACGCTGGATCGAGAGCTTCGATTCCGTCGAGAGCGATGCGCCGACGCTCTGGTCGGCGAGCTGCAGAGGATCGCTCTCGCTCTTGCTGCGCCCGACGGCTTCGGCGTAGTCGACCCGCGCCAGCAGGGATTCCGGTGCGAGCCAAGAGGAGGAATCATCCGGCCAACCGGCCGGCGAAGGGGCGAAATAGAGCCGCTGGCCGAGCTGGTTCAGCGCCTGCACCGCGCGGCTGGCGCGATCCGGCGTATCGGCGGCGAAGGCGCGAAAGATCGCGACCACCCAGTCATAGGGCGAGCGGTATTTGCCCTCCCCGCTCCAGGCCGCGTCGAGGTCGATGAGGCGCGCGTAGACCGCGGTGAGATCGCCGTCGGTCTTCGCGAAGGTGTCCGCCAGGGCCGCCACCGCTTCCGGCGGCGGTGCATCGGCGATGAAATGCCGCGCCAGCTTGGTCGCGATGAAGCGCGCGGTCGCCGGGTGGCGCGCGAGATCCTCCAGCGCCGCGTCGGCTTCGTTCTCGGCGGTGTCGCGATAGGTCCGGCCGAGCAGCGACTTCTCGCCCGGTTCGTGGATCGCCGGGATGAAGACGGCGCTGCCGCGGGTCGCGGCGATGGCGCGCTGCGGCTGGTTGGGCCGGCGGATGGTCCAGCCGGTCAGGACCTTCGCCAGCTCGGTCACGTCGGCCTGGCTGTAGCCGCCATCGACGCCGAGCGTGTGCAGCTCCATCAGCTCGCGGGCGAGGTTCTCGTTCAAGCCCTTGTCGCGGCGCTGCCCGGCGCGCGAGTTTGGGCCGATCGAGATCGCGTTGTCGAGATAGAGCAGCATCGCGGGATGCAAAGTCGCCGCCTTCAAGAGATCGACGAAGCGGCCGAAGAGATGCGGCCGGATCGCCTCGACCTCATAGGGCCCGATCAGCCCGGCGGCGACCGGCCGCGCGCCGGAGACGGTGAAATGGTTGGACCAGAAGGCGGTCAGCCGCTCGACCAGCGGGGTCTGCGCGGTGATCGCCGCCTGCAGACGCGCGGCGCTGTCCTGCGGAAGCTGATCGCGCGCGGCCTTGAGCACCGCCTGCGCGAGCTTCTTCTGCACCTCGGCGGGATCCCCCATCAGGGTCGGCAGGGTCGCGAGCCGCGCTTCGGTCCCGGGGAGTGCAGCGATCGGCGCCGGCACGGCGTGGCCGGGATCGAGCTGCGCTTTCAGCCAGCCGCGCGGGTCACCGACGATCGCCTTGAGCTCGCCGGGCCGGGCACCCAGTCCGAAGCGGTTGGCGGCGAGCAGTGCGGCGGTCATCGGACGACCTCGTGGCTAGACGATCACTCCGGCGCATCACCCGGCGGCGACGGCGGCCCGTCGGGACCGTCGCCGCTCTTGGAACCCCAGCGCTTCGACCACTTCTCGACCAGCTGCTTGCGCTGCTCGGCCGGGATCTGCGGCAGGATCTCGCGAATGGTCTGGTGCGCGATGCTGCCCATGCCGCTCATCGCCTGCTGGAAATCGCCGAAGGCCTGGTCGAACGCGGCGGGATCGAAGGGATCGGCTTCCGCGGCCGCCGCCAGCTTGTCGCGCGCGGCCTTGATCTCTTTGCGCTGCGCCTGGAACTGCGGCTTCGCGGCCTCGAACTTCTCTTTGATCATCGGCCGGAGATCCTCCGGCACGCCGGCGATCATCGCTTCCATGCCGCGGCGCGGTCCGTCGGGACCGCCGGGGCCGAAGAAGCCCGGGCCATAGATCCGATGGCCGGCGATGAGCCCAACCCCGAACAGGTTGACGCAAAGCGAGACGGCGGCGACGCCGATCAGCCACTTCGCCTTCGAGCCGGAGATCGTCATTGCAGGTCTCCGGAAAGGCCGCTGTCGTCGTAGGCAAGTGCCACCAGGTCCACCGTGCTGCCGCTGTCGGTGGCGGCGACGCTCGTCGTCGTGCTGCTGTCAGGCACCAGGCCGCTGGCACCCATGAAGATGCCGATCGCCAGCGAAGCCACCGCGGCCAGCGAGCTCAGCTCCAGCAGGCGCCAGCCGCGCGGGTCCAAGGCCGCGAACCAGCCGCTGCGCTTCGGCGCGAGATTCTCCTGGGTCGCCTGCACCAGGATGCGCTGGCGCAAGGCGAGGCTGGCCGGCTCGGGCGCCATTGCAGCCCGGAGTTCGGCCTCGAATTTCTCTTCATCCATTCGCATGGTCATTCCTCTCCATCCCCGGCGAGCCGCCCCCGCAGCTCGCGCTTCGCCCGTACCAGGAGCGATTCGAATGCTTTCACCGATATTTCCATCGTCTCCGCCGCCTGGGCATTGCTCATCCCGGCGGTGTAGCTCAAGGCGATCGCCGTCCGCTGCCGCTCCGGCAGGTCGGCCACCGCCGCCTGGATCTTCGCGTTGCGCTGCCGCGTTTCGATGTCCTCGTAGGCGTCCGGCCGGTCGTCGCTCTGCTCGGCCACGTTGTCGAGCGCGGCGTTGACGGGCTTGCGCTTCAGGTCGAGGCAGCGGTTCACCACGACGCGGTAGAGCCAGGTCGAGAACTGCGCGCGGCCGGGCTGCCATTGCCCCGCCTTCTGCCAGACCTTCAGGAACGCATCCTGGACCACGTCCTCGGCGTCGCTCTTGTTGCCGAGTACGCGACGGGCCAGCGCGAAGGCGCGGTCGATATGGCGGTCCATCAGCTGCGAAAACGCGCGGCGGTCGCCCTCGGCAATCTGCGAGAGCAAGCCGTCGTCGTTGTTTTCCGCCGTGAACTCGCGCGGCGGGCGCTCGGCCAGATCCATTCTCGGCATCACTGCAACAGAATTGTCGAACACTGCATGACTCCGATTATGACCCGAGCACCCGCCATCGCGCACGTCAAGCTTCATCAACTCCCAGCGACCGCAAGCTTACGGAGTCGGCGCCTGATCGTCGGCCGGCGGCATATCGCCCTGCGGCTTCTGCATCTCGTCCTTCTCGATGATGCCGTCGCCGTTCTTGTCCATCCGCTGGAACATCTGCTCGCCGGCGGCCTGGAACTCGGCCTTGGTCACCTTGCCGTCGTTGTCCGCGTCCATGCGGTCGAACATCCTGCCGCCGAACTTCGCCCAGTGACGCTGCGGCATCTCACTCTCGGCGATCTTGCCGTCGCTGTTCTCGTCGAGCTTCCCGAACATCTTCGAACCCTCGGCGTCGAACTCGGCCTTGGAAATCTTGCCGTCCTTGTCGGCATCGACGCGCTCCAGGATGCGCTGCGAGAAGTCGCCGTGCTTCTTGTTCGCGTCCGGCTTGTCGGCCTGGTCGCCGTGCTTCTTCGCCCATTCGGCGTGCATCTTGTCGCCGAAGGCCTTGAGCTCGTCCGCGCTGACGTAGCCGTCCTTGCTGGTGTCGAGATCGGCGAACCACTTGTCGCGGCTCTGCTGGAACTCGGTCTGGTCGATCACGCCGTCCTTGTTGAGGTCGGCGGACTTCAGGAAGCCGCCCGGACCCTTCCCACCGTCGGCGAAAGCCGCCGTGGCGAGCGTGGTCGCGGCAACAGTCAGCAGGGCTAAACGCTTGATATTCATCGTATTTCCTTGTGCCGGGGGCTCCATTGCGGCCCCGATGCAAGTAGTACGACAGCTGAAAAGAATCCCTGCGGCCGGATTCCGATCACGAATTTCGTTGGGGTGTGGGGTGCGGCGAAGCGACCTAGGCCGCGAGGCCGCCGCGGCCCATGGCCAGGAACTTCTCGCGGCGCTCGCGGCGGACGGTGTCGCCGTCCATGTTGTCGAAGCGCCCGAGCGCCGCGGCGAGCGAGTCACCCAGGCGCTCGATCGTCTCCTGCTTGGCACGGTGCGCGCCGCCCAGGGGCTCGGCCACGATCTCGTCGATGATGCCGAGCTGCTTCAAGTCTTCCGCGGTCAATTTCAAGGCTTCAGCCGCGACCTCTTTCTGATCGCCGCTGCGCCAGAGAATGGAGGCGCAGCCTTCCGGCGAGATCACCGAGTAGACCGAATGCTCCAGCATGATCACGTGATTGCCGGCGGCGAGCGCAATGGCACCGCCGGATCCGCCTTCGCCGATGATCGCCGAGACCAGCGGCACCCCGATCTTCAGGCAAGTCTCGATGCCGCGCGCGATCGCCTCGGCCTGGCCGCGGGATTCTGCTTCGATGCCGGGATGGGCACCCGGCGTGTCGACCAGGGTGATCACCGGCAGCTTGAAGCGGTCGGCGAGTTCCATCAGGCGGATGGCCTTGCGATAGCCTTCGGGCTTGGCCATGCCGAAGCTGTGGCGGACGCGGCCGGAAGTGTCGTTGCCCTTCTCATGGCCAATGACCGCGACCGGCCTGCCCCTGAAGCGGCCGATCCCGCCCATGATCGCCTTGTCGTCGGCGAAGGCGCGGTCGCCGGCCAGCGGCACATAGTCGGTGACGAGACCGGCGACATAGTCACCGAAATGCGGCCGATCGAGATGCCGCGCGACCAGGGTCTTCTGCCAGGGCGTCAGCTTGGCATAGGTCTGCTTGGTGAGCTTCTCGACCTTGGCCTGGAGCTTCGCCACTTCCTCGGCGATGTTGACCTCGTCGCCTTGGGCAAGATGCTTCAACTCGGCGATCTTGCCTTCAAGCTCGGCGATCGGTTTTTCAAAGTCGAGGAAAGTGGCCATGCCCGTCTTCTAGATTGGGTCCGTTCAGAAGTTTAAGCGGCGGCGGCGATCTGCCTGGCCTTGGCGACCAGGACTTCCGCCTGCCGGATCGAAGCGAGATCGATCAGGCGCCCGTCGAGCGAGACCGCGCCCTTGCCGTCTTTCTGGGCCTGGGCCATCGCCTCGAGGATCCGGTGCGCCTTGTTCACCTCGGCATCGGAGGGCGTGAAGAGCTCGTTGGCGAGCGCCACCTGCGACGGATGGATCGCCCACTTGCCCTCGCAGCCGAGCACGCCGGCGCGGTTGCCGCCGGCCTTGTAGCCGTCGGGATCGGAGAAATCGCCGAACGGACCGTCGATCGGCCGCAGACCGTTGGCGCGCGCCGCGACCACCATGCGGGCGACGGCATAATGCCACATGTCGCCCCAATGCACGTCGCGCTCACCCGACTCGTCCTTGTCGGTGAGCACGGCATAGTTCGGGTTGGCGCCGCCGATATTGGTGGTGCGCGCCTTGGTCGAGGCCGCGTAGTCGGCGACGCCGAAGTGGAGACTCTCGTTGCGCTTCGAGGCGGCCGCGATCTCGTGCACGTTCTGCATGCCGAGCGCGGTCTCGATGATCATCTCGAAGCCGATCTTCTTCTTGCGGCCGACCGCGGCCTCGCATTGCGTGACCAGCATGTCGGTCGCATAGACATCGGCCGCGGTGCCGACCTTCGGGATCATGATCAGGTCGAGGCGCTCGCCGCCCTGCTCGATGACGTCGACCACATCGCGATACATGAAATGGGTGTCGAGCCCGTTGATCCGGACCGACATCACCTTGGCTCCCCAGTCGATATCACGGAGCGCCGCGATGACGTTCTTCCGGGCCTGCGGCTTATCGTCCGGGGCGACTGCATCCTCGAGGTCGAGGAAAATCACATCCGCCGCCGATTTGGCGGCCTTTTCAAAGAGTTGCGGCTGGCTGCCGGGCACCGCCAATTCGCTGCGGTTGAGGCGCGCCGGTGCCTGGTCGACGATCTTGAAGCTCATCCTGGCCCTGCTCCTAGTCCCTTGCGGACTCTTTCCTAATGAATGCTGGAAGATGCCGCGGGGGCTCGGCTCCGGGGTTTGTGGCGGGTATCCAGGGCGCTGTCAATCCTGGGGTCAATGCGTGGCCTTGGGTCAATGCTCGGCTTTCTTACGCCGGGCGCTTGCCGCCAAAGGATGATGCGCCTCGACCAGCTCGGCCAGGCGCTTGCCGGCGACATGGGTGTAGATCTGCGTCGTCGCGATATCGGCATGGCCCAGCATCTTCTGCAGGCTCCTGAGGTCAGCACCGTGGTCGAGAAGATGGGTCGCGAAAGCGTGGCGCAGCACGTGGGGCGAAATGCGCTCCGGATCGATGTTCGCCTTAAGGGCGAGATCCTTCAGCAACTGCCCGAAGCGCTGGCGCGTAAGATGCCCTTCCTGGCCGCGCGAAGGGAAGAGATGCGGCGAAACCGCAGGCTTGCCATCGGGGCCTTTCGGCAGGAAGGCCTGGCGCTGCTCGAGATAGGCGGTGAGCGCGGCGCGGGCCGGTGCGTTCAAGGGCACCATGCGCTCCTTCGAGCCCTTGCCGCGCACGATCAGCACCGGCTGCTCGCGCAAGACCGCGGCCAGGGGCATGCCGACCAGCTCGGAGACGCGCAAGCCGCTGGCATAGGAAAGCTCGACCAGCGCCTTCAGCCGCGCGCCGCTCGGCCCGTCCAGGGCGGCGCAGACTTCGATGAGGCGCGCCATCTCGTCTTCGTCGAGCAGCTTCGGCAAGGGCCGGCCGAGCTTCGGCCCGTCGAGCGCGGCGGAAGGATCGTCGCCGCGCACTTCCTCGGCGACCAGGAATTTGAAGAACTGCCGCAGCGCCGAGAGTCGCCGCGCGCTGCTGCGTGCGGCAAAACCGCGCTTCTTCAGCGCCGCGAGGTAAGCCGAGAGATCCGCCGTGGCGGTGTCGCCGAGCGAGATCTTGCGCGACGCCATGAACGCGGCCGCATCTTCGAGATCGCGGCGATAGGCGGCTTCCGTGTTGGCGGCGGCGTTGCGTTCCGCGCTCAGCATCTCGAGGAAGCGTTCGATCAGCGTGTCGCTTGAGGGTGTTTCGGCCATTGTCAGAGGCCGATCAGCACCGCGGCCTGGAGCGCGATGTCATGCGCTTCCTTGCCGAGCCCGACCGAGTTCAACCCGCCGAGCGCCGCGGTCAGCGCCGCAGGATCGGTGGCGGCGAGCCGGTCGCCGCCGAAGGCGATCAGCGAGAGCAGCAAGGTCTCGCCGCGCCGCCCCGACATGGCGGCCTGGTTGATCTGCGCTGCGACGCTGCCGCTCTGGGTGATCGGCGTGTAGCCGGTCCAGCCGCCGATCTTCTGGCCGAGGCCGGCGAAGAGCGCGTAGACCTGCGCCGCCTTGTCCTGCCCGGCGCCGCTGGACGTCGCCCAGGCCGCGACCGGATCCTGGTCGCCGACGATGCCGCCCTTGCCGCGCGCCAGACGTCCCAGCAGGCGCAAGCCCGGCGCTTGGCGCGCGAGATCGGGATTGCCCGGCGCGGATTCCACCAGGTTCAGCCAGAAGGCGCCGCGATCGTCGTTGCCGGCGAGGAACATCAGCCGCGCCGCTTCCGGCGCGAACCAGGCGAGGTTGCGCGCCGGCTGCACCTGCTGCGCAAAGGGCGTGTAGAGCGCGACCTGCGTGAAGAAATCGCCGCGCAGCCGGCCGCGCTG
Organism: Dongia sp.; assembly: GCF_041905885.1. NCBI lineage: Bacteria > Pseudomonadati > Pseudomonadota > Alphaproteobacteria > Rhodospirillales > Dongiaceae > Dongia > Dongia sp. The sequence continues at coordinate 24,183 of NZ_JAYRKD010000004.1, read as the reverse complement.
CAAGCCCGCGCCGATCAGCCGCGCCCGCACGTCGGGTGTCGAAGCCGAAGCAGCGGCCTTGTAGAGGGCGGCGCGCGTCATCGGCGTATCGGCACCCGCCAGCGACGCCACCGGATCGCCGGTGGCTGCCGGCGCCTGTTGATAGAGCGCAATCAGCTCCTCGATCGGAACGAGGCCGGCGGCGAAGGCGCGTTCAGCGGCCTCGATGCGATTGGGCAGCGGCTGCGCGCCGTCGCGCGACGTGAGAACCGCGGCGGCGAGGCCGCTCGGCTTCGGCGCCACGGCCGCCGCCTTGGCCGGCGCGGGCAGTCCCGCGAGCTGCAGGGTCGCGACCAGCAGCGGATCGGCGCTGGCGATCTTCTTCACCGACTTCGGCTTCGCGTCCCCGGTCACCACCGAGGCGACCGCGACGAAGTTGCTGGTCGCCGCATCCTGGTTCGGCATCTCGCGCAGCAGGTCGAGGCCAAGCGAGGCCTGGTCGGTCTGCTGGCGCGCGAGCTGGCAGTAGATCAGCGCCTTTCGCCAGAACAGATCCGGCGTCGCCATCTTGGCAAGCTCGCCATCGACCGTGGCGCAAGCGGTGCCGGAATCGCCGGCGCCGAGCGCCTGCTCGACCGCCTGCTGCGGATCGGCCGGCGGCAGATTCGCCGCGGCGCTGGTCATGCCCATCGCCCGTTCGGAAAAACCCATGGCGTTCAGCCGATCGGCCTTGAAGGCCAGCAGCGGATCGGTGCCGGGGGCGGCGCCCGCCGGTGCCGCCGAACTGGTCAGCAATCGGAGTTGCAGATCGCGCGGCCCCGGCACGGTGACCGGCGCCGGCAATTGCGAGATCAACGACATCAGCCGCGAGGTTTCGGAGCCCAGCCAGAGATTGGGTCCGAGGTCGGTACCGATCGACGGCAGCGGCACGGCGGCGGTTGGCGGCGGCGAAGCCGCACCCGGCAAGGTCGCACCTGGCAGGGCCGCACCAGGCTCTTGCCCGGTCGCATCCGGCGGCGGGAGCGGCTGGACCTCGGTCGGCGCCGGCAGCGGCTGGGCATCGATCGAGGAGCCCGATCCGCCCGGCGGCGACGGATTGTTGGTGGACGGCGCGGAGGGTCCGAGCTCGGTCGGCGGGGACAAGGCCCAGGCGGTCTCGAAGGCGGCGCCGCTGGCGGCGGCCAACAGCGCGAGCGCGGCGAAGACGGCCGGTCTCAGAACGGCTGACCGCCGCGGGGCCTGGTCATTGCAGCGTGAGCCGGTCATTCGGGACCTGGACTTCCATCTTGGAAGTGGCCGGCGGCTGCTGATAGGTGCCGAGGAAGACCACCCCGCCCGCCAGCAGGACCACGACGATGACCACGACTCCGAGGATGATCCGATTCATGCCCAAGTTCTTGAAAAGAAATGCTTCATTTTGCCGGCGCGGGCCGGCTGCGGTGCCGGGTAACTTGCCATAGGGCTTGTTCTCTATGCTAGTCTCGTTTTCGATCACGCCCGGGTGAACGGGCCGGATCGGCGTTTCCAGCGAAGCTACGGCGGATACGGATGAGCAGAGTGAGTCCCGGCGGCAATCTCGACCGCACCATCGTCCTGGTCGGGCTGATGGGTGCCGGCAAGAGCTGCATCGGCAAGCGGCTGGCGCAGCATTTCGGGCTGCCCTTCGTCGATGCCGACCGCGAGATCGAAGCCGCCGCCGGCTGCAGCATCTCCGACATCTTCGAGGTGCATGGCGAGCAGGCCTTCCGCGACGGCGAGCGAAGGGTGATCGCGCGTCTCCTCAACAACCCGGTTCATGTCATGGCGACCGGCGGCGGCGCCTTCATGGACCCGCAGACCCGGGCGCTGATCAAGGACAAGTCGATCTCGATCTGGCTGCGCGCCGAGCTGGAGCAGCTCTTGAAGCGGGTCGGCCGCCGCAACGACCGGCCGCTGCTGAAGAATGTCGACCAGCGCGCCAAGCTGACCGAGCTCATGGACATCCGCTATCCGGTCTATGCCGAGGCCGATGTCACGGTCGACAGCGCCGATGGCCCGCCCGAGATGACCATGGACCGCGTGCTCGACGCGCTCGATGCCTATCTGCATTCGGACGCAGCGGAATGAGCGACCGACCTAAGATCGACCGGCTGAGCGTCGACCTCGGCAAGCGGAGCTACGAGATCCTGATCGGCCGCGGCCTGATCGCGGATGCGGGTTCGCTGATGCTGCCGCATCTGAAGCAGAAGCGCGTCGTCGCGGTCACCGACAGCAACGTGGCGCGGCACCATCTCGAGAGCCTGGAGCGTTCGGTCCAGGCCGCCGGCATCGCCATCGACAGCATCGTGCTGGAAGCCGGCGAGCAGACCAAGAGCTTCGCCGGGTTGGAGAGCCTGCTCACGCAGCTGCTGGAGCTCGGCATCGAGCGGCGTACCACTCTGGTGGCTTTGGGCGGCGGGGTCATCGGCGACCTGACCGGCTTTGCGGCAGCGGTCGCCTTGCGCGGCATCGACTTCGTGCAGATCCCGACCACTCTGCTGGCCCAGGTCGATTCCTCGGTCGGCGGCAAGACCGGCATCGACACGCCCCAGGGCAAGAACCTGGTCGGCGCCTTTCACCAGCCGCGCCTGGTCCTGGCCGACACCGCGACGCTCGACACCCTGCCGCGCCGCCAGATGCTGGCCGGCTATGCCGAGGTCGCGAAATACGGCCTGATCAACGATCCCGCCTTCTGGAGCTGGCTCGAGAGCAACGGCGTCGATGTGATCGAGCGCGCCGACGGACCCTTGCGCCACGCGGTGCTGGAGAGCTGCAAGAACAAGGCGCGCGTGGTCGCCGCCGACGAGCGTGAGCAGGATGCGCGCGCCCTGCTCAATCTCGGCCATACCTTCGGCCATGCGCTGGAAGCCGAATGCGGCTATTCCGACGAGCTGCTGCACGGCGAGGCGGTGGCGATCGGCTTGGTCATGGCCTTCGATCTTTCGGCCCGGCTGGGCCTTTGCTCGCTGGAAGACGCGGCGCGGGTGCAGCGGCATCTGGCCAGCGTCGGGCTGCCGACCTCGCCCAACTGGATCGACGGCCGCGACTGGCAGGCCGAGCGCCTGATCCGCCATATGGGCCGCGACAAGAAGGTGCAGGACGGGCGCATCGCCTTCGTTCTCGCGCACGGCATCGGCCGGGCCTTCTTCCCGGCCCATGCCGAGCTCGATGAAATTTCGGCCCTGCTCGAAACCGCCATCGCCGCCTGATCTGTTCTCAATGAATGGATGACGCCATGATTGTCTACGCCATCGGCCTGATATTGCTGCTGGTCTGCTCCGGATTCTTCTCCGGATCCGAGACCGCGGTCACGGCCGTCTCCCGCGCCCGCATGCAGGCCTTGATCAGCCAGGGCAACAAACGGGCGATGCGGGTAGCCAAGCTCCACGAGAAGATGGAGAAGGTGATCGCGACCGTACTGCTGGGCAACACCTTCGTCAACGCCGCGACCGCCGCGCTGATGACCGCGTTCCTGAGCGCCGAGTTCGGCGAGCGGGGCGCCATGCCGCTGATCGCCGCCGGCGTCGCCACCGCCTTTCTGTTCATCTTCGCCGAAGTGCTGCCGAAGACCTTCGCCATCAACAACGCCGATCGCTTCTCGCTGGCCGTGGCGCCCCTGGTGCAGTTCTTCGTCACGTTGACCTATCCCGTCACCCACGTGACGCAGCTGATCTGCAGCGGCTTCCTGCGTCTGTTCGGCCTGAAGATCGTCAACGAGCCCGGCGCCGCCGAGCGCATCGAGGAGCTCCGGGGCGCGATCGAGCTGCATGCCGGCTCGGCCGAGGAGATCCAGGATACCGGGCAGATGCTGCACTCGATCCTCGACCTCGACGACGTGCCGGTCTCCGACATCATGGTCCATCGCCGCAACATGACCATGCTGGACGCCGACCTGCCGGTCGAGGAGATCGTGAACCAGGCGCTGAGCAGCCCGCATACCCGCATCCCGGTCTATCGCGGCGACCCCGACAACATCGTCGGCGTGCTGCATGCCAAGGCTCTGCTGCGCGCGATGCATGCCAATCAGTGGAAGCTCGACGAGCTCGACGTGGTCGCGCTGGCCGGTAAGCCCTGGTTCATTCCCGACAGCACCGATCTGCTGGCCCAGCTCGAAGCCTTCCGGGCGCGCCACGAGCATTTCGCCATCGTGGTCGATGAATACGGCGCGCTGATGGGCATCGTCACCCTCGAGGACATCCTCGAGGAGATCGTCGGCGACATTTCCGACGAGCACGACATCAAGGTCAGCGGCGTCACCGCCGAGGCCGACGGGTCCTACGTGATGGACGGGACCGTGACCCTGCGCGACCTCAACCGCGAGTTCGGCTGGCAATTGCCGGACGAGCATGCCTCGACCATCGCCGGGCTGGTCATGTACGAGGCGCGGCGCATCCCTATGGTCGGGCAGGTCTTCGTCTTCTACGGCTTCCGCTTCGAGATCCTCGATCGCCGCCGCAACCAGATCACCCGGGTGAAGCTGACGCCGCCGGCCACCGAGCCTAAGGCGGAAGGCGCGACGGCGGACGCGACGCCGACCGCGGCGCCCGCATCCGCGCCGAACACGACCGTGACCGTGAAGATCCAGCCGAAGAAGTCCGGCGGCGGCGGCACGACCGGAGCCGCGGCGTGACGGAGGATTCCGCAGGGCTAGAGCTGCTGCACAAGCGCGACTTCGCTTTCGAGGGCTATCGGCGCGCCGACGGCCATTATGACATCGAAGGCCGGATGACCGACCGGAAGACCTATGCCTTTCCGAACGATTTTCGCGGCGAGATCCAGGCCGACGAGCCGCTGCACGACATGCGGATCCGCGTCACCCTCGACGAGGAGTTCCAGATCCTCGAGGTGAATGCCGAGACCGCCGCCGGGCCGTTCGAGATCTGCCCGGCGATCACGCCGGTCTTCGCGTCATTGAAGGGTGCCCGGATCGGCCGCGGCTGGAGCGCGCTGCTGAAGGAGAAGTTCGGCGGCGTGCAAGGCTGTACCCATCATGTCGAGCTGTTGCGCGCGCTGGCGACGGTGGCGTTCCAGACCATCTATGGCGAGCAGCAACGGCGGCGGCGCGCGCAACCCGCAACGGCGCCTGGCGACAGCAGCGGCGTCAGGAAGAAGCGGCCGGCCTTCATCGACACCTGTCACGCGCTCGCCGCGGACAGCGAGGTGGTGAAGCAGAGCTGGCCGGATTTCTATCAGCCGAAAGACTGATCGCTCAGCGCTTGGCCTTCGCTTTGCCGTGGCCGGCGGCACGATGGCCGGCCTCGGTCGAAGCATCGCGGAAGTAGTTCAGCAGGTGCACGCGGATCGCCGCCGTCATGCTGTAGCCGCCGCGCTTCTTCGCGACGCCGGTACAGAAGTCGTGCAGGTTCAACCCTTCGCGGGCGGCCGCTTCCTGCAGCGCATCCCACATCTCGGGTTCCATACGCAGACTGGTTCGCCTGCCCGCCACTGTCACGTTGCGGGCAATCATTGCCGCCTTCGGCCGTTTTGCCATTTTTCTTCCGACCCCGATTTCACCGGCCCTGGTCATCCCACCAGCGCCGACGCCGTCCCTACTCAAATCGAGTACGCTTATCGCTAGATGTTATTCAGTATTAAGTCAACCGGGTTGTAGAGTTTTTCGCTTCAATCCTAGTAAGTTAGGAAACATTGCCCCGGAGTTTGGCCCTGCCCAATTTCGGGTATTGTTCAGGCTTCCGCTTCGCCCGGCGCACTGGCCGAAATCGCCAAGGCATGCACCGGTCCGGCCAGTTCCTCCGAGAGTACCTGGTAGATCGCGCGCTGCCGTTCGACCCGGCTGCGGCCCAAGAACTGCGCGCTGCGGATCGCGACCCGAAAATGCGTCTCGCCGCTCTCGCGCCAGCCGGCGTGACCATGGTGCTGATTGGTCTGGTCCTCCACATCCAGCGCGTCGGGCGCAAAGGCCGCCTTCAGCTTGCTTTCGATCCGCGCCTTCACCGCACCACCCATATTCACACTCCCACGCGCCTGCCTGCCCAGGCGCAAACTTGTCCGGTCGGATATTGTCACCATATCTGCATGATCACGAGAGACAATCCCGACCTGGGGCTAATCACGGACGGCAGCGATGCAGGCGCGGCATGGGGCCTCAGCTTGCACCGGTGCGCCCCACTCCGCCATACTGGAACAATGGCCAAACGCTATCACATACCCGATCCGCCGCCGCAGTCGATGCGCTGCCACCATGCCGGATGTGAGGCCGAAGGGCTGTATCGCGCGCCGAAATCGCCGGACCAGTTGAACCAATATCTCTGGTTCTGCCTGGATCACGTACGCGAATACAACAAGTCCTGGGATTTCTACGCGGGCATGAACACCGATCAGATCGAGAAGCAAGTGCGCTTCGACACGGTCTGGCAGCGCCCGACCTGGCCGCTCGGCCAATGGGGCACCAGCGCCGCCGCACGCCGCTTCGCCGCCATGGACGAGACGGAATTCATGCCGGACGACGTGCGCGAGGCGGTCAACGCGCGCATGAACGCCGCGAAGAACCGCGCCGAGCAGGAGCGCCGCCGGCAAAAGCAGAGGGTCGCCAGCAAGGAAGAGGCGGCCTTGGCCGTGCTCGAGCTCTCGCCGCCGGTGACCTGGGCCGAGGTCCGCGCCCGCTACAAGTCGCTGGTGAAGCGGCTGCATCCCGATGCGAACGGCGGCGATACCAGTGCCGAAGAACAGCTGAAGCTGGTCAACCAGGCCTATGGCACCTTGAAGGCCGCCGCGGCCGAAGCATGACGAGCGCGACTTTGCGGCGCGCCCGCACCTCGGTTCTCGAAATCGCCTATGAAGAAAGCGGGCCGGCCGACGGCACGCCGGTCTTCCTGATGCACGGCTTTCCCGACGACGTGCGCACCTGGGATGGCGTCGCCGCGCCGCTGGCGGCGCTGGGCTATCGCGTCATCGTCCCCTACTTGCGCGGTTATGGGCCGACCCGGTTTCTCTCGCCGAACACGATGCGCTCGGGGCAGCAGGGTGCCATCGGCAGCGACTTGAAGGAGCTGATGGATGCGCTCGGCATCGATCGCGCCTTCCTCGCCGGCTACGATTGGGGCGGCCGCGCCGCCTGCGTCACCGCGGCGCTCTGGCCGGAGCGGGCCCGCGGCCTGGTCTCGGTCGGTGGCTACAACATCCAGAACATCGCCGGGAACGTGAAGCCGGAACCGGCCGACCAGGAATGGCGCTTCTGGTATCAGTGGTATTTCAACACCGCGCGCGGCGTCGCCGGCCTCGCCGCCAACCGCCACGACATCTGCCGGCTGCTCTGGAAGATGTGGTCGCCGAACTGGGCCTTCGACGACGCGACCTATGCCGCGACCGGCGCCGCCTTCGACAATCCCGACTATGTCGATATCGTCATCCACTCCTATCGCCACCGCTACCAGGCGGCGCCCAGCGATCCGGCTTACGAAGACATCGAGCGGCGCCTGGCCTTGAGCCCCAGGATCACGGTGCCGACGGTCGTGCTGCATGGCGCCGCGGACGAAGTGGATGTGCCCGAGACCTCCGCGCAGCACGCGCCCTATTTCACCGGCTTCTATCGCCGCGAGGTCGTGCCGGTCGCCGGCCACTTCTTTCCCCGCGAGGCGCCGCAGAAGATGGTCGACGCGGTCCTGGAGCTGGCGGCGAAGTCGAAATAGCGCCGCTCATCCGGCACCAAGGATGGCGGCGCGGCGCGCCAGGCTCTCCTTCGGCCATTCCTTCTTCATGTCGTAGTAGACGTCGAAGCTGCGGGCGCCCGGCGGCAGGACGACCCAGGGAGCCTTGGACCGCGTGAAGATATGCGCATCGGGGACGATGTTATGAGCCTGGTCGAGCGTTGAAACGCGGACGAAGACCATCACGCCGCGGCGGCCGTAATCGCTCCACAGCGCGGTCTGGCACTTGGCGCAGCGATAGATGTCGTGCGGCCGCCCGGATTCGGTCGGCATCGTTATGCGCAGCGGCTCCTGCGATCCGTCGTCGAGCTCGATGCAGCTCCGCTCGATCAGGGCATTGATGGCGAAGGCGCCGCCGGTCTGCTTCTGGCAGTCGCGGCAATGGCAGCAATTGACGAACATGGGCGGCCGCGTCAGCCGATAGCGGACCGCACCGCAGAAACATGATCCCGATAGGTTGGTCTCGGCCATGGGCCCCTCCGAAAAAGAATCGGCCCCGATGTCACATCCCGGGGTGCCTCGCTCGTCATGGTGTTTGTAGCAACATGGAGACGACCATGACACCGAAGCTTAATCCATTCGCCGCCGCGCCCGAATCGATGAAAAAGTGGCAGGCCGCGTCGATCGCCATTGCCGGCAGCCTGGACCCCGCGCTGGTCCACCTGGTGGAGATCCGCGCCTCGCAGATCAACGGCTGCGCCAACTGCCTCAACATGCACACGGTGTTCGCCCGCGAGAAGGGCGAGACCGAGCAGCGCATCAACCTGCTGCCGGCCTGGCGGGAAGCACCCTGCTACAGCGAACGCGAGCGGGCGGCATTGGCCTGGACCGAGGCGCTGACCAAGCTCTCGGAAGGCCATGCCCAGGAGAGCGCCTATGCAGCCTTGAAGGCGCAGTTCAGCGAGGAGGAGCAGGTCAAGCTCACGCTGATGATCAACATCATCAACGGCTGGAACCGCCTCGCGGTCGGCTTCGGGCTCTGGATCGAGCCCGAGGCGGTGAAGGCCAGCCTCAAGGCCGCCGCCGCATGACGCCGGCCCGTTCCGACGATGCCGATGCGACGGAGTTCGACGCGCTGCGGCCGAAGCTGCAGCGCGTCGCCTACCGCATGCTCGGCTCCGTCGCCGATGCCGAGGATATCCTGCAAGAGGCCTTCATCCGCTGGATGAAGGCCGACCGCGGCGCGGTGCTGGAGCCCGAGGCATTCCTGCGCCGGGTGGTGACGCGGCTCTGCCTCGACCAGATGAAATCCGCGCGGGCGCAGCGCGAGACCTATATCGGCCCCTGGCTGCCCGAACCTGTCGTCGAGGCGGAGGTGGAGGAAGACGTTACCTTGCCGCTGATGCTAGCCTTGGAGCGGCTTTCGCCGCGTGAGCGCGCCGCCTTCCTGCTGCACGACGTGTTCGGCCTCGGCTTCGAGGAAGTCGCGAAAACCGTCCAGCGCGATCCCGCGGCCTGCCGCCAGCTCGCCGCAAGGGCGCGCACCCATGTCCGCGAGGCCCGCCCGCGGTACCAGGTGGACAAGCAGCGCGGCATCGCGCTGGCCGAGGCCTTCTTCGCCGCCTCGCGCAGCGGCGACATGCAGGCCTTGGGCGCGATGCTGGCCGACGACATCGGCATCTATGCCGATGGCGGCGGCAAGCGTGCAGCGGCGCTCGCGCCGATCCTCGGTTTCGACGCGGTCATGAAAGTGCAGGAGCGCCTCGCCGCCTTGTTCCGGGAGAAGGGCTCGACATTGCTGCGCGCGGGATTCATCAACGGCCTGCCCGGCTTCGTCACGCGCGAGGCCGACGGCGAGTTGCAGACCACCGCGCTGGAGATCGAGGACGGCAAGATCGTCGCAATTTATGTGGTGCGAAACCCCGACAAGCTCCGGCACCTGCACTAAGGGCCGCGGCGGCTCAGGGCTGGACGATCGTGATCCGGTTGCCGGCGCTGCCGGCGTCCGGCTCATCCTTGCAGACGCCGGACCAGACGCGCACGCCCTGGCCGGCGCTCATCGCCGGCTGGTTCTGCCTATGGCTGCAGCCGGCGCCGTAGCCGGCGGCCGCGGCCTCGCTGCCCTCGATCGGCTGGCCCATCGTGGTCAAGCGGCGGATCACCAATTCGCCGCCGACCTGGCTGATGTTGATGATCGCCGGCCCGTCCGGCATGGTCGCCCGCACCACGTTGACGCTGTGCGACGAGAGACGCCCGCCGGTCATCGCCACCTGCACCAGGCCGCGATAGGTGTCCCCGAAGCCGGGCGTGCTGGAGTGGTAGTTCCCGGCGGCGATCATCCAGTCGCCCGACTTGTCGTGCAGGGCCGCGAGGAACAGCGCGCCATAGGCGACGTTCGACGCCGGGTCGAGCGCGGTCGCGAGGTCCGGGAACGCATTCGGGTGATGCCGCAGGCTGATCTGCATGCAGCCGACATCGATGTTGACGTCGCTCTCGGCCTTGTAGGCGGTGAGCGCGGTCAGTGCGGCTTCCTTGTCCGGGTAGTAATGGCCCGTGCCGCCGACATTGAGGGTCCAGGGCCAGGGCTTGGAAATATCGCCATAGGGGCTGCCGCTGGATTCGACGCGGGCGATCGCCTTCAAGAGACCGGCCGGCATGCCGTATTGAGTTTCCTGCAGGGCAATGGCGTCCAGGCAAAGGTCGCTGTCATCGGCCGAGGCCGGCGATGCCGCTGCGGCGGCGAACAGGGCGCCGCCGAAGATCAGGCCGATGATGGTCCGAGACCCCATTTCCCTCCAATGCCATGGCCGGGCCGGCTTGTCCAATCGTCCGCCCGGCCGGCAGCGCCGTCCGATCCGAATCCTCACACCGCTGCGAAATCAGGGGAATCGCTTTTCAGGCGATTGCCGTGTATGAAAGCCTACCGATTTCAGTCAAGGGGATTACACGTCATGAGATCGATCGCGCTCGCCACGGTGGCCGCACTGTCCGTGCTCCTGGTCGCCTGCGGCTCCTCCGGCAAGAAGGACGCGCCCGTCGCCCAGGTGGCGAGCGGCCAGAAGGTCGTCATCAAGAAGGGCGTCTGGGACGCCTTCATCAACTACAAGCACTGGCTGATGCCGAAGAGCTATTCCGGTCCGGTCGGCAACGGCTACTTCGCCGTCACCACCGACGGCAGCGGCTGGGGGCTGACCGGCTGCCCCGACACCTATTGCGAAGTGGGCTCGCTCACCCCGCAGGCGGCGATCAACGAATGCTCGACCCGCAACGGCGGCCGCGACTGCCTAGTCTTCGCGCACCAGGACAAGATCGTCGTTCCCTACGAGATCGCCCAATAGGCGTATCTCAGTAAGCGCGAGCTTCATCTACTGCATGCCGAGCTGGCGCGCCTGGGATGCGGAATCCCGGGCGCCCCAGCGGCGGCGGATCTTCCCGTCCCTCACCTCGAACCACTCGATCGCGACCAGTTCGTAGCTGCGGTCGGTCGGCGTCTGCCCGCGATACGGCCCGACGAAGGCGCCGCTCTCGCGGTAGCGCACTGCGACGACATCGCCTTCGCCGATCATGTCCTCGATCGCGAGCTTCAGCTGGAGCCCGTGGTGCAGGTCGTACCAGCCGGGCAGGACCTCGTCGAGCGAGCCCCAGCCCAATGCGCCGTAGATCACCGCATCCGGCGCGAACAGGCCGCGCAAACGGCCGAAATCGCCGGCGTTGAGGGCTTCGACATAACTCTGGATGACGGCCTTGCTGCCGCCGACGGGGGCGCGCGGAACGGGATCGCTCCAGACCGGATTGTCTCGATTGTCTCTAACCTGGGTGGCCATGACCGCCTCGCTCCTGTGGGGGGCTGAACGAGCCTGCTTGCGGTCCCAGTATGCTGCGCCGACCCTTACCAAATTCGCAACCCCGGCCTTCGGCCATCCCCCTAGTCAGCACAGGGCAAAGCCGTTAAAACGCTTGCCGGTTCAAGCGTTTGGCGGGTCGGCCGGATTCTGGGCGGACCTGTCCAAGTGCTTGAATTGGCTTGAACTTCCCCCCATTTCTGGTTTTTGGAATCCGCCCTGATGGCCCTGCAATCCTCCACCGCGAAGAACGGCTCGGCGTACGACAAGTCCACCTTGCCGGACATCACCATTTCCGTGCGTCAGCAGTTCGGCCTGGATTCCGACATGCAGGTTCCCGCCTTCAGCCAGCGCAGCGAGAACGTGCCCGACGTGGACGAGGCCTATCGCTTCGACCACGACACCACGATGGCGATCCTGGCGGGCTTCGCGCATAACCGGCGCGTGATGATCCAGGGCTATCACGGCACCGGCAAGTCGACCCATATCGAGCAGGTCGCGGCGCGCCTCAACTGGCCCTGCATTCGCATCAACCTCGACAGCCATATCAGCCGCATTGATCTCATCGGCAAGGATGCGATCGTGCTGAAGGACGGCAAGCAGGTGACCGAGTTCCGCGAAGGCCTGCTGCCCTGGGCCTTGCAGCACCCGACCGCGCTCGTCTTCGACGAATACGATGCCGGCCGCCCGGACGTGATGTTCGTGATCCAGCGCGTGCTCGAGGTCGAGGGCAAGCTGACGCTCCTCGATCAGAACAAGATCATCCGCCCGCACCCGGCCTTCCGCCTGTTCTCGACCGCGAACACGGTGGGCCTCGGCGACACCACCGGCCTCTATCACGGCACCCAGCAGATCAACCAAGGCCAGATGGACCGCTGGAACATCGTCTCGACCCTCAACTACCTGCCGCATGACGACGAGAGCAACATCGTCGTCGCCAAGTGCCCGCAATACGACACGGCCGAAGGCCGCAAGACCATCGACGCGATGGTGGCCTGCGCCGACCTCACCCGGGCCGGATTCATCAACGGCGACATCTCGACCGTGATGAGCCCCCGCACCGTGATCACCTGGGCCGATAATGCGCGGATCTTCAACGACGTCGGCTTCGCCTTCCGGGTCTCGTTCCTCAACAAGTGCGACGAGCTCGAACGGCCGGTGGTGGCGGAATACTACCAGCGCTGCTTCGGCACCGACCTGAAGGACAGCGCCGCCAAGGCCCAGCTCGCGCACTAGACGATGACGGGCAGCAAAAACCCGATCGACGAGTTCCGCCGCGTCACGGGTGCGGCGATCCGCGCGATCGGCGAGAAGAGCGACGTCCAGGTGAGCTTCGCGCCGGGTGCCGCCGGCGGCGGCCAGACCGGCCTCTTGGGCGGCGAGGCGCGGCTGACCGCGCCGTCGCGCCACATGCCGGCCAACGAAGTCGCCTGCACCCGCGGCGAGGCCGATGCCATCGCCCTGAAGCTGAAGCATCATAACGCCAAGACCCACGGTAAGGAGAGTCCGCGGACTCCGCTCGCGCGCGAGATCTTCAACGCGATCGAGACGGCGCGGGTGGAAGCGATCGGCTCGAAGCAGATGGCCGGCGTGCAGCAGAACCTGACCGCCCAGCTCGAGGAGCACTGCCGGCAGAAGGGCTATGCCCGGATCAACGCCAAGCAGGAGAACAACCTCGCCGAGGTGATGCGCCTGCTGGTGCGCGAGGCGGTGACCGGCCAGGCCGTCCCTTCGACCGCGAAGTCGATGGTCGATGCCTGGCGGAGCGAGCTCACCACCCAGGTGCGCGAGGATATCGGCCAGCTTTCCGACGTCATCGGCAACCAGCGCGCCTTCGCCAAGGCGACCCGGCGGCTGCTGCAGGATATGCAGCTCGAGGACATGCAGGAGGACGCGGAATCGGATTCCGACGAGGAATCCGAGGACCAGGACGACAACCAGCAGCAGCCCGACGACCAGCAGTCCAAGGGCGGCGAGAAGGACAAGTCGGAATCCAGCGTCGAGATGGAAGCGGACGCCGCGCAGGCCGAGGCGACCGAGGCCGAAGAGGCCGACGACACCGAGGATTCCGACATGGACATGGAGGCCGGCGAGGAGCAGCCCGGCCGTCCGTCGAAGCGCCACGAGCCGGACTTCAACCGCGGCCGCAACGAGCCCGCCTACAAGGCCTTCACCACCCAGTTCGACGAGGTGATCGACGCGGCCGAGCTCTGCGACGCCGACGAGCTGACGCGGCTTCGCCATATGCTGGACCAGCAGCTCAGCCACCTGCAGGCGGTCGTCGCCAAGCTCGCCAACCGGCTGCAGCGGCGGCTGCTCGCCAAGCAGAACCGCTCCTGGAATTTCAATCTCGAGGAAGGCCTCCTGGATGCGGCGCGGCTGCCGCGGGTCATCGTCAACCCGGAGCTGCCGCTCTCCTACAAGCAGGAGAGCGATACCGAGTTCCGGGACACCGTGGTCTCCTTGCTGATCGACAATTCCGGCTCGATGCGCGGCCGGCCGATCACCGTGGCGGCGATGACCGGCGATATTCTCGCGCGCACGCTCGAACGCTGCGGCGTCAAGGTGGAGATCCTCGGCTTCACCACGCGGATGTGGAAGGGCGGCCAGTCGCGCGAGCATTGGATCGCCGGCGGCAAGCCGAGCAACCCCGGCCGGCTCAACGATCTTCGCCACATCGTCTACAAGTCGGCCGACGCGCCCTGGCGGCGCGCGCGCAAGAATCTCGGGCTGATGCTGCGCGAAGGGATTCTCAAAGAGAATATCGACGGCGAAGCCTTGCTCTGGGCCCATAACCGGCTGATCGGCCGGCCGGAGCAGCGCAAGATCATGATGGTGATCTCGGACGGCGCGCCGGTCGATGACTCGACGCTCTCGGTCAATCCGGGGAATTACCTCGAGCATCACCTGCGGCAGGTGATCGACTGGATCGAGCTGCGCTCACCCGTGGAGCTGATCGCGATCGGCATCGGGCATGACGTCACCCGCTACTACCGGCGCGCGGTCACCCTGGTCGATGTCGAGCAGCTGGGCGGTACCGTGCTGGAGCAGCTTGCCGCCCTGTTCGAAGAAGACTCCGCGCCGGCGCAGCGTCGCTTCGCCGCCGCCGGACAGCGCTAGACTTTCAGATCAGCAGCCGTGGCCAGGCTGGGCGCTGCTCGAACCGAAACCGGTCGTACCGATGCAGGGCGACTTCGGGTCGTCGAACTTGCCGGTGCCCGTGCTCGGCGGTGCCAGCTTCAGCGGCTCGTAGTCATAGCTCGAGCTCCCACTGCCGCTGCGCGCCGAACTGCCGTTGGTGCCGCCTTGCGGACCGACGGCGCCCGGCCGGCTCGGGCTCGACGGCTTGCCGACGCCGCCGGCGGCCGAGGTCGGTGCGCCGACGCCATCGGCCAGCGCCAAGGGCGCCGCAATGCCGAGCAGCCCGATCGCGACGACCGCAACGATCGCCAGCTTGGTCTTGGTCTGGATGTTCTTCGCTTCGCGCATGGCGAGGACCCTCGCTGTCCGATCGACCATAGATGGGCAGCCGGCGCGACACCCTCAAGTCACGTTCCCGCGCGGATTGCCGCAGCGCCGCCCAGATACTAGAACGAACCAATTACACGCTTGGATGCGGGGAATCATCATGTCGGACTTGGAATCCTTTGCGATCAACCTCGCCTGGTGGAACGGCGTGGTCGAGACCCATGTCAATTCGTCGGACTACCTGACCCAGGCCTTCCGCCAGGGCGGCGACACGCTGCACCCGATTGAAGCCGAGGAAATCGGCGACATCCGCGGCAAGTCCCTGGTCCATCTGCAATGTCACTTCGGGCTCGACACCCTCTCGCTCGCCCGGCGCGGCGCCAAGGTCACCGGGCTCGACTTCGCCCCCAATGCCGTCGCGGCAGCGCAGGCACTCGCCGCCGAGGCGAAGATCGACGCGCGTTTCGTGCAAAGCAACGTCTACGACGCCGTCGCAGCGCTGGGTGACACCTACGACATCGCCTTCGTCACCTGGGGCGCCATCGTCTGGCTGCCCGACCTCCACCGCTGGGCGCGCGTGGTGGCCGAGGTGCTGAAGCCCGGCGGCGTCCTCTATCTGCTGGAAGGGCATCCGATGGCGCTCAGCCTCGAGCAGAAGAAGGCCGAGGACCCGCTGGTCCCGGGCTGGCCCTATTTCGAACATCACGAGCCGCAGGTGGTCGACGAGGAGGGCACCTACGCCAACAAGCAGGCCAAGCTCGCGCATACCCGGACCCATGAATGGGCGCATCCCTTCCGGCAGATCCTCGGCGCACTGCTCGAGGCCGGCCTGGCGATCGAGATGTTCCACGAGCATGACCGGATCGCCTGGCAGCTCTGGCCCTGCCTGGAATACGACGGCGACCGGATGTACCGGCTGCCCAAGGACCGCCTGCCGCTGCCGCTCAGCTTCTCCCTGCGGGCTCGGAAACCGGCCTGAGCAACAATCTTGCGGCGGCGTCGTGGGATTTGCTTGCAGGGTCAATGAGTTGATCGCCACTTGACCAAGCTCACACAATCGTGTACGGTCTTGCCGACCTCAGGAGTGGCGAGAGAGAATCCGCCTAGAAGACGGCATCGCCCCAGGACAGGCGCCTTACCTTCTTGTAGCGATCGCCGCTGCGGCGGGTGACCAGCACGGAAC
Source organism: Dongia sp. (assembly GCF_041905885.1). NCBI lineage: Bacteria > Pseudomonadati > Pseudomonadota > Alphaproteobacteria > Rhodospirillales > Dongiaceae > Dongia > Dongia sp. The sequence goes on along the minus strand of NZ_JAYRKD010000004.1, from coordinate 8,086 downwards.
CGGCCGCGCCATTCTGCTCGCAGAGCTTGAGTTCGACCTTGCCGCTGCCGGCGCGCGGCGGGCCGATGACGCGGGAAGCCGGCAACGTCGCCGAGTTTCGCGCGACGGCGAGATAGCTGAACTTCTCATCCTCCCACGGAACTTCGGCGCCCTTGGCCTGCAGATGGGCGCGGCTGCGGGCGACGCGGCGGGAGAAGTGGCACCAGTCGGGCGCAATGAGCGGACAGGCCTGCGCATGCGGGCAGGGCGCCACCATCTGCGCGCCCTGCTGCAGCAGCAGATCGCGCACATCGAGGATGCGCCGGTAACCGGCGGGCGTGCCGGGTTCGACGATCAGCAGCGTGTCGGCGGTCAAGGACCAGAGCTGCCGAACGAGCGCCGCGCGTTGCGGATCATCGAGCTCATCCAGCACATAGGCCAGCGTCACCAGATCGTTGGCGCCGGAGGCCGGCGCGGCTTCGCGCCAATCGATCGCGGCGACGCCGCTCTGCGGCGCGAATTCCGCACCGAACTTGCGCATCGCCGGGCTGGTCTCGATCAGCACTGCGGCTTGGAGATCGGGCCAGCAATCATGGGCGGCCCAGAGCGCCGTGCCGGGGCCGGCGCCGAAGTCGAGCAGCTGGCGCGGCGAGAAGTCCGGACGCACGGCGGCGACCGCATCCATCGCCGCGCGGATCGCCGCATAGGTCGCGGGCAAGCGGGCCGCGAGATAGGCCCGCGCGGCCATGCCGTCACCGACATGCAGCCGGCCGTCGCGCAGCTCGGCGCGATAGCGCTGGGACAGGCGGTCCGATGCGGCAGCGAGGTCGCGTGCGGCGACGCCTTCGAGCGCCGCATCGACCGCCTGGCGCAGGGCGCGCGGCAGCTCCATGGTTCAGCGGCTGGCTTCGATCATCATCTCGGCGATCTCGGCCGCATGCATCGCCGGGCCGCGATCGCCGAACAGCTGGCCGGTGACGAAGACGCCTTCGATCAGCAGCAGCAGGCCGTCGGCCAGCACCGGCGGGCGCTTCGCACCCATGCCCTTCGCCATCTCGGTCAGGCGCGCACGCAGACGCTGCTTGTGATTCTCGGCGACCAGGCGCGCCGGATGATCGGCGGTCGGGTATTCGACCGCCGCGTTGCTCAGCCCGCAGCCGCGATAGTCGGGACGCTGCGCACGCTCGCCGAGGCCGCGGATGTAATCGAGGATCTGCGCCTTGGGATCGTTCGGATGCTTTTCCGCCGAGTGGTTGAAGCGGGCCCAGAACTCGCCGTCATAGTCGCGCAGGTAAGCGGCGGCGAGTTCATCCTTCGAGGTGAAGCTGCGATAGAGGCTGGGCTTGGTGACGCCGGCCTTGGCGACGATCTCATCGACGCCGACCGCGCGGATCCCCTCGCGGTAGAACAGCTCCCGCGCCGTCTTGCGGATCCGGTCGGCGGCGAGTACCGGCCGGGCGGATTCCTTAGTTGAACTTTTCCTAGCCAAATCAGCAGCCTAAAACATCAGTTGACACTCGTACGGACCGGTACGTATATAGGCGCTCCCTTGGATACGTACCGGTTAGTTACATGAACAAGATAATGCGTCGCGCGCCGTTTGGGAAGAACTATGCGTTCGTGGTGGTGGGCGTGGTCTTCCTTGCCCTGCTGGTCGCCGCCGGGCAGCGCGGCGCGCCGAGCGTTCTCATTCAGCCGCTGGAAAAAGCTTTCGGCTGGGATCGCGCGACGATCTCCTTCTCGGCCAGCCTCGGCATCTTGTGCTACGGGCTGATGGGGCCTTTCGCCGCGGCGCTGATGCAGCGCTTCGGCATCCGCCGCGTCGTCACCATTGCCTTGGCGCTGATGTCGCTCTCGGTCGGCGCCAGCTATTTCATGACCGAGGCCTGGCAGTTGATCCTGCTCTGGGGCCTGTTGTCCGGCGTCGCTTCGGGCAGTGTCGCGCTGGTGCTGGCGGCGACCATCGTCGCGCGCTGGTTCACCACGCATCGCGGCTTGATCATGGGCATCATGACGGCGAGCACGGCGAGCGGCACGCTGGTCTTCATCCCCGGCCTGGCCTGGCTCCAGGAACAGGGCGGCTGGCAGCCGCTGGTGCTCGCGGTCGCCGCCAGCACCGCGCTGATGATCCCGGTCGTCTATCTGCTGCTGCCGGAATGGCCGTCGGACCTGGGGCTCCGCCGCTATGGCGCAACCCCGGAAGAAGCCGACCCGGCGCCGGACCGGCGCAACCTGGTGGCGCTCTCGCTGGGCACCCTGGTGCGCGCCATGAAGACCCGCGCCTTCTGGTATCTGTTCGCCACCTTCTTCGTCTGCGGCTTCACCACCAACGGCCTGGTCGGCACGCATCTCATCGCCTTCTGCGGCGATCGCGGCATCATCGAGGTGCAGGCGGCAGGCCTGATGGTGACCATGGGCATCTTCGACCTGATCGGCACCACCGCTTCGGGCTGGCTCACCGATCGCTTCGACCCGCGGAAGCTGCTGTTCATGTATTACGGCTTGCGCGGCCTCTCGCTGATCTACCTGCCCTATTCCGATTTCGGCTTCTATGAGCTGGCGATCTTCGCGGTCTTCTACGGGCTCGACTGGATCGCGACCGTGCCGCCGACCCTGAAGCTGATCCAGGAGAATTTCGGCACCGCCGATTCCCCGATCATCTTCGGCTGGGTCGCCGCCGGCCACCAGATCGGCGCCGCGGCGGCGGCGGCCTTCGCCGGCTGGATGCATTCCTGGCAGGGCAACTACATCCAGGCCTTCGTCATCGCCGGCTTCACCGGCCTGGTGGCGGCGGTGATCTCGCTGCTGATCGCGCGACCGGGCCAGGATGCGGCGCAGCTCAAGCCGGCGGTGGCGTGAGGCACCTTGGTTCGTCGACGCCGAAGCCAGTCTGGGGCACCCCCACCCCAACCCTCCCCCGAAGACGGGTGAGGGAGAAGGCAGGCGCGGTGCACTCCTCCCCCGTCTTCGGGGGAGGTTGGGTGGGGGTGCGACTGAAGATTCCTGCTTGCTACCCGATATTCCGCTTCAGGAAGTCGATCGTCCGGTCCCAGGCGATGCGCGCGTCTTCCTTGTCGTAGTTCTGGCCGGTGGGATTCGCGAAGGCGTGGTTGGCGTCGTAGCTGTAGATGTCGTGCGGCTTGTTCGCTTCCTTCATGTTCCCGCCGAAGGCCTTGACCATCTCCGGGTTGATGAACGTGTCCTGCTTGCCGAACTGGCCGAGCACCGGACCTTTGAGCTTGCGGAGATCCGCCGCCGGCTTGTCGACCCGGCCGTAATAGATCACCGTCGCATCGACCGGATGGGCGATCGAGGCATTCAGCGACCAGCCGCCCCCGAAGCAGAAGCCCAGGGTCGCGACCTTCCCGTTCACCTCTTTCATGGCGTAGAGATAATCGATCCAGGTGTTGGTGGTCTCGGTCGCCTCTTCGTCCTTGACGGCACCCATCGCCGCCTTCGCGCCGTCGGGATCGGTTGCGACCTTGCCGTCATAGAGATCGATGGCGAGACCGACGAAGCCGTTGGCGGCGAGTTCGGACGCGACCGCCTTGATCTGGTCGTTCAAGCCCCACCATTCGTGGATGATCATCACGCCGCCGGCCGGTGTCGTCGCCGGCAGTGCCAAAGCCGCGGAGACCGAGCGCCCGCTCGGCGTCTTCACGGTGACGGTCTCCAAGCCGGCGGCGGCCTGCGCCACGCGGACCGGATCGGCGAGCAAGGCGGCGAGCGAGAGTCCGGCAAAGCCGGTCAGCACTTCGCGGCGGCCAGGGGAACGGAGATAGGCTTTGAGCTCGGTCATCGGGGCCTCCTGGTTTTCGGATAATCGGGGGAAGGAAGGATCGGAGAGAAGAGAAGCATTATCGCCAGCGCGCGCCGGCGCAAAAGACCCGCCGTGCCCCTTGCCGCTTTTGTGATCCGACCTCTGGCCCCGACTCGGACGGCTCGACTATGCTGCGTCCCCTTGAGTCGCACCATCGTGGGAGCTTGTCGATGCGCCTGACCCTGCAACGCGGCACGGCATGGATTGCCGTGATCGCCGCTTTGGGTGCGGGCCTGACAAGCACCGCGCCTCTCGCCACCGCCGGCGAGGACGAGGCCCGCAAGTTCATGCAGGCCGGCGAATACGAGAAGGCGATCCAGGAATTGCAGCCTCTGGCCGACCAGGGCAGCCCGACCGCCGAATACCTGCTGGGCGAGATCTATTTCGGCGGCCATGGCGGCGACATGCAGCAGTCGCTGAAATGGATGACCGCCTCGGCCGAGCAGGGCTATGCCCAGGCCCAGGCGCGGCTCGGCATCATCTACGCCAAGGGGCTGGGCGTGCCGGTCAACAACATCGAGGCCTATCGCTGGTTCTCGCTCGCCGCCCAGGGCGCCGATCCCAAGTCCCAGCTGAAGACCCTCTCCGAAGCCAACCGCGACGTCATCGCCAAGCGCCTGTCACCAGCCGAGCGGCAGCAGGCCGAAGGCATGGTCCAGTCCTGGCGCGCGGCGGGCACGCCGCTGATCGCGGCACCGGCGCAGAGCGAAGGCGTGATCGGCAAGGTCGGCGAGGTCATTCCCGGCATCCGCATCCAGCTGGCGGCGGTGAAGAATGCCGACGAGGCGACTCCCGAATGGAGCCGGCTGCAGAAGGCCCTGGGCATGCAGCTCGACGGCCTGGTGCTGACCGTGGAATCGGTCGATCTCGGCACCAAGGGAGTCTATCACCGCATCCAGGCCGGACCCTTCGCCGATAAGGCCGCCGCCGCGGCCAAGTGCGAGGTCATCAAGCAGATGAAGCACGACTGCCTGGTCGTGGTGCGGAAGTAACAGCGTGCGGCGCGGCTGGAGCTGGCTGCTCTATCCGGCTGCAGTACTCGGCCTCGCGGTGATGGTCGGCGCGACGGCGTTGTCGGTGCTGGCCCGCGCCTACAACACGCCTGCCGGCAGCATGCTGCCCAACCTTCTGGTCGGCGACCACTTCTGGGCCTGGCGGGACTATTACCGGGAGCATCCGCCGGAACGCGGCGAGATCGCCATCTTCCAGACGCCGCGCGGCGACGACTTCGTCAAACGGGTGATCGGCCTGCCCGGCGACACCATCGAGATGAAGGCGGGACGGCTCTGGATCAACGGCGCCGAAGTCGAGCGCAAGCCCGAAGGTACGGCCACGGACGAGACCTTCGGGGAAATGATGCGATATCGCGAGACCTTGCCCGGCGGCGTCAGTTACCTGATCCTGGAGAAGGACGACGCCTCTTTCCTGGACCAGGTCGGTCCCTTCCAGGTGCCCGCGGATGCCTATTTCATGATGGGCGACAACCGGGACAATTCCAACGACAGCCGCATGCCGGAAATGGGCAGCGTGCCGCGGGAGCGCTTCGTAGCCCGGCCCTTCCTGATCTACTTTTCCCCGGCGCTCAAGCGGGTCGGCAGCCGGATCAACTGATCGGCGTGACCGGCATCACCGACCGGTCGGATCACCGTCGCGGCCGGGCCTCATTCCGCTGTAATACTTGAACCGGACTTGCGGAGCAGGCGTCTAGGGCAGGTCAAGCGAATGGCTTCGAGATCTGCAAGTTCGGCTCTGCATGTTGGGGGACGGAATCATGGGTAAGCTCAGGCAGGCTTTGCGCGCCGATCTCCAATCGGAGCGCGAGGAGCGGAAATTCGGCAGCGGCTGGATCAGCGGGGTTCTGGCGCTCGCCTGTTCCCTGGCCGGCCTGATCACCGTGCTCTGCATCCGCTATCCGAACCTCCTCACCACGCCGATGCTGCGCGAGCAGCTCGATGTCGGGCTGGTGCGGCTTGCGCTGCACGTCGTGCTGATCTTGGGATTCCTGCTGGCGGTGCTGAACCTCGCCTTGCGCCGGCAGAAGATCATGGGCTTCACCGCGGTGACCGGGATCCTGATCGCCACCCTGCTCGGCGGATCCAAGGCGGAGACCAGCGACGTGCTGGATACCGGAGTCTATTTCGGGCTCGACTGGTTCCTGATGAACCTCGCCTTCCTCGGCATCATCTTTATTCCGCTGGAGCGGATCTTCGGTCGGTTGAAGGAGCAGTCGATCTTCCGCCAGGACTGGCGTGCGGATCTCTTTTATTTCCTGGTCAACTCGCTGCTGGTGCAGTCGCTGACCTATCTCTCGCTGAAGCCGGCGCTGACCGTGGTCGCCAACACGCAATGGACCGAGCTGCGCGCGCTGATGGCGAGCCAGCCGGTCTGGCTGCAGTTCCTCGAGATCATGTTCCTGACCGATCTTGTGCAATACTGGGTGCACCGGTTGTTCCACCAGATCCCCTTCCTGTGGAAGTTCCACGCGGTGCATCACTCGGCCCAGGCGATGGACTGGATGGCGGGCTCGCGCATGCATCTCTTCGAGATCGTGGCTTTGCGCGGCTTCACCGTCATCCCGATGTATGCCCTGGGTTTCGAGGAGACGGCGCTCAAGGCCTATATCCTCTACGTCTTCCTCCATTCCACCTTGCTGCATGCCAATGTGCGCTTCGACTTCGGCCCGCTGAAGCATGTGATCGCGACGCCGCAATTCCACCATTGGCACCACGGCATCGAGAAGGAAGCGATCGACGTCAATTTCGCGGTCCATTTCCCGCTGCTCGACAAGGTCTTCGGCACCCATCACCTGCCGGGCAAGAACTGGCCCTCGGGCTATGGCGTCGGCGGCCATCCGGTGCCGGACGGCTACTGGAACCAGTTCATGTATCCGCTGAAAACCTCATAATCGTCATGCCCGCGCCTGACCCGGGCATCTCTCTCCACTTGAAACCAGATCCCCGGGTCAAGCCCGGGGATGACGATTGCTTTACAGCATTGTGAGCGGCGAGAGGTGTCTCCCGCGCGGAATCTACCGGATTGATCTTGTCTGCCGCAGTGCAACACTGCATTCTCCCTCGCATTGCGGGTGGAGTATCGGATGGTCAGCACGGTTGCGGCAGAGAAGCAGGGGCCCTTGCCCAAGGCGACGGCGGCCCCGTCGCGCACTGCCTGGATCGACATGGCCCGCGGCATGGCCGAGGTCTCGGTCGTCACCTTCCACATCCTGCAGGCGATGAACAATGCCGGGCTGACGCCCAAGGGTCTGTTCGATTTCTGGACCCCGGTCGGCGACATGATCCGCATGCCGCTGATGATGTTCGTCGCCGGCCTGTTCGTCGAATACTCGCTCCGGAAAGGGCCGAAGGCCTATTTCACCGGCAAGACCCAGCGCGTGGTCTGGCCCTACATCGTCTGGGCCCATGTCTATTCGATCTACTGGTATGTGAAGCCCTCGGCATTCGACAGCCGCAGCCTGAACGACGTGCTGCTGACGATCATCGTGCCGGGCTCGCATCTCTGGTTCCTGCAGTCGCTGTTCATCTACTATGTCGCGGTCTATTTCCTGCTGAAGCGCGGGTTGAAGACCACCTTCGCGATCTCGATCCTGGCCCTGGCGATCATTCCCTTCTTCGACCCGGAGGAGATCCGGCGCCTGCCCTATCTCTTCCTGTTCTTCCTGTTCGGCATCGGCTTCAACCGGATCCTGCGGGCGAAAGGATTTCCGTTCGGGACGGTGATGGGCTGCGTGCTGATCGCGCTGGCGATCGCGGTGCCGGTGCTGATCACCGACGCGCTCGGCTTCTCGAAATACCAGCTGGTCGCGATCCCGGCCTCGATCATCGGCGTGCTCGCCTGCCTGCAGATCTCACGCTTCCTGGTGCATGTGCCGGGGGTGAACTGGGTCTTGAACCTGTTCGGCAAGTTCTCGCTGGAGATCTACTGCGCGCATGTCGTGTTCTCGTCGCTGACGCGGCAGGTCCTGGTCCGGGTGTTCGGCTGGGACAGTTTCTGGCCGATCTTCCTCGCCTGCACCGCGGCGGGCTTGTTCCTGCCGATCGTGATGGCGCTGGTGCTGCGGCGCTTCGGCCTCGATGTGTTCTTCGAATGGCCGAAGCACCTCTTCCGCCGCGAGAAGCCGGTCGAGGCGCAGAACTTCTGAGCTAGGTAGTGGACTCATAAATACCGGGTCCAGAGGCGGGTTGAGGCGAGAGCGACGGCTGCGAGGAAGTTCCTGGCGAGCTTGTCGAAGCGAGTGGCGATGCGCCTGAAGTGTTTGAGCTTGCAGAA